>JBGUPV010000057.1:0-7199 GCA_045130455.1 Lachnospiraceae bacterium | reverse complement strand
TCCGGAGAAGAAGCCGTACGATCCTGTTACGAAGACCGGATACCACGAAGAGACGTACGCCAACGGCGAGCATTACGCGGGTGATTTTGTGAACGGCAAGCGCCACGGTATCGGTCGCATGGAATACGCCAACGGCGATGTTTACGAAGGCCATTACAACATGGGCAAGCGCGACGGCCAGGGCATCATGACCTACGCGGCGGGCAGCCGTTACGAGGGCAACTGGGAGAACAGCATCAAGTCCGGCCAGGGACGCTTCACGCAGGCCAACGGCGAGGTTTACGAGGGCAATTTCGAGAACGGCACCTTCGAAGGTACGGGCTCGTATCAGTTCCGCAACGGCAATATGTATATCGGCGACTGGAAGGCCGGCCGCCGCGAAGGCAAGGGCGTTCTGATCCATGCCGACGGCACGAAGGAAGCGCAGATCTGGGAGAACGGCAAGAAAGTCTTCTCCGAGGCTGTTGTTGAGCCGGTGAAGGCCGAGGAGCCCGCGCAGACGGCAGAGGCTGTCAGCGAAGCAGTACAGACCTCAGAGGCAGCGGTAAATGAAGCAGCACAGACCGCCGAGGCAGCGGTAAATGAAGCTGCGCAGACCGCCGAAGCAGCGGTGAACGAAGCGGCACAGACCGCCGAAGCAGCGGTGAACGAAGCAGCGCAGACCGCCGAGACGGCGGTGAACGAAGCGGCACAGACCGCCGAAGCAGCGGCAAATGAGACTGCACAGCCTGTTGAGGCAGCGGCTGAGGCAGTTGCGGAAGCGGTTCCCGAGGTGAAGCCTGCGGAGATCCGCACGATCAATTTCAAGAGCGGCAACCGTTACGAGGGCGAGGTCGACGAGCTCGGCAAGCCTCACGGCAAGGGCGTGTTCACCTACACGAACGGCGGTTACTATGACGGCGAGTTTGAACACGGTGTTCGCTGCGGCGTCGGTACGTTTGTATGGTCGACCGGAGACCGCTACGAGGGCGGCTGGAAGGACGACAAGCGCCACGGTGAGGGCGTTATGAAGTATGCGAACGGACGTACCCGCAGGGGACGTTTCGAAAACAACGAGTATGTCGGCATCTGACATTGACAGTTCGTTGTTCTGAACCGAAAGGAGGAATTCGCAGCGCGGCTTCGGCCGCGCTGTGTTAAATGTATGAGAAAATATCGGGGGAGCATTTGTCTTTTTCTCATTCTTGTGATGATCATGGCCGGCTGCGGAAGAGAGACGCCGGAGAGAAGAAACCGCACGGAATCACCGCAGATCCCGGGCACAACGATCGCGCCGACGGCCTTCGCCACGTCCGCGCCTACGATGACGCCGACATCTACGCCGACGCCCACATCGACGCCCACGCCCACACCGACGCCGCTTCGCGCGCCGAAGTCATTTTCCTTAGAGGAACTCTACGAAAAATGGGGCGACCGGGACGACATCTACGTGATAAGTCCGGAGATCCCGTTCGACAATGCCGAGGTAGGGCAGTTTGCGGTCAGCGGCGATTTCGTTCTGTTTACGGTGCAGGAAAAATACGACTATCACAGTATGGGCGAGCTTGAGGTCACGCCGGAAATCTGGCCGGAGTGCGACGCTCTTTATCTGATGCATCTCGGAAGACCGGATCTGATCTGCTCGATGCCTTTTCCGGGCGATTACAGCAAAAACTGTTTTCTGCTGCCGGACGGTGAAGTGCTCATCTACAACTTTGACGATATGTCGATGCAGGTCTACGATAACCTGCTCGTGCCGGTGACGAAGTTCTGGCTTTCCGCGAGTGTGCACTGCGTTTCCGAGGATGGTATGATCTGGTGCATGGATGAAAAAACGCATGAGATCGTTCAGTATTCCGTCGACGGAACGCCCGTCAGGCGCTATTCCTGCAGTCCGCTGGAGAATTTCAGCGTGCACTTCCTGACGAAGGACGGCGTGCGGTATTTTGAGGCGTACGATCATTCCTACAACAGCTGTGTGCTCTGCATTGACGAGGCCGCGGGGACCGCGGTCCTGCAGGAGTGTCCGAGCGAAGGTATCAGCTGCTACAGTGAGCTGCTGGCAACATCGAGACACCGTCTGTCCTTCCTGTACGATTTCACGGGAGACGATCCGACGATCATCCTTCCGAAGAAGCGGTCGCAGGAGCTTGTGACGGATGTGAAGGGAGATTACTGCTACACGACCTTCATGTTCTGGGACAAGGGGGACAACCAAAGCACGGGCGAGGTCAGCGCCGATGTGTACAACCTAAAGGACGGCTCGGCGCGGGATCAGGGCCTCTCCGCGAAGGAACTCGGAATCTGCAGCCTTCGGTACGGCGGCGTGACGGGCAAGGGAAGTGTCGTCTTCTGGGGCGACCTGGACGATTGCCTGCATCTGCTGATCTGGGATGCCCTGTCGGGAACATTTTCCCCGGTTGAAGGATTTTCCTACCTTGACGAAACGAAGGACAAGGGCGACCGCGTTACGGAGCTGATCGACCGCATCTACGAGCGGTACCACGTGAGGGTGCTCTACAAGAAAGATGATCTGGAATCGTTCCTGTTCGGCTATGAGATGAAGCCGTGTGACGCAAAGAGCGATGAATTTTACGACGCGCTCCTCAATGTAGAGATCTGCCTCGGCGAGTACCCCGACGGTTTCTGGGAGGAGATACCGACCAACGAGGACGCTGAGCTGCGGCTTTATCTGTGCCACGGTTTTACGCGAACCTCCGACTGGAGCATCGCCCAGGCCGCGGCGGTCACCAACATCACCTGGTGGAATCCGTGTGTCGCGTTTGATATCACATACATCGACGTATTTTCCTCAAATCTGGCGCACGAGACGACGCACCTGATGGAGGGCAGGATCCAGAGAGACTGCAACACCGATCTCTACGATTGCTATGACTACTGGATGAACGGACTGAACAGCAAAGATTATCCGTATTTTTATTCCTACACGGATGAGAAGGGCAATCAGATCGTCGACTACACCGGAACGTTCACCTATGATCGGGAAAATGCGTGGTACATCGACGATTACGCGCGTCTGATGCCGGTGGAGGACCGGGCGAGGACCATCGAGAACCTGTACATGGGGAACCGGTACATTTTCGAAACCGCGCCGCACCTGAAAGCCAAGGCAATGTTCATGTGCGCGATCATCCGGAAAGCGTTCCCGAGCGTGGCGGCCTGCGAGGAGCCTGTGCTTTGGGAGAAGACGCTTGGGGAGATCGTGGATTTCGACAAGACGTATCCAACCGCGCTGTTGGAGGCTTACTCGCAGTATGCGAAGACGCATTAAACGGCGAAACCGAATAAAAAAAGAAAGCCCGGCTGTGTCCTTTTGCGGACGCAGCCGGGTTGTTTTGCTTGTATGTGTTATTTTTCGATGACTACTCGTTCGGCATCTCCGCGGCTTTGCCGTGGCCGATATCGTAGAGATAGGAGGAGTAGCGGGCAACCGTGTCGTGCGTGGAGCGGACGACGTTCTCGAGTAACTCAGGCGAGATCAGGCTCTTGATGTAAGGCACCGGAAGGCGGAAGACGGTCGAGCCTTTCTCCGGCGAAAAATCAAACGTTCCGCCGTACATACGGTCGTAGTTGAGGCGGCACACCGCCGTGGCATAGGCTTCGCGGTACGGCTCGTCCACGGTGAACGGGAGCTTGGAGTACATCGTGAGCAGCCCGTCCGCGGGGTGGAGCATCAGCTTGAACGCGATCTCAAACGGTTCCGCGGTGACGAAGAAGAGGAAGGACATTTTTTCCTCATCGCAATCATAATTCTTAACAAGATTGGACACGACGGTCTTTAAGGTATTGAAGACGCGGAGCGAATCCAGTTCGTTCTGACTGTTTCCCATGGTTAGACACCTCTTTGTTTCGTAATGATCGGTTATCGGTCAGGGCTTCGATCAGACGAAGCCGAGGGTGTGGCGCGTGTGAAGTTTCTCGCTGAATTCCGCCTCCGCGGTAGCGGCACGGAAGTCCTCGCTCTTGATCAGCACGTTATCGTCGCCGGAGAGCTGCGAGCGGGTGGCCGCCTTGGACCAGGTCCGTTCGTAGAGATTCCGGACGAAGCGGGCGTTCGAGAAATCCGGGGAGTCCATATAGTTCTGGTCGAGCGAGAAGAAGAACTCCCTGGCGGCATCCTCGAGCTGCGGCTCGTACGCAAAATGCTTGCGGACCATCAGCAGGAAAATGTCCGTCAACTGCTGCTTGGTATAACTCGGAAAATCAATCTGATACGGCATACGGGAGCGAAGTCCTGCGTTGCCCTCCATCAGTTTGTTCATGTCATCCTTGTAACCGGCCATGATGACGACCATGTCATCCCGGTGATTTTCCATCTCGGACACGAGCGTCGTGAGTGCCTCACGGCCGTAGTCGTTGCCCGATTCGCCGGTGTACAGAGCGTAGGCCTCATCGATGAAGAGAACGGAGCCGTAGGCGTCGCGGCAGATCGAAGCGGTCTTGGGCGCCGTCTGGCCGACGTACTCACCGCAGAGGTCGCGGGACATGTATTCGAAGAAGTAACCGTTGCGGAGGATCCCGTTCTCGGCGAAGATCTTGCCGAGGATTCTCGCGACGGTGGTCTTTCCGGTGCCGGGAGCCCCGGTGAAGCGCATGTGCAGCGTCGGACGCTCGACGGATTTGTCCTTGAGTGCGAAGCGGACCTGCGAGACGATCTCGCGGATGCGCTCGGTGATGGCTTCCATGCCGATCAGCTCGGTCAGTTCGTCAAATCCGGAGCGAGGCGTCTCGGAGTACGTCTCGGACAGGGCGAGAAGATCGTTCTTGCAGATGTGCGTGCGGTCCGCTTGGCAGGGCGCCTTCTCTTTGGAGGCGGCAGTGTCTGCGGCGGAAGCGGTTGCGTTTGCGCCGGAAGCGGTTGCGTTTGCGCCGGAAGCTTCTGCGTCTGCGGTGTCGGCTTCCGCGGACGAAGCTGCGGAACCGCTTTCATCTGCTTCGCCGGATGAAGCGGAATCTGTTGCGTCCGCTCCGGCGGATGCAGAGACGGGATCGGAAGAGGACTCATTTTCCGCGGCCTTCGCGTTCTCGTACTCGGCGTCGGCGCGGTGCTTGAGCCAAAGGATTTCGCATACGATCTTACGGACGGACTGCATGCCGTAGAAGCGGCCGTCGCTCTTTTCCTCCGCGATGCGGGAGAAGAAGATCTCCCAGGCATCGTCGTCAAGCTCAAAATCATAGTCGCGCAGAGCGATCTGCGCGCCCTGCTTGAGCTGTTCGTTGGTGTACGGCGGGACAGAGATCAATTTGACGTAGAGAATGTCCGCAATCGCGTCGTAGATGGTCTTCTGGGCCTTCGGCTCGATGTAAGGGATGCGGAAGGCAAAGAGGTAATCGCTCTCCAGCGGGAGCAGCTGGCGAAGGAATGCTTTGAGGTCGCCGATCTTGGTCCGCTCGGTGAGAGCGCTGATGTCGAAACATACGAGACGGTTGCGGTTCTCGACTTTCTGGAGCGAGGAGACCGCATCGTAGGGCGTGAGGAAACCGTCCTCGGATTTGATGCCGATCTTGAATTCCGCAACAGGGTCTTCCTTCGCGAACGGGAAGAGATCGAGCGCGGTGATGAAGTCGGCGTACGTGTTGAGCGCCGTCGTCAGACCGGCTCCGTCGTTGACGGAGAAGAGATAGTTCATGTGCTGGAAACTGATCTGGGTGTTGTGCTTGTGGATCTGCGGAGCCACGAGAGCGATCTCGCGGCACAGAGCCTTCAGCGCGTCCCAGCCGACCAGATGGTCGAGATAGGAAAGAGGAGAGCCGTCGACCTCGTCCGCGGACGAGGAGAGAGCCAGCATGACCTCTGGATAGACGTAGTAAACACAGTCGGATTTCTCGTGGATCTGACGACCGTCGCCGAGGGAAAATGTCTTCTGCAGCACAGCGTTGATGCGGCTCGCCGTCTGCTCAACGGCACCCTTGCCGATCGTGAAAACCAGGAGAGCGTAATCCTCGGACACAACGGTGAACGAGTCGCCGTAAAGCTCCGCCAGAGCGTCGCGCACCATCGTCACGGGAAGCGGTTCGCTGTTGCGGTTGTCCAACACAAAATTCTGATCAAATTCAATCTTGCCGCCAAGCATGGAGGGTCCTCCGAAGGTTATAGTCAAATACTGAATGATTATACCATAGCGACGGGGGGAACACAACAGAAAAATCGGCTTTACTTCCTGCCTCGGCAGTGGTAGAATGACACCACGGCGGGTGCGGTTTTTCAGGGCCCGTCGAAAACTGAATAACAGGAGGAGAACAGGATGATCAACTCCATGATTCTCGATCTCAACAGAAACGGTTCCGCGATCCGCGCCATGTTCGAGGAAGGCGCCCGGATGGCTAAGGAATTCGGCAAGGAAAATGTATATGATTACAGTCTCGGCAACCCCAGCGTTGTCCCGCCCGCACAGATCCGCGAGGCGATCCTCGACATCGCTGCCCATGACAACGAGACGGTATTGCACGGATATATGAACAATGCGGGCTTTGAGGATGTGCGCGCGGCAGTTGCCGAGCATATCAACAAGCTCTACGGAACGACGTTCGGCGTTCGCAATATTTTGATGACGGTCGGCGCCGCCGGCGGTCTCAACGTCATTTTGAAGACGCTTCTCAACCCCGGCGACGAGGTGATCACGTTCGCGCCTTTCTTCGGCGAGTACCGCAACTACGTGCGCAACTTCGACGGTGTTCTGGTGCCTGTCGCAACGGATCCGGACACGTTCCTTCCGGTGCCCGAGAAGCTCGCGGAAGCGATCAACGAAAAGACGAAGGCGCTGATCATCAACACGCCCAACAACCCCACGGGCGTCGTGTATCCGGAGGAACTGATCGTCCGGATCGCAGACGTGCTGCGCGCGAAGGAGAAGGAGCTCGGAACGAGCATTTACCTGATCTCCGATGAGCCTTACCGTGAGCTTGTATACGACGGAGTTGAGGTTCCGTACCTTACGAAGTATTACCACAACACCGTGGTCGGCTACTCCTACAGCAAGTCCCTGTCGCTCCCGGGCGAGCGCATCGGCTACCTTGTGCTTCCGGATACGCTTGACGACGCGGATGAGATCATCCCCGGCGCCGCAGCCGCCAACCGCGTGCTCGGCTTCGTCAACGCGCCCTCGCTGATGCAGAAGGCGGTCAGCCGCTGCCTTGACGCTTCGGTCGACGTGGAGATCTACAACCGCAACCGCGAGCTCCTCTACGGAAAGCTCACG
>JBGUPV010000056.1:0-10822 GCA_045130455.1 Lachnospiraceae bacterium | reverse complement strand
ATCGTTCTGGTCCAGCCGACGGGCGATCATGACGAGGGACTTACGGAAAATGAATTTAAGGTGATCCGCGAGGGGTTGAACGTTGATTTCCTGCTGGTCACCTTCAAGGTCGACGATTGGAACAAAGACCTGTCACCGTGGGAAGCACCGGCGGTGTTCGGCAGGGAGGATTTCGGGAGCGGGGCGGCCGAAACGCTCCGTGAGATCCTTAAGTACTGCGGGGACGAGTCCAAGGAATACTACCTCGGAGGATATTCGCTGGCCGGGCTGTTTGCGCTGTGGGCAGCGTATCAGACCGACCGCTTTCGGGGCGTAGCGGCAGCGTCGCCTTCGGTGTGGTTCCCGGGAATGAACGGATACATGAAGGAACATGCAATACGTACGCTGCGGGTGTATTTAAGTCTCGGCGACCGCGAGGAGAAGACGCGCAACCCTGTCATGGCGGCTGTGGGCGACCGGATCCGGGAGGCATACGCCCTGCTGCGGGAAGCAAATGTCGATTGCACGCTGGAGTGGAACGAGGGAAATCATTTTGCGAACGCCGACCTTCGGACGGCGCGGGCGTTCCGATGGGTGATCGCGGATCGAATAAGTGAACAGAATTTTGCGTGAGCAGGATTGAAAAAAATGCAATCTCGTTTCTTTTTCTCCGTCTGTATGTTTGAGGGTGAAAACCAAGAGGCGAGAACCCTGAATAAAACATGTGCCCGAGAGGCAAAAGGAGAGATTATGAAGAGGATCATTCGAGCAGTTGCGATCATTCTGATGTTGTCCGTCCTGATGACCGGCTGCGGAACCAAAGACAAGGAGAGCGACAAGTCCGGAGACGGTGCCGTTGCAACTCCCACAGTGACACAGGCTCCCACGGTGAGTGTGACGCCTGAACTTACCGTGAGCCCGACACCGACACCGACTACGGCACCTACGCCCACCATGACCCCGACCGCAGCGCCGGTCGAAAAGGCACAGTATATAATGCCGGATGTCAGAGGGGTATATTATACAGATGCGGTTGCGATGGTCGAAAACGGACTGAAACAGGCCGGATTTACCGATTATGCTGTCGGGTATTTCTGGTCATGGAATAATTACGATCCGGCCATGAACGCCTGCATCCTGAGTTCGAACCCTCCGGCAGGGACCGTTATTATCGATAACGGCGAGAGAATCATCATTGAATTGGAAGCAGCCGAGTGGGCGCCGGTCCCGACGGAACCGGAGATAACCGGACCGGAGAAAACCGAACCGGAAAAGGTGCTTGTTGTTTATTTTTCGGCGACCGGTAACACGAAGGCAGTTGCGGAAATGATCGCGAAGATTGAAAATGCCGACTTATATGAGATCGTTCCGGCGGAGCCTTACACGGAAGAGGATCTCGACTACACGAATACACAGTGCCGCGCTTTGCGGGAGCAAAACGATGATTCGGCGCGGCCGGAAATTGCAAGTGAACCGGTTGAGCTCAGGGATTATACCAGGATTTATGTGGGATATCCGATCTGGGCCGGGAAAGAACCCCGGATCATGGACACATTTGTTGAAGACTATAAGATCGGAAATATGATCGAGATCATTCCGTTCTGTACATCCGGAAGCAGCGGGATCGGATCTACAAGACATAATCTTGCGACGCTTGCATCTTTCGGCGACTGGAAAGACGGCAAGAGGTTTTCGGGGAATGCAACGGAAGAGGATATCCGGAAATGGATCGAAGAATTGAAGTGATCCGCGGCTGAAAGAGGCTGAATGCATTACGGCACGGTACGAAAATGAAAGGAGAGTTTCGGCTCTCCTTTTTTTATGGACGCGCAAAGGCGGATATGGTAAAATAACGAGGATAGTGTTTTGGTTACAGAACAGACCGGACGAAACGACATTTTCCGGAGAATACAAGGGAGGAGAAGTATGATCTTATCGCTTCAGGGGTGTATGGCTGTCGGAAAGACGACCGCGGTCCGCTATCTTGCGGAACATGCGCCGTACATCGACATCAGCTACGAGATCAACACGGATGTTGTCGAGGAAGTCCGGCGCAGGAATCTCGATAAGAACGTGTATGAGGACTATCTGGAGATCCAGAAGCTCTGGCTCAGAAAAGAAGTGGTCCGCTATGAGAAAGCGATCCGTTTTCCCTGCAGTGTGATGGACTTCGGCGCGGAGGAGATCGAGTTTTACACGATCAATTATCCGAAGAGCATCGGCGCCGACTGGGAGGTGGAAAATGCTCTGAAGGCGGAGCTTGACGAAGTGCGGAAGTGCATGCCGGACAGGATCCTTTTCCTGGACGCGTCCGATGAAGTGCTCCGCAGTCACAAGCAGAACGACTCTACGAGAAGCCGGAACTTTTTCGAGCATCATCTGACACATATGATGCCGCTGAAGAGAGCGTGGTTCCTCGGCAGGGACAATGTGGACCTGCTCATTGTCGACGATCTGTCGGCGGAGGAAGTCGGGGTCAAGGTCAAAGAATGGTGCGATCGGTGGATGAATTCGTGAACGTGGATGTCTTTATCAGTTATTCGTCGAAAAATAAGAACGTGGCGGATGCCGTTGTCTCCGATTTTGAGAGGAACGGGATCCGATGCTGGTATGCGCCGAGGGATATCCTCCCGGGCAGGGAGTGGGTCCCGGCCATCAAGGAGGGCATCTGCTCCGCCAAGGTATTCATCCTGCTTTTTACCGAAGAATCCAACACCTCGCGGCAGGTCATGAACGAGGTGGCGATGGCGTTCAATGCCGAGAAGACCATCGTTCCGTTCAAACTGACGCAGGAGGAGATGAGCGATGAGCTGGAGTACTATCTGACGCGCGTCCACTGGCTGGATGCTGTCTCACAACCTCTCAGCGGCCATATCGAGGAACTCCGAAAGTATGTACAGCTGATCCTGAGCGGCTCCGAGCCGCGGGCTGCGCGGGAGCGGAAATCATCCGGGGAAGTCACCCGAAAGAAAAGAAGCAAGGTTGTTTGGGCGATGTGCGCGGCAGCCATGCTGGTGACAGCGGCCGTTCTTCTTTTGATCTTCCGGCCCTTCGGTTCCGGGAAGAAGCCGAAAGGCGGCGGAGAGAACACGCAGGTAGAGGAAGAATATGTCACCCTGCAAAAGCAGGCGGAGGAGTATTTTCAGAACGGGGATCACAACAAGGCCCTCGAGAGCTATCTCGCGTCGATCGGGAAAGGGAACACCGACACGTCCGTATACCGCAGGGTCGCGTCGATCTTCCTCGACGGAACTTCCGACCGCGGGGAGGATGAGGAGCAGGGGCTTCGATATCTGGAGATGGCCTATAATGACGGCAACGGGGAGAAGCTGACCGCCGACGAGTACTACCGGCTTGCTTATAAGTACGATTCCGACGAGGCGGTCAAGGATCCGGAGAAAGCCGCCCGGTACGCGCTGGCAGGCGCCGAGGCGGGCTCGGTACAGTGCATGCTGATGATCGGCGAGGCGTTTTTGTACGGCAACGGCGTCGAACAGGATTACGGGCAGGTGCTCAAATGGTTCGGCAGTGCGCTGGACAGCGGTATCGAGGGATATTCGCGGAACTACTGTATCAATTGTATTTCCATGCTGGTTGAGAACGGGCACGTGACGCGGGAGGCCGCGTCGAAGTGGCTGAAATAGAGGGATTTGTGCCATGAACCTGATCAAGATTACGGATATACATGCGCCGGAACTGGATGTGTTCGCGAGATTTTCCGAGCCACAGCTGTTCCGCTATTTTGAGCCGGAGATGGGAATCTTTCTGGCGGAGAGCGCGAGCGTGATCCTGCGCGCGCTGGAGGCCGGCTACGAGCCGTTGTC
The DNA here is from genome assembly GCA_045130455.1 of Lachnospiraceae bacterium. Lineage (GTDB taxonomy): Bacteria > Bacillota > Clostridia > Lachnospirales > Lachnospiraceae > ISDg. Next base: position 7,019 of record JBGUPV010000056.1, on the reverse strand, counting down.
GATGCTCGTGGAGGCAGGCAAGATGGAGACCGAAGCCGTCCCCGTGTTTGAGGCGATCGAGCGCTTCTGGGGGAAGGAGAAGGCGGAATCGGTTCCGGTGTACACGGCGGACCGGGAGATCGTGACGCAGATCACCGGCTATACGCTGGTGCGCGGGCTCTGGATGACGCTGCGGAGACGGGCGGAGATCCCGATGGAGGAATTCTGCGCGGACAAGCGGCGCATCGCCGTTCTTTGCGATGTGGTGAACCCGGCCAATGTCGGTGCGATCATTCGCTCGGCAGCGGCTCTCGGGATGGACGGCGTTCTTCTTTCCTACGCCTCCGTGGATCCTCTCGCGCGGCGTTCGTCAAGAGTCAGCATGGGAACGGTGTTTCAGATTCCCTGGACCAACGCGACAAAGGCGGAGTCGGAAGGGCTCAACTTGATCCGCGCGCTTCATTCGTACGGTTATAAGACGCTGGCGATGGCGCTGACCGAAGATTCCACAGGCATCGACAATGATGAGATCCGCGCGAACGAAAAACTCGCCGTATTTCTCGGATCCGAAGGCCCGGGGCTTCCGAAGGAGATCATCGAAGCCTGCGACTACCGTGTCATGATCCCGATGCACTACGGCGTGGATTCGCTGAATGTCGCGGCCGCGAGCGCGATCGCTTTCTGGGAATTGATGAAATAAGGGTGTACGACGAAACCGAACAACGGAAATCAATTGACTTTTCTCCTCAAATGGTATATTTTGGGGAGAAATGTCTTTTGTCGGGAAAATGATCCCGGCAGGACAAATGATAATATAAGCGAGGAAAGAACTATGAATCGTGGAAAATGTTTACGCATTTTGCTTCTCCTGGCGTGCATGGTGATGCTGCTGTGTGCCTGTGACTCCGACAAAGATGATGCGGACGGCAGGGACAGACCGTCCGGCAATGAGAGCACGACCGTCAGCCCGTCCGGCAACGAGAGTGCGACGGTCAGCCCGTCCGCCGCGGGGACCTCGACGCCTACCCCCATTGTGATGACGCCGACGCCGACTGTGACGCCCACAAAGGCTCAGGGCCGGCCGGACTATGATTTCAGCGCGGAGAGAGTCGAGATCGACCGGAAGATGAACGCGGCGATCGCACAGTACAATCATGAAGACTATACGAATCTTGACGAGCCTGTCACGTACTACGTGCTCTGGCTCGGCTTTACGCATGTTACCTTCGGGGATCTTGATTTTCAGATGACCGATTTTGACCGTGAGTATCTGGAAGCGGTCGCTCTGAACTACGAGAAGTCGGTGGAGAGCATCGCAAACCACAATGTGGATATCGTTGTGGACCTTCATTTTATCGACGATGTCATGCCTCTCACGCAGTATCCCGGCGAGGATTGGCTGTATCTCGCGAAGGAGACCGCAATGCCTTTTATCGAGCCGTATCTCGCGCAGCAGGAGGTTGACACGGTCCTGACGACCGTTCAGACCGCGGGCGAGGAAAACCGTGAGCGGAACGCTGACAAGGAGGGGTATGGTGTCAACGATGTCATTCTGGGCCTCGAGCTTGCGGGACTGTCGTCGGATCTCGGCTACTCCACTTTCAACCTGTCGGAGCCGAAGGAGGGAACGTATCCTTTGGCGGATCCGGAGATCCCGTCTCTTTATGCGACGGCGGTGGCTGTCCATGAGTGGATGCACCAGCTCGAGTACCTCGGGGCGCTTCTCGGCATTGAGTATCCCAACACGCACGCGTACATGGGACCGTCGTCCTTCCCGGGGTATGAGCAGTATATTGCCGACGCCAACGACTATGATTTCTTCGAGTTCTACAAGCTTGTTCTTCAGGGAAAACTTCCCTACACCGGCAACGGTTCGGTCAAGCTTGTGGGTATGTATCCGAAGATGTGGCCGCTGATCAAGCGGAACTACTTAAATATCGGCACGTTTACCATCAAGGCTGCGGACGGCAGCGGTTATCTGTACGCGCAGACGGGAGATGTCCCGTTGACGATCTCCGACGAACCCTGCCTCTGGAAGATCCGGGTTATCGAGGATAACAAGTACACGATCTCGCCGAAAGAATATCCGGATCTGCTGATCGATCTCGGAAATGCCTGGGACATCGAGGGCAACACCATCGGTCTCTGGAAGTACACCGGCTATGTGGATGCGCAGAGCTGGTACATCGTTGTTGATTACAACGGAAGCGGCTATATCAAGACACCGTACGAGAGCGGACGTGTTCTCACGGCGACGGAAAAAGGTCAGCCGACGATCCTGTGTACCCCGGGAACCGGCGGTGTCCAGAAGTGGATCTTTGAGTTCGAAAAATAAAATCCGGATTATTTTCATAACCATACTAACCTTCTTCCCTGTGCCGCCACTATACAGGTGAAAGCTTTCAAAAAACCGTGAGGGACACAGAAAATGACGAAAGAACAGATGGAGCAGATCGTTCTGGCCAACATGCGGAAGATTTACCTCTACTGCGTGCGCCGGCTCGGAAATGCGACGGACGCGGAAGATGTGGCGTCGGACATTACCGTAGAGTTGCTCAGTTCCTATTCCCGGGTGCAGGATGACCGGGCGGTTCTCGGATACGTCTGGGCGGTTGCGGACAATCTCTGCAGGAATTACTGGAGAAAGGCCGCGAAGACCGTGATGACGGAGATTCCCGAGGATTACGCCGGAACCTGCCAGATCACCGCGGAGGAGGAGATGATCCACGGGCAGGATATTTCGCTGCTCCGGAGGGAACTGGCACTCTTAAGCAAAACTTACCGTGAGGTCATGATCGGACACTACATCCGCGGTGAAAGCTGCGGGGAGATCGCCCGAAACCTGAAGATTTCCGTGACCAACGTGAAGCAGTATCTGTTCGAAGGCAGAAAGAAGGTTAAAAAGGGTATGGATATGCAGAGAGAATTCGGAAAATACAGTTACGCACCGGAGAAATTTACATTCAATTACTGGGGTGACAACTCGAGCGGCTACTGGGAACTCTTCGAGAGAAGACTTCCGGGAAGCATCATGCTGTCGGTGTGGGACAGCCCCAAGACGATCGAAGAACTCAGCACGGACGTCGGTGTCGCCGTTCCGTATCTGGAGGAGGACATCGCGAAACTTGAGGAGTTCAAGCTCCTGATCAGGAAGGGCGGACGCTACCACAGCGGTCTGGTCATCTACGACAAAACCTTTACGGATGCGGTCCGCGACGCGGCAAGAGCCGGGATCAAGGACAACATCGGGATGCTCAAGGCCGCGATCGAAAAGGGCAAGGGTCTTCTGACGGGGACCGACTATCGCTGCTACAAGGATGATGAGAACACAAGGGGATGGTTCATCCTGATGTTGATCCTCTGGGAAGCGGTACAGGACTCGGAAGGGAAAATGAAGACGCCTCTCACGTTCCCGTTGCTGGGGAACGGTCACAGAGGCTATGTGATGGGCCTGCGCGGGGAGAACCAGCTTGCCGTGTCCGGCATTTACGGTATGTACTCGCTCAACAAGGGTTACATGCGTGTCCTGAACTACAACGATCTGACGAGCAAGGTCGTCAATCCTTTCGAACAGGGCGCGAGGGATGTATTCCTCGCATGCGAGGACCGTCTCGGAGAGACGTCGCAGCTTGAGAAGCTCACCGACATGCTCGAGAGAAAGATCGTTCACGTGGAGGACGGCAGGATCTGCCCGAATTTCGCGGAGATATCGCAGAAGGATTACGAGAGTCTCAAGGAGAAGCTTTCGGCGGAGATCGATGCGATGGCGACCCTTGCGGCGCAGCTTCGGGACACCGCGGCGGACACACTTGCGGCAAGCATTCCAAAGGAGTACGGCGAGGCCCGTGAGATCGGCGGTATCGTGTCGATGTGGAGCCTGCTGGAAGATGCGGCTTCGGCCGTTCTCGAGACCGGCTGCCTCTCCAAAGGAAGCGAAGAGCAAAATCTTACGACGTTTTATTTCAGAAACTGATGAGGACATCGGGCAGGCGTTCGCGCCTGCCCGATTTTTGCGCAAAGTGCCGCGGAAACGCTTGATTTCCAACCGGAGAAATGATACTATTTTCTTACGGAGCCGCGGTGAGAGAACGCGGCTGACGAATACAACACGCGGAGGAGTTTTTATGATTTGTCAGGGGTGCGGAATGAATGTTCCGAACGGAACAAAATTTTGCCCGAGCTGCGGTGCGGCGATGCCGGCTACAGGCAGTTCGTTCGGTCAGAGTGTGGATCGGGCAGTGAACAGTGTGAACCAGTCGTTCAGCGGAGCGGAGCAGCAGTTGGGCTCTGCGTTCAATGATATCCGCAACAGTTTTTCGGGCGGCGGCGGAGCACCGAGAGGTCCTCGTTTGAAGACGGACAGAAATCTTCTGACGTACATTGTCTTGACGATCGTGACCTGCGGTATCTACGGTTTCTGGTTCATCTATACGATGGCTGAGGATGTTAACACGGCGTGCTCGGGTGACGGCGAGAGCACATCCGGTCTTATCGCGTATATCGTGCTCAATTACATTACCTGCGGTATCTACGGTTATTATTGGCAGTACACGCTCGGCAACCGCCTTGCGGACAATGCGTATCGTTACAACATGCGCTTCAACGAGAACGGCACCACGGTCCTTCTTTGGGACATCTTCGGAGCACTTCTCTGCGGTATCGGACCGTTTATCGCGATCAACATTCTGATCAAGAATACGAACGCGATCTGCAGCGCTTACAATCAGGCGAACGGTTATGGAGCATAATTCACGCAATACGAAGAAAAGAGTATTTGATGCGATTGCCGCCGCGGCGGCAATCGCATTGCTGTATGTTGTTTTTTCACTGACGGGAGTCGGATGTCCCATCAAATACGTGACCGGCGTGTCCTGCCCGGGATGTGGCATGACGCGCGCGTGGAAGTCGCTTCTGCGGCTTGACTTTGCGAAGGCCGCGCAGTACCATCCGCTGTGGTTTTTGCCGATACCGGGAGCGTTACTGTTCATTTTCCGGAATCGTATTCCGAAGAAGCTGTATCGCGCGTCGATCTTTGTGATCGTGATCGCATTTTTCGCGGTCTATGCGTTTCGGATGGCCGACGCGGACAATACCGTTGTGGTGTTTCATCCGAAGGAAGGTCTGATCGGGAGACTGATCGGCCGGCTGTTCGGCTGACACGCAGTGTGGGAGGAGTCGTATGTGGAATGAGATGAAGACAATGTTCGAGAGCAGGCAGATGAATGTCGTTGATCTGCGCAGCTCCGGCATGCAGTTATATTATGAGAAGGATATCGAGACGAACTCCATCCTTGTTTACTGGCTGATCAGTGACAGGGAGATGCGCAACATGAACCGCGTCCAGTACCAGAGGTATCTGATCGCGCTCGGAAATCAGTTCCGCGGCTCCGTGCCGAGCATGAAGGTATGCACGCTGATCCTGTCGGACGACGGCGATTACGCAGGCTCCCTGTGCGGTGGACTGGACCAGAGGATGTACACGTTCTGGATCGCCAATCCGAAGACGGAGGAACTCTACATGAGTCCCTGCTTCTTCCGGCAGCGGCTTTTGTGGCTGGAGACGGAACTCCGGGAACTTCTCCGGCAGGACAAGGTCAATACCGTGACCGGTGTGACACGGCCGGACTGGCAGAACAGCGATCTGTGGGGCCATAAAAGCGGGATGACGGCTGAGGAAGCCAGACAGCTTCAGATCAAGTCGCGAAAGTTCAGCTCGTACGCTACGGTGGCGTTGATCGTGATCAACGTCGCGGTGTTCATCCTGTGTTTTGTCGTCGGACTTGCGGTGACCACCGGCAGGATCGACTATCTTTCGGAGTATCTGGAGCCGTCCATCGAGTTCGGCGCGACCAGCGGTTCTCTCATCTTTGAGGAGTGGCAGATCTATCGCCTTGTGACGGCGATCTTCATGCATGCCGGGATCGAGCATCTGTTCGGAAACATGCTCGCACTCTTTGTGTTCGGCGATGTGATCGAAAAATTCCTGAAAAAGAAGAAGTACCTTACACTCTATATGATCGCGGGCGTCGGTTCGGCGCTGGTTGCGGCTTTTTGGAGATACCTTTGGGTGGATTCGAGGGACCTGCTGGGTGTCGGTGCGTCCGGAGCGATCTACGGATTGCTGGGGGCTCTGACCGTGCTGCTGTTCCTTCATCCGGAGCAGAGGAAGAAGGGAATCGGTCTGCAGGTCTGGGCGATCCCCGCGTATGTTTTGTACAGTACCGCGTACCCGTTCGTGGTGGCATGGATCAGTGATGTTCCGTTTTCAAGTATCTCGATCGATTTTGCGGCGCATATCAGCGGATTCCTCATCGGCGGGCTGGTGTTCCGGATCATGGATCGAAAGGCAAACCGTTCGTCCGCGTCGTTCGGATGATCCCGTTTGTTTCGTTTTTGCAGTAAAGAGGAGATGATCGTATGAGACTCGGAAGGAGGCTGTCACGTTGCCTGTCTTTCCTTGCGGCGGCGCTTCTGGCGTTCGGCACAGTCGCACCCGACATGCCGGGCAGAGCGGCGCGACCCGTGTACAGCACGGATGATGACGGGCTTGTTGTAGTGACGCTCGGGGATTCTTATTCGTCCGGCGAGGGGCTGGAACCGTTCTACGGGCAGTATGAATCGCTTGAGCAAAAAGTGAATGATGACGACTGGCTGGCGCACCGCTCGCAAAATGCGTGGCCCGGGCGCATCACGGTTCAGGATGATTCGGGGCTGCCCGTGGAGCTCCGCGAGTGCTTCTGCGAGCCCTGGGCTTCGCGAGGCGGAGTCTCGTGGTACAGTGTCGCGGCTTCCGGTGCGAAGACGACCGACCTGTACAGGTCGCAGTCGAAGTACTATGCGGTGTTTGACCGGCCGCTGCGGGGGGAACTCGGCAAGGACTACCTGGATCCCCAGCTGGAGATCTTTGAGGAGATCCCGAAGCCGGCGGACTATGTGACGGTGACGATCGGCGGCAACGACGTTCATTTTGCGGAGATCATCGAGCTCTGCATGCTGACGTCGTCCAATCTGCAGCCGAAGAAACTGAAGAAGCGGATCGC
>JBGUPV010000055.1:0-6790 GCA_045130455.1 Lachnospiraceae bacterium | reverse complement strand
GCATGTCGGTGCACAGCCCGTTCCGCCGAGTCTGATCAAGCGGTGGAAAGAGCATTTTCCGAACCATGATTACGATACGAACTACGGTCTGTCCGAGTCCATCGGACCCGGCTGTGTACATCTCGGCATCGAGAACATCCGCAAGGTCGGTGCCATCGGTATTCCGGGCTACGGCTGGGAGTGCGACATCGTGGATGAGAACCGTAAGAGTGTGCCGCAGGGCGAGGTCGGCGAGCTTGCCGTCAAGGGCCCCGGCGTTATGAAGTGCTACTACAAGGATGAGGCGGCGACGAAGGCCGTGCTGTCCGAGGACGGCTGGCTCTACACCGGCGATATGGCAAAGCAGGATGAGGAAGGCTTCATCTACCTTGTCGACCGCAAGAAGGACGTCATCATCATGGGCGGCGAGAACATTTACCCCGTGCAGATCGAGGACTATCTTCGTGCCAACAACAAGATCGCGGACGTTGCCGTTATCGGTATTCCGGACGCGCGTCTCGGCGAGGTTACCCTTGCGATCATCCAGATCAAGGAGGGCATGACCGCGACGGAGGAGGAGATCAACGAGTTCTGCCTCGACCTGCCGCGCTACAAGCGCCCTCGCAAGATCGTCTTCGCGGATGTTCCGAGAAATCCTACAGGCAAGATCGAGAAGCCGAAGCTTCGCCAGATCTACTGCGGCGGAAGCCTTGTGGAAGCGCAGATCAAGTAATCTGCGGTGCTTCCTTTACGCATGACCGCCGGGCGGCTGCGTAAGTCCCGGAAAATAAAACAATCATACGGCGCACTCCGGCGCGCTTACCAAGGACCGGAGCGGGCTTGTCCCGAACAGGAGATACCACCATGTTGATCGGTTTGACATCGGCACTTTTGATCTGTTTCTTCTCGTTGATGATCGTCGTCGGATGGCGCTGCAAGAAGCACGCGACGGACGTCAACGGTTTCGTACTCGGCGGACGCAATGTCGGCCCCTGGCTGACCGCATTTGCCTTCGGTACGTCGTATTTCTCGGCGGTTATCTTCGTCGGTTACGCAGGCCAGTTCGGATGGAACTTCGGTCTTGCGAGCACGTGGGTAGGCCTCGGCAACGCCTTCATCGGTTCGCTCCTTGCATGGGAGATCCTCGGCCGCCGCACGCGTATCATGACCCGTCATCTCGACACCAAGACGATGCCCGACTTCTTCGAGAAGCGCTTCGGTTCGAAGGGCCTCAAGATCGCGGCTTCGATCATCGTCTTCATTTTCATGATCCCATACACAGCTTCCCTGTACAACGGTCTGTCCAGTCTGTTTAACATCGTGTTCAGCATTCCGTACTGGGTGGTTATCGTGATCATGGCCGTTCTCACGGCAATCTACGTGATCTTCGGCGGCTACATGGCGACCGCGATCAACGACTTTATCCAGGGTATCATCATGCTCGTGGGTATCGTTTCGGTCATCCTCGCGACCATCGCAAGCCGCGGCGGTCTTCAGGTTGCGGTTGCGAAACTCTCCGAGAGTCAGGCAACGATGCCTTCCGGCGAGACGCTGAACGGTGCGTACGCAAGCTTCTTCGGACCGGATCCGCTGGCGCTTCTGTTCGTTGTATTGCTCACGTCCCTGGGTACCTGGGGCCTTCCGCAGATGGTCGGCAAATTCTACTCCATCAAGAATGAGGACTCCATCAAGAAGGGTACCATCATCTCGACATTTTTCGCGATCGTCGTAGCCGGCGGTTGCTATTTCCTCGGCGGTTTCGGACGTCTCTTCTCGGACTCCGCGGCCATCAAGTATAAGGACGGCAAGATCCTCTTCGACAGCATCATTCCGGCAATGCTCTCCGAGCTTCCCGAGGTGATCATCGCGATCGTGATCGTGCTCGTTCTCGCGGCTTCGATGTCGACGCTGTCGTCTCTGGTTCTCACGTCGAGCTCGACGCTCACGCTGGATGTTATCGCTCCCGCAAGTAAGAAGGAGATGAGCGAGAAGCAGAAGGTCGGCATCATGCGTCTGTTCATCCTTTTCTTTGTAGCGATCTCGGCGGTTCTCGCCGTTTTGAAGGATACGCTGAACATCACCTTCATCGCGCAGATGATGGGTGTTTCGTGGGGCGCGATGGCAGGTGCGTTCTTAGCGCCGTTCCTGTACGGCCTCTACTGGAAGAAAGTATCCGGCAAGGCTGTTGCCGCAAGCTTTACGTTCGCGACGGTAATGACCGTGATGCAGCTTCTGGTATCGTTCAAGGTATTCACGTTCGATCCGAACACCGTGATCGGGTACATTTTCAAGTCGTCCATTAACTCCGGCGTCGTTTCGATGGTCGGCGGTCTGATCCTCGTTCCGCTCATCAGCATTATCACCAAGGCTCCGGAAGCGAAGAAGGTGGACGAGATGTTTGCATGCTATGACCAGACGGTCATGGCTCCCGTAAAGATGAAAGAGCGTCTGGAGGAGCAGAAGAAGTGAATCGCATCGCGAAGTGGATCCGACGCACCGAGGACGGCAAGCGAAGCGTCATCCGGTCGTACACCGCGGCGTTTCTCCTGATGTGTCTGGTCGTGTTTCCATGGTATTATCTGGCCGGTCGTTCCTTCATTTGGAAGAGCGACGGATGGAAACAACATTATAAGGCGCTGGTGTATTATGCGCAGTATATCCGGTCCATATGGCGTTCGGTCCTCGTGGATCATTCCTTCACTATACCCGCGTACGACTTTTCCATCAGTGAAGGCGGCAGTATCCTCGAGACATTTCACTACTATGTGATCGGCGATCCATTCGCTTTTTTTGCATTTCTGGTACCTACCTCGGCGATGGTTTTCTATTACATGGCGATGATCCTGTTGCGCATGTACTGCGCAGGGCTCGCGTTCATGTATCTGATCCGGTATTTCCGAGGAAAATGCGCGGACTACAGCCGGATCGCTGACATTGCCGGCGCAATCGCATACGTGTTCTGTTATTGGGGAATCTTCACGGCTGTCAGACATCCGTACTTCCTCAATCCGATGATCTATTTTCCGCTTCTTGTCGTGGGAATTGAGAAGATCATTCGAAGAGAGCGGCCGTACCTCTTTATCGCCATGGTCGGGATCACGGCTCTGAGCAATTTCTATTTCTTCTATCTGTTGGGCGTATTGACGGCGATGTACGCGCTCGTGCGTGTGATCTACACGCGCAAAAAGGACGTGCGCGCGATCGTTGCGGATATGCTCCGCCTCGGATTGGCGGCAATCTTCGGTGTCGCACTTGCGGCTGTCATTGTCCTGCCGATGTGCCGGACATTCCTGATGAACTCCCGCATGGAGACAAACTTCGATCACCGCATCTTTTACCCGGCCAGCTACTACCTGAAGCTGCCGGCGATCCTGATGTCCGCGGGCGATTCCTACTGGATCTGTTTCGGACTTACCGTTCCGGTGTTCCCGGCGGTATGCCTTCTGTGGAAGCGGAAGGGCAACACATTCCTTAAGATCTGCATGATCTGCTGTGCCGTGATGATGATCTTCCCGGTCTTCGGTCAGATCCTCAACGGCCTGTCCTATATGACGAACCGCTGGAGCTGGGCGCTGGCGCTGCTGTGCACGATCACCTTCGTGCGCATGTGGCCGGAGCTGATGTCGCTTGACGTCAAGACGTACAAGTTCCTTCGGCGGTGCGCGCTGGTCTACGGCGTTCTGTGCGTCGTGACGGTGTTCTCACTGACGACCCGTTCCTTCGTGAGTCTGGGTCTTCTGTTGTACTTCCTTTGGCTGATCCGTCCGGATTCGGGAGAGACGCAGGAGAAGAAACTGTACTCGGTCATCTCGGTGATGACAGCGGGCATTTTCCTCGTGAGTTTCTTCTGCAACGCGTTCATCTCGGACGCGACCGCGGCCAAAAACATCGGTGTGGTCAACGCGGTGATGGCTGTCGAGCACTCGGAGGCGACAAGGCTGCGCCGCGACGTCACCAAGTTCGACGACTCCGGCTGGTACCGGTTCTCCGGAAACAATCTGGATGAAAATGAGAATGTCATCGGCCACACTTCGTCAACCTCATTTTACTGGTCCATCGGCAATCCGTATACGGCGGACTTCCGCAAGCTCATGCTGATGCGTGAATACAGCCTGTACGACTATGTCGGCTACGATGACCGCACGATCCTTACGACACTTTCCGGCACCAAATACTATATCGAGACATCCGACAGCGGCGGTGAGGCACCGTATGGATTCCGGCAGATCGGACTCCTCACGGACACCCGCAAGCGCCTGTATGTCAACGAATATGCGCTTCCCGGCGTGTACACGTACGACACGTGCATCCTTCGTGATCAGTGGGAGAACGTGAACTCCGCGGACAAGGAAGCGTCGCTTCTCGAGGCGGCTGTTCTGGAGACCGCTCCGGAGGAAATTCCGGTGGTCGATCCGAAGCAGACGAGTCAGTCGATCCCGTTTACGATCCGTTGCGGCGACGGCGTTTCGGCGTCGGGAGATGTGTTCGTCGTGACACGCCTCGGCGCGAAAATAACGCTCAATTTCGACGGAATCCCGAACGCCGAGACCTATGTGACGGTTCGCGGACACGCGATCAAATTCTCGTCCGGATTTGTCTCGGACGCGATGAAGAAACCTTTTGAGGAACCGATCGAGGTCGGTCCGTTCGTCTTTGAGAAGCCGGAGGATTTCCAGCCCCTCGCGACGGACAAGATCGACTGGAAGGTTCCCTACACATGCACGCTTCTTGTCTCCTCGGGCGACGGCGAGCCCAAGAAAGCCCATCTTCGCACGTCGAACTACCCGTACTACAACGGCCGCGACGAGTTCTGTATCAACGTCGGTTACTCGAAGCAGGCGCGCAATGAGATCACGATCACATTTGACGCCACGGGCACGTTCAAGCTTTCGGAGATCGAGATCGTATGCCGTTCGCTCGACGGCTACGAGGAAAGCGTTGCCGCTCGCAAGGCGGATCCGATCACGAACGTTTCGTTTGCAAACGATACCATCCGCGCCACCGTCACCACTGACGGTCCCCGTGTCGTGTGCTTCGCAATCCCGTACCATGAGGGATTTACCGCGTACATCAACGGACAGGAGACGGAGCTTCTTCCGACCAACATCGGATACATGGGCGTCGTGGTTCCCGCGGGAACGAGCGCCATCCGCATCACCTACCGCGAACCGCTTTTGTTCGTGGGCGGCATGATCTCGTTGCTGTCGGGTATTGCGTTTGCGCTTTTAATCTGGGTTACGGAGAAACGCAGAAAGCTTCATCCGGCCGCGGAGACCTCGAAAAATGAAGCCGCTTCCGCGCCGGAAACGCCGAAGACCGAAGAAACAACCGAAAACGAGCAATAAAAATACGGCAGAGGCAAACCTCTGCCGTTTATTTTTCGATGAAGTTATGAGATCTTTAGGCGAACCGGAACGAGAGCAGGTCGAAGTTGCTCCCGGGAAGGAAGAGGAACGACAGCCTGCACCGGCCGGTGACGGGAGTGAGCGGGAACGTGAATTCCGCAGGTTCGTCGGTCCCCGGGAAATCGATGATCTGCGTGGTCACTTCGCCGTCCGTCGCAAAATGCAGATGGATGGAGCACTGCGGCACTCTCGAGCGTCCGCGGATCGTGATCGAGGCGGCCTCGCGGTCGCCGAAGTCCATCTCGCCGAAGTCGACGTCGACATTGTTGGTGATGCCGTACACACCGTCCGCTTCGACGCGGAAGCTGTCACCGTGGATCCCGGCGCATTCGTTCGCGGGAATCTCGGAAAATGCCTTGTCCGGCCGTTCAAACACGAAGCCGTGCAGCGAGAGACGGAACGGCAGCAGGATCGAAAGGCTCGTGACGCCGCGGAGACGCCGGGAGAGCCGGAAGGTGTTGGACTGATACCTGTTGTACCAGCTCTTGGCTTCGTAGTTGCCGCGGAACAGAAGTTCCGAGCCTTCCTCGCCGGGAGTTCCCTCCCAGACTTCGATCGGGAGCGTGTCGGAGAAGGAGAAGATCGGGATCGTGATCCTGTCGGATCCGAAATCGCCGAAATCAATATGGTCAAACCGTACCCACGTGGGTTCATCCGCGGTAAACACGCCGCCGTCGAAGCTCAGCGTGGGATTTTTGTTGCTGGCGTCGTAACGGATGGCGTTGACAAAACTGTAGGGGTCGGTCGTGGCGCGCCCGAGACCTTCGTTGCGCATCTCCAGGGAGGAGATGACATCGGGGTGGGATTTGCCGTTGTCGGCAAATGCATACAGAAAGTAACGTTCTTCGTCGCCGAGCGCTGTCACCAGCACGGAGCAGCCGTCCGGCTGAACCGTGAGCGTAACCGCGGGAGAGTCGATGCCGTCCGCCGTGAGGGCGCGGAAGGTGATTTCCGTAAGCGTCGCGTTCGCGGGAAGGATCGCGGCGCGGACGAGAACGGAGCGGCGATCGCCTGACAGGACGAGGGTGCCGTCGGGAGTTTTGCCGGTGTCCTGCGGGAAGATCTCAGGGCGCAGTTCGATCTTGCGAACCGGAACCTCGGAGAGAACGGAAGCGTCAGTGATGCGAGGCTCATTTTCCGAGGAGGCGCACACGGCAGGATCGACCGGCGTCTCTGAAGGAATTGCCGTCAGATGAAGTGTCCTGTCGGGAAGTCCCGGGGAGGTCACGGAGACGGTGATGTCACCGGGTTCTTTGCGAGCGGCAAGCATCAGAAGAAGCCTGCCCGAGAAGAGGCGGCGCGAAGTCCCTTTGTATTCTTCGTAATCGGTGCTGTCGCCGTTGTCCATGCCGACAAGGCGGGCCGCCCCGGTGACGGTCACGTTCATGCGGTTGCGGGCGTCAGCA
>JBGUPV010000054.1:0-15176 GCA_045130455.1 Lachnospiraceae bacterium | reverse complement strand
CACCGACACCGACGCCTTCGCCGAGTCCGACGCCGTACCCGGAGCCGGAGCTTGTATCGGCAACGACGGACGTGAACTCCGTCCGTGTCACATGGAACGGTGACCCCGCGGAGACCTATGTGGTCTCGTACCGGGCGGAGGGCAGTGATGAGACGCTGTTTGTCCGCGCCGAAGGGCTTTTGTGCGCTGTCACGGGACTGAATCCGGGCACACAGTACACGCTCTCGCTCCGCAGGGAATCGGATCCCGAGGGGACGAAACTCGGGCAGGAGCTCAAGGCAACCACCGCCGTCACGGGTTACGGGGATCCGTTCCGCAACGCGCAGACGACGCTCAAAGTCGGAGAGAAGAGCCGTGTCGTGACATTTACCGCGACCGAGGGCTGCCTCGGCGCGAAAGTATGGCTTGAGTTTGATACGGAACTGTACGAGGATCCGATGCTTCAGCACGCGATCTACCCCGAGGGTTACGAGCCGGCGGAAAATGCCGCGGACGACCCGGACGGGCAGGACGGTCAGGACAGCGGTGACGGGCAGACGACGCAGCCTGGGTCGCAGACATTTGCCGGCGGCACCGCGTTTACGGTCACCGGCGGACATGAGGGATACTGCTTCCTCAAGGAGGACGGTTTCTACAGCCTCCACATCAGCAACGAGGAGATCGACGCCTGGGTTGACGCGGAGAGACTGCTCATCGACGCGATGGATATCTTCACGCCCGAGGAAGGACCTTACGGGATCCGGATCAACCGTACGAACGCCTACAGTTCGATCTTTTCCACGGGAGGATCGGCATACTCTGTGGACGCGGAATCCGAGGAGGAGACGCGGTACACGATGCTTGAGAGCGAGGAGACGATCTGGACCGATACCGGGTACAATGTCATCGAGGGCATCAGCGGCGAGAAACTGCCGCACTACGGTTCCGAACTTCAGATGCCGGTCATCTGGGGGATCGCGCGCAACCTGCTCATCTGCCAGAAGAACGCGCTGGCATCGGGAACGACGCTTTTAATCTACGAGGGGTACCGCCCGAATCTGACGTCGCGCACGGTCTACCGCACGATGGTCAGCAAGCGGTATCTGGACGTGTCGGTCGGCGGGTACAACCTTGCCAACGGCTACACCGGCAAGGATTACAATGCGGCTCGCTATATCGCCAACGACTCCAACCACAACAAGGGAATCGCGGTCGATCTGACGATCATGAACTATGTCGATACGGAGACTCTCGGCGAAGAGCTGCCCATGCAGACGAAGATGCACACGCTTGATTTTCGCGGCAATATGCTATATAACAATGATAATTCCAACCTGCTCTATGAGATCATGACGCAGGGGACGGATCTGGTGCCCTTAAAGAGCGGCGCCGAGTGGTGGCATTTCCAGCTTCCGGGGGATGCGGCGAAATACCCGCAGCTCTCGAAGTATGTGTTCGCGGACTATGAATTGTAAGGGGAGAAATGGGGCGGCTCCGGGCGGAGTCTGCCGGACTGAAAGGAAGACATCTGCTATGAGAAGACTTTTGCTGATAGTGTCGATCGTTGCCGTTGCGATGATCGCGGCCGGCTGCGGCGATCCGAAGGAACCGCTGAAGGGACCGACGCCCACGCCGGTACCGGTGGATATCAATGTGGGCTACGATGCGGCGCCCACGGGCGGAGTTACAACGGAACCCGGCGCGTCGACGCCGAATCCTACGGGAGGCGAGCAGCAGCCGGACATCATCGATATCGGCGGCAAACCGAGCGAGACCGGAACGCCGACCCCGGTAGAGGTCATCACACCTTCGGACGACCCGACGCCGACTCCCACCCAGGCGGTGCAGGCCGGACTTTCCGAGTCGGACCTGAAAGTTTCGCTGAACGGCAACAAGTTGACCGTCGGCGATGATTTCCTGCCGTACGTTGAGAAGATGGGCACCAAGGCGCGTATCGTCGAGGGTCAGGCATGCCTCGAGGGCGGGTATGACACGAACTACTATTACGGCGAGGAACTCGCGGTGTTTACCGTCGCTAAGGACGGCAAGCAGATCATTTACGATATTTACATCACAAGCGGAAAATACCCCGCGGCCAAGGGCGTGACGGTCGGCAAGACCTCGAAGGACGAGGTGCGCGAACTGTACGGAGATCCGGCGTCCTCGAGACCCGCTTCGGACTCGTTCACCGTATCCGGGAGCAAGGGTATCACCGTGGAGTACGACGGGGATACCGTGAGCGGTATCAGCATTAACGACAGTTCGATCGGCGGTTGATCCGCGGATCGGAGAGGAGAGGATCGATATGAAAGGCGGTAAATACACCGGTCTGATCATTACATTTTTAGCCGTGGCGGGACTCGTCACGGCAATCCTTCTTTTGAGCGGGAGAAGCCCGCAGAAGGACACCGGCGGGCTTCCGCTCGGCGAGCAGATCGGCGGGAACAACAGCGTGAGCACGACACCCGGCGCGGATGTGACGCCCGGGGGAGGCGAGGCGGAGATCGATCTTGAGACCGCATTTTCCGACGTGAACTTCCGCGCTTACGTGAAGGAGCACTATGACCGGAATCTCGACGGAAAACTTTCGAAGGCGGAGACGGCGATCGTGAAGTCTCTGGACCTTCGCTCCGTCATGATCAAGGATATGACCGGCGTTGAGAGCTTTACGGAGCTCACGACGCTGTATCTGGATACGTCTGTTCTGGAGAAACTCGACGTGAGCGGCAATGCGGCGCTCGAGGTACTCGAGTGCGTCTGCATCTCCGACGACGAGGACAGCTACGGAAAATTGAAGGAACTCAGCGCGAAAGGGCTTGCGAACCTCAAGCAGATCACCTGTTCCGCAAACCGGATCAAAACTCTGGACGTGAGCAGCTGTTCGGGGCTTATGACGCTTCTGTGCGACGGCAATGAGATCGAGGAACTGGATCTTTCGGCCTGCCGGATGCTCACGCGTCTGGATTGCCGGAACAATGCGATCGCGGACCTCGACGTGAGCGGATGCGCAGCACTCCGGGAGCTTCGCACTTCGGGACAGAGGAATACGAGCGGCTCGGCCCCTCTGTGCCGTTTGACGCTCGGGGAGCTTCCGGCGCTGAATGTGCTGGAATGCAAAGACAGTTCGATCGACGCGCTCGATGTGAGCGGATGTCCGATGCTCCGTGATTTCGATTGCAGCGGCAACCGCATCGCCGAGCTGAAAGCCTCGGGGCTTACGAACCTGGAAAATCTGGATTGCAGCGACTGTGCGCTGACGGCCCTGACGGTGTCCGGATGCACCGCGCTGACCTACCTGAACTGCGACGGCAACCGTCTGACTTCCCTTTCCGCGGAAGGCTGCGGTGCGCTCACCAAACTGAAATGCGCGAACAATGCGCTGACGGAGCTTGTGCTTGATCCGCAGTCGAAACTGACGCTTTTACAGTGCAGCGGCAATGAGCTCGGATCGATCGATGTGACGCCGTTCGCCGAGTTGGCGACCCTCGAGGCCGACAGCAACCGTCTGAGCACTCTTGATATCTCGAAAAATACGGGACTTCGGGTCCTCAACTGTTCCAACAACCTTCTCTCGGGACTCTCGCTCGACGCGAACGCAGGTCTTGCGTCCGTCGCCTGCGGCAACAACGGGATCAAGGAACTCTCGCTTGTAAACTGCGAGGGCCTTACGGATCTCGAGGCGACCGGAAATCCCGGCTGCAAGATCCTCCTGCCGGAGGAATGCTATGCGGATCTCTGGTATGATGTCGACGCCGAGCTGTGGGTCGGGGAGACGAAGCTACCGTCCAACGGACCTTCGGAGGATTCCGCGGAGTTTGTCCTGGAAACCTGCGTGCCGGACGAAATTTTCCGCTCGGCTCTTGCGGGATACGACAGCGACGGAGACGGTATTCTGAGCGGGGAGGAGATCTCCTCCGTCGTGTCGCTGAAACTGAGCGGCAAGGGCATCCGTGATCTCACCGGCATCGGGTATCTTACGGCGCTTCAGGATCTGGATTGCTCCGCCAATGTGCTGACAAACCTCTTCATCGGGGAAAACAAGTCCCTCAGGAAACTGGTGTGCAGCCGCAATCAGCTGAAAGTATTGGATCTCACAGGGCTTTCGGAACTCATGGAACTTGACTGCTCCGACAACCGGATCCGCGGACTGAACCTGCGCGACGCGGTCGGACTTACGACCGTGAACTGTGCGGAAAATGACCTTCGGTCGATCGTATTTTCCGCGGAGACCGAACTCACGGAGCTGAACTGCGCGGACAATGCGCTGACCGACCTCGCGGTAGCGGGCATGCAGTCTCTCACGAAACTGACCTGCTCCGGCAACCGTTTTGCGAAGCTTTCTGTTGAAAACTGTGCAGCGCTTGAGGTGCTGGAGTGCAACGGCATCAGCACGGACAGGGGAGTCCTTTCGGAGCTCTCGGTCAAGGGCTGCGCGGCTCTCACGGAGCTTTACTGCAGCTACAATTCCATCCGGGAACTGGATCTTAAGGACAACACGGAACTGACGACGCTGGCGTGCATGTACAACGAGATCGAAAACCTGCAGATCGATGAACTGAAGAAACTGGAACTTCTTGCGGCCGACGGCAATCCGCTGGCACAGCTGACGGTTCACGACCTTCCGGCGCTGGATACCCTGTATTGCTGCAAGACCGGCATGAGCAGCCTGTCCATCGACAACTGCAAGGTGCTCCGTCTGGTCGAGTGTTACGGCAATCCTTTGAAGAAACTCAGCATTTCCGGCTGCGGAAAGCTGGAGATCCTCGACGCGACGGACTGCGAGATCGAGGAGGTGGCATTTGCCGGACTGAAGAAACTGGAGCGACTGGAGCTGACGGACAATAAGATTGTCAGTCTCAATGTCTCCGAGTGCGAAGCGCTTCGTGTCCTCTACTGTGAGAACAACTGCATCGAGGAGCTGGATGTCAGCGGCGTCAAGGGGCTGGAGAGCATCCTCGCGAGCGGAAATCCCGTTAAGAAGCTGATCGTTCCGGAAGGACTCAAGGAGACGTACGCGGAAGTCCTCGACTGCGACCGTGAGGTTGAGATCGCGGAAAAGTGATGGGCAATCGCGGAAAAGCAATGAGTGATTGCGAAAAAGCAATGAGCGATTGCTAAAAAGCAATGAGTGATTGCTAAAAAGCAATCACGGAATAATCGATTTTTCGACGTAATAATCGTCATGTGAAACCAAGGTGATGCGCAGCGGGAAAATGTGGTTCCGCTGCGCATTTTGTATTTGCATATCCGTTTCATTCCGCGTATAATGCTAAGTAAGGCGGAATGCGTCGCGAAGGGCTTGCGGCGCAGGCGCATTTGGGGTTGCGGCGGCTTGTGCTGCCGCGAAAAATAATGACAGGAGGACGGTATGGTGGACAAGCGGGAACTGTTGAACAGCATGTGGGAAAAAGTCGCGGACATCCGCGACGGCATGGGCAAGGTCGAGGAACATATCTACACGATCTCGGATTGCCTGGATTCGAAGAAGTTTTTGCCGCCGGAGGCAGCTGAGTGCGTGCGCGAAAATCTCGGTAAGATCTCCGATGCGGGGGCTTACGTGAAGGATAATTACGAGGCACTGAGCGGCGAGGAGTTCACGTTTGAGGATCTCTCTTCGCTGGAGAAGAGCCTTCAGGAGATCGATGTGATCCTCACGAACCGCGATGAGGTTGACCGTGCGAAGCGGTTCCTCACGCTGGTATGCGACGATGAGACGGCAGCGCCGAAACTGATCGAGGAGCAGGAGAAGGTGGCCGGGATCATCGGTGACGAAGATTCCTACACCGTGGCCAAGAGCGAGGAGAAACTCGCGGCTTTGAAGCCGTACGCACGATTTCTTGCGGCATTTGCCGAAAAGCGGATGGTACAGGTTCTGGACTATATTCCGGAGCTTCGTGAAGGATTTGACGACGAGCTTGTCGCAGCGCTTGTCGACAAGCAGATCCGCGAAGTCGCGCCGGAAGCGGAAGTTGTCGAGGAAGCCGACGCAGCGCCGGAACTGCCGGAAGAGTCGGTTGAAGAGCCCGCGGAGCCCGAGATGCCGCAGGCAGACGAAGTGATCGAGGAGATCGCGGAGGCCGTTGCGGAGGAGCCGGAGATCGAAGTTCCCGTGGATGATGAGATCGAAGTTCCGATCGCTGAGGTTCCCGCGGACGATGAGATCGAAGTTCCGATCGAGGAGATCCCGTCGGACGATGAGATCGAAGTTCCCGCGATGGATGTTCCCGCGGACGAGGAGGACATTCCGGTACCGGTTGTCGTGAGCGACGCGGAGGATGACATCGCGGCGTTTGAGGTTCCGGTGGATGAGCCTGCGGATCTTGCGGACGAGCCGATCCCGGCGATGGAGGACATCGACGCGGAGGAGCCGGAGATCGCGCTTCCTACGGCGGATGACGAGGAGATCGCGGAGCCCGCGATGGAGATCCCGATCGACGAGGAAGAGCCGGTGATCGAGATCCCGGCGGACGATCTGGAGCCGGTGGAAGAGCCGGAGCCGATCGAGATCAAGGCGGAAAATAAGAATGAGAACAAGAACGAAGGCGGCGGATTCTTCAGCCGTTGGTTCTGATCATGAAGTTCAAGGGGCCCTTTGAGGGGCCCCTTTTTCACATGAATTTAACTTTACAAATCCATGTGCTGTGGTACAATATGAATTGTTGCGGAAATCCATTCTCGGAGGGTGTTATGAACATCTCACTGTTGATCATCACGGAGAAAGTCGCGAACCTTCTGCCCGGCGGAACGGTCGCGAAGATACTCCCGTATGTTTTGTTTCTGATCGGTTTTGTGTTTTTGATCAAGGGCGGCGACTGGTTTGTTGACGGCGCGTCCGGGATCGCGGCCAAGTTCCATATTCCGGAGATCCTGATCGGTGCGACCGTCGTGTCCATCGGCACCACGCTGCCGGAGGCCATGGTGTCCGCGGGAGCTGCTTTCCAGGGCGTGAGCGGTATCGCTTACGGCAACGCGATCGGATCGATCATCTGCAATACCGCGCTGATCTCGGCGATCACGCTGGCGGTCCGTCCGTCGAAGACGGAGCGCAAGCCGATGATCATGCCGCTGTGCTTCTTCTTCGCGGCGGTCGGCGTCTATTTTGTGGTTGCCTATGGCACGAAGTCGTTCAGCCGCGGTGTCGGCATCGCACTTCTGGCGATGTTCGTCGTGTATATGATCCTCACGGTCATTCAGGCGCTGAAGGCGGGTAAGGAATCCGTCGGAGCGGAGGACGGTGAGAAGAGCGAGGCATCGGAGGAGAAGCAGTCGTCCGGAGCCAAGCTTGTGGTGCTTCTTTTGCTCGGCGCGGTACTGATCGCGGCGGGTGCGGACCTGCTGATCGACAACGCGACGACGATCGCAACCAACCTCGGTGTTCCGGATGCCGTCATCGGCATCACGATCGTAGCTCTCGGCACTTCGCTTCCGGAGCTTGTCACGGCGATCACGGCACTCTCGAAAGGCCACGGCGCGCTTTCCCTGGGCAACATTATCGGCGCGAACCTTTTCAACCTCGTGCTCGTGAGCGGACTCGCGATCACGATCAAGCCTTTCGCTCTTCCGGCGGAGAAGATGATCGCCGGTATCAACGCGTCGCTTCTGGTCGACCTTCCGGTGATGCTCACGGTGATGAGCGTGCTGGCGATCCCGACCGTGGTGAAGGGGAAGACCTCCCGTTGGCAGGGCGTGTTCCTTCTCGGGCTGTACGCTGCGTTCCTCGGCTACCAGATCGTGTTCAACATTTTCCTGTAAGTAGTTCCGACCTGATTTTATGCAACCGGAAAATGCATAAAACCGGGCATTTTCCGAAGCGCTCCGCGTCGGATAAAACGTGAGTTTTTATTATATTCTGCAAAATGACCGCGCATGCCGGAAGCTCTCCGGAGTGCGCGGTTTTCCTGTGTAAATAGTTCTTTTCTTTTACGGGGTTCTTTGCTATAATACTATTGCTTATAACTATGCCCGCCGATAGGCGGGGACCAGAATTGACGGAGGTCAGATCGATGAATAAAGACACGAAGGCGCCCGTATATGAGGCGGAGATCGAGATCGAAGGAACAGAGGGACAGGCAGTCATTTCCGACGATGTCATCGCGACGGTTGTGGGTCTCGCGGCTTCGGACGTGGAGGGCGTTGCATACCTTGCCGGTAACCTGACGAGAGAACAGATCGGGCGCGGCGGGATCAAGAACAATTCGAAGGGCGTGCGCGTAAGTCTGCGCGACGGCCGTGTGGCGGCGGAACTTTCCGTCTGCGTACAGTACGGCTACAGCGTGCCGCGTGTTGCCAAGAACGTGCAGGAGAAGGTTCGCCAGTCGATCGAGAGCATGCTCGGCTTTGCTTCCGACGCGGTGACGCTGCATGTTGTCGGAGTAGATCTGGACCGCAAATGAGAGGGGCATGTGCCGATATGACGAAAGCTACTAACGAGCCGGAGAACGGCGCAGCTGCTTCGGGGGCACCGGAGATCCGCACGAGGATCACGGCGCGGGAACTCCGCAAGCAGGTGTTCGTACTGCTGTTTCTCACGGGATTTCACGACAAAACCGACCGCGCGGAGCATGCGGAGCGCTATCTTGAGGATCTCGCGTACACGAAAGAGATACGAGAGCGCATCTATGAGCGCTACATGACCGTGGCGTCGAAGATCACGCAGATCGATCCGATGATCGGCAAATCCGCGCAGGGTTGGAATTTAAACCGGATCGGCAAGGTCGAGCTCGCGATCATGCGTGTCGCGGTGTACGAGGCGTATTTTGATGAGGAGATGCCCGTTCAGGTCGCGATCAACGAGGCGGTGGAGCTGGCGCGCAGCTACGGCGGCGAGCAGTCCTCCTCGTTTGTCAACGGCGTGCTCGCGGCGATCCTTCGCAACAATCCGAACCCGAAGACGGTCGGATAAGGAGCTGACATGGAGCGCGTTTACAAAGTATCGCAGATCAACACCTACGTCCGCAGCGTTATCGAAAGAGACGGCATTCTGTCGCACCTGACGGTCGAGGGCGAGGTGTCCAACTGCAAATACCATCCTTCCGGACATGTTTATTTTTCGCTGAAGGAACGCGACAGCCAGCTGAACTGTGTGATGTTTGCCTCCGCTAAAGTCCGGGGGCTTCCGTTTGCGATGCGGGACGGCATGCTGGTGCAGGTGTCCGGGCGGATCTCGGTGTACGAGAGAGACGGGCGATACCAGCTCTATGCCGTGAAGATCGAGAGAGCCGGCCTCGGAGCTCTGTATGAGGAGCTCGAGCGGCGCAGGAAAGCGCTGGCGGAGGAAGGCATTTTCGACCCGGATCACAAGAAACAACTGCCGCCGTACGCACGGCGGATCGGGATCGTGACCGCGGCGAGCGGGGCGGCCCTGCAGGACATTTTACAGATCCTGCGGAGACGGAACCCGTATCTGCAGCCGGTGCTTTCCCCGTGCTATGTGCAGGGAGAGGGCGCTGCGGAGACGATCGTCCGCGCCATCCGGAGAGTCGCGAAGGCGAACGTCGATGTCATCATCGTCGGACGCGGAGGCGGTTCCATCGAGGATCTTTGGGAATTTAACGACGAGAGGGTTGCTCGTGCGGTGTACGAATGCGAGATCCCCATCGTCTCGGCCGTGGGACATGAGATCAACACGACGCTCATCGATTTCGCGGCGGATATGGTAGCACCGACGCCGTCGGCGGCCGCGGAACTGGTTTCTTACGAGGCGGCTGCGGTGGACGCGATGCTTGTGGACGCCCATGCGGCGCTGTATCGGAAAATGCTCGAAGCCATCGAGGCGTCGCGGCAGAAACTTGCGACGCTTCGGGAGAAACTCCGGTACGCAAGCCCGCAGAGCCGGCTGGTGCGAAACCGCGAACAGCTGCGGGAGCGGGAGGAGCGGTTCTCCTGGCTGATGCGCAAGGCGATCGCGGATGCGAGGATCCGTTCGGACCGTGTTTCGGATCAGGCCGGTGTCCTCATGCGGCAGCGGTTGCAGAACGAGAGAGCAAGGCTCGGGATCCTGGCCGCGCGGCTCGACGGTCTGTCGCCGGCGCGGGCATTGAGCAAAGGATATGCGTATATCACCGTCGGAGGAGCGGCAGTGAGCGGGACGGCATCGATCCCGCCCGGCACGCGCATCCGCGGATATGTTTCGGACGGCGGCTTTGAGGCCGATGTGGTCTCGGTCTGCCGGAATGGAGACGGGGAAAATGAAGGATAAGACGAAGGCGGCTCCGGCAGCCGAAGAAGAACAGAATCTCGAGGAGTCCATGCAGGAACTCACCGACATCATCCGCGAGATGGAGGGCGGAACGCTTTCCCTGGAGGACACCTTCGAGTTGTACAAGAAGGGAATGGGCAAGCTGCGCCGCTGCAACGAGATGATCGATCGTGTGGAGAAGGAACTTGAGATCCTTGAGGAAGGCGGAGAGAGTGATGACGAACAGTGACCCGTTGAACGGAGGACTTGCGGCGGAACTCACGGAGCGCATCCGGAGATTTCTGCCGATGACGGACGATTACCAGAAGGACCTCTCGGAGGCGATGGAATACAGCGTGATGAACGGAGGCAAACGCATCCGTCCGATGCTGATGCTCCTGTCGTACCGGGCGCTCGGCGGCGCCGGGGC
Source organism: Lachnospiraceae bacterium (assembly GCA_045130455.1). Classification (GTDB taxonomy): domain Bacteria; phylum Bacillota; class Clostridia; order Lachnospirales; family Lachnospiraceae; genus ISDg. The sequence goes on along the minus strand of JBGUPV010000054.1, from coordinate 4,590 downwards.
GGAGGAGGCGACACTTCTGGATCCTTTCCTCGCGGCGATCGAGATGATCCACAGCTACTCGCTGGTTCACGACGATCTTCCCGCGATGGACAACGACCGCTACCGCAGAGGTAAGCTGACGACGCACGCTCGCTACGGGCACGCGATGGGAATCCTCGCCGGTGACGGACTTTTGAATGCCGCGTTTGAGACGGCGCTGTGCGCGGAGGAGACGGAGACTTCGGCCGGTCGTGTCATGCGTGCGCTGCGTGTGCTCGCGCGGAGGGCCGGTATCTACGGCATGGTCGGCGGACAGACAGTCGACGTGGAGAAGACGGGGCAGCCGTTGACGGAGGAGGAACTCACCTTTGTCTACGAGCTGAAGACGGGAGCTCTGTTGCAGGCTTCCATGGAGTGCGGTGCCATCCTCGCGGGGGCAGCCCCGGAGACGGTTGAGGATTTCGGCAGGATCGCTCTCAAAGTCGGAATGGCGTTCCAGATCAGGGATGACATCCTCGATATCTCGAGCACATCGGAGGAATTGGGCAAGCCGGTGGGAAGCGACGAGAAGAATCAAAAAACTACCTATGTGACGCTGCATGGCATGCGGGAATCGGAGATCGCGGTGGAACGCCTCTCCAGGGAAGCGCTCGAGCTGCTCGGCCGATACCCGGGCGGACAGCCGGAGGATCCGTTGTATAAGCTGATCTCCGCGCTGATCTACCGCGTCAAATAGACGGAGTGACAGAAATGACGGATTGGTTATCACAGATCAACGCCCCGAACGACGTCAAGAAGATTCCCGAGGATCAGCTGCAGTACCTTGCTGCGGAGATCCGCAAAGAGATCCTACTGACCGTCAGCCGGAACGGCGGGCACCTCGCGTCCAACCTCGGGGCGGTGGAGCTGACGATCGCATTGCATCGCTTTTTGACATTTCCCGAGGATAAGCTCATCTGGGATGTCGGGCACCAGTGTTATACGCATAAACTGCTAACGGGACGCCGCGACCGCTTCGCGACGATCCGCAAAAAGGACGGCATCAGCGGTTTTCCGAAGACCGCCGAGAGCGATTGCGACGCATTTGACACAGGGCACAGTTCAACGTCGCTGTCCGTAGCGGCGGGCATGGCGGGCGCCAGAGATCTCCGCGGCGAAGACTACCGCGTGGTGGCGGTGATCGGCGACGGCTCGCTCTCCGGAGGCATGGCGTACGAGGCGCTCAACAACATCGGACGTTTGGGCACCAACGTGATCGTCGTCCTCAACGACAATGAGATGTCGATCTCGAAAAATGTCGGCGGCGTGGCGAACTACCTCGGACACCTGCGCATGACGCAGGGGTACCTGAAACTGAAGGACAGCGTGGAGCGGCAGCTGAACCGCACGAACGTCGGCGGCGCCCTCGCACGCGGGATCAAGAGGACCAAGGATTCCATCCGGCAGATCGTGATGCCCGGGGATTTCTTTGAGGAGATGGGTCTGACGTACTTCGGACCCGTGAACGGACACTCCGTCCGCGACGTCATGCTTGCGCTGCAGGCGGCGTCGAAGGTGAAGGGCGGCGTGATCGTGCATGTGACGACCAAGAAGGGCAAAGGCTATTCCTTCGCGGAGGAGGAGCCGAGCCGGTTCCACGGCATCGAGCCCTTTAAGATCCGCACCGGCAAGGTACGGGTTCCGTCGGTCGGTGAATCGTACACGGAAGTTTTCGGCAAAGCCTGCGTGAAGCTGGCGGAGACGCACCCCGAGATCGTGTGCGTCACGGCGGCGATGACCGGCGGCACGGGACTTTCGGAGTTCGCAAACCGGTACCCGAAACGATTTTTCGACGTCGGGATCGCCGAGGAGCACGCGGTCACCTTCGCGGCCGGAATGGCGGCCAGCGGACTTCGGCCGATCGTGTGCATCTATTCGACGTTTTTGCAGAGAGCTTACGATCAGATCCTGCATGATGTATGTCTTACCGGGCTGCCGGTGATCCTGGCGATCGACAGAGCCGGGATCGTGGCAAATGACGGCGAGACGCATCAGGGACTGTATGATATCCGCTTCCTCAGCGGAATGCCCGGAATGACGGTGCTCGCTCCCTCGAACGGGGAGGAACTTCGGAAAATGCTCGCGTATGCGCTGACCTGCGACGCTCCCGTCGCGATCCGCTATCCGAAGGGATCGCAGGAGTGCGGCGCGGAGGCGCTTCCGGCGCCGGTCGAGAAAGGGCGTTGCGCGGAGAGCATCCGCGGTGCGGAGGTGGCCATCGGTTATCTCGGCCCGTATGCGGCAATGGCTGAGGAGATCCGCGGCAATCTGGAGGCGGACGGTATCCGCCCGACGATCGCCGACATGCGGTTCGCAATGCCGTACGATGAGCAGTGGGTCCGCGGACTCGCGGGGACGCACCGGTTGCTCGTCACCATTGAGGAAGGCTATGTGCGCGGAGGCTTCGGCGATGCCGTGGCTGCCCGCGTCGAGGAGGAAGGGCTGCCGATCCGCGTGATGCCGGTCGGAATCCCGGAGAGTTTTCTGCCGAACGCGTCGCGCTGCGAGCTGATGGAGCGCTGCGGACTAACGGCGGAAGCGATCACGGAGCGGATCCGTGAAGCGCTTCGGAAAATGGGGGATCAAGCGTGAAGGTACGTCTGGATGTGACGCTGGTGAACCGCTCGCTGGCACCATCGCGGGAGAAGGCGAGAGCCCGGATCCTCGCGGGTGAGGTGCTCGTGAATTCCGTTGCGGTCACAAAGCCGGGTGCCATGATCGAGGAGAATGCCGAGATCACGCTGACCGGGACAGGACCCGCATTTGTCGGACGGGGCGGTGATAAGCTGGAGCGGCTGCTCGCAGAGTGCAAACCGGTGCTCACGGGGTTGCGATGCATCGATATCGGTGCGTCGACCGGTGGATTTACCGATGCGATGCTCAAGCGCGGAGCATCCGTGGTGTACGCCGTGGATGTGGGAACGGACCAGTTGGCGCAGCAGTTGCGGGAGGACCCGAGAGTCGTCTCGATGGAGCGGACGGACATCCGCACGGTGACGGCGGCAATGCTCGGCGGGCCGGTGGATTTTGCGGGGATCGATGTCTCATTTATCTCCCTCACAAAGATCCTTCCGGCGGTGGCGGCGCTGCTCGCGCAGGGCGCGGAGATCGGATGCCTGATCAAGCCGCAGTTCGAGGCGGGCATCGGCAGAGTCGGCAAACACGGCGTCGTGAAGGACGCGTCCGTGCACGCGGAAGTGCTGTGCGAGGTTCTGGCGGCGGCACAGGCGGCGGGCTTACAGCCGGTACGGCTGATGCATTCACCGATCCGCGGACAGAGCGGAAATATCGAATACCTTATGTACGCGCGGTTCGCGCCGGAGAAAGTGACGGTGCGGGATTGGAGCGCGGAGGCGGAAAGGACGGTTCATGAGGCGTTTTTGTATCATAGCCAATAAGGAGAAAGACCCGGAAGGCCGGTACTCTGCGGAACTTGCGGAGTTTCTCCGGGCGGAGGGCGCTGACGCGATGATCAGCGAGCCGCTGGTGCCCGGGGAGAGTGCGCAGGATCGCATAGATGCCCTGCCGGCTGACACGGAGTGCGCGATCGTACTCGGAGGCGACGGAACCTTTCTGCACGCGGCGAGGGCGCTTCTCGGAGGCCGCGCGGCGATCCTCGGGATCAACCTCGGAACCCTCGGGTTTCTGACATCCGCGGAGTACGGGGGAGCCAAGGAGACGCTTCGCAAACTGATGCGCGGCGAATACCGGGAGACGGTCATGCACGGACTGGATCTGATGTATTCGGACGAGGAGTACAGATCCATCGCGATGAACGAGATCGTCGTGTCGCGCAACGGATTTTCCCGTCTGATCCGGTTGCAGGTGCTGGTCAACAACGAGATCGTGTCCGATTACCTGAGCGACGGTGTGATCGTGTCCACGCCCGTCGGTTCGACCGGGTACAGCATGAGCGCCGGAGGGCCGATCGTGCAGCCGTACGCGAAGATCCTGCTGATCACGCCGATCTGCCCGCACACGATGCAGGCAAGACCGCTGGCGGTCTCGGACGGCGATGTGATCACGGTGCGGGTGCTCGCGGGATCGAGATCCATCCCGGGGGAGGCGGTTGTCACCGCCGACGGCGATGAGATCCGCAAACTTGATGTAGGGGAAGAAATTACAATCCGCAGAGGTGAGGCTTCGGTGCGCGTTTTAGACGCCGGCGGCGTCACGTTCTGGGATCGGGTGAAGAGCAAACTGTGATCGGAGAGAGACTCCGGTCGAAAAGAGGAAAGGATGTGAAAGGATGAAATACAATCGACACAACAAGATTCTTGAGCTCGTGGCTCAGTATGACATCGAAACACAGGAGGAGCTTGTCGACAAGCTTCGCGAGCAGGGTCTCAAGGTGACCCAGGCAACGGTCTCCCGCGATATCCGCGAGCTGAATCTGACCAAGGTTTCCGGGGAGAACGGAAAGCAGAAGTACATCGTTCTGGCCCGTGATCTCGGGGATTCGGAGAGCCGCAACCGCTACGCGCGTCTTCTCAACGACGCGATGATCTCGGCGGACACGGCACGCAACCTGCTGATCATCAAGACCAACCCGGGCATGGCCTCGACGGCCGG
>JBGUPV010000053.1:0-3918 GCA_045130455.1 Lachnospiraceae bacterium | reverse complement strand
TTTTCTGATTGATCCTCGATAGCTCAGTCGGTAGAGCATCCGGCTGTTAACCGGAGTGTCGTAGGTTCGAGTCCTACTCGGGGAGTTACAGCAGAAGGCGTAAGCCGCTGCTGCGGCTGTAGAGCGATTACAGCCATATACGGCGACATAGCCAAGTGGTAAGGCACCGGTCTGCAACACCGTTATTCACCGGTTCAAATCCGGTTGTCGCCTGAAACAAAAAAGCCTGCGGAATTCATCCGCAGGCTTTTTCTTTAAACTTTAATCTTTCATTGTCTCTTTGCTCCGCAATCAACGCACACGCGTCCGGTGTTGCGCAGACCGCATTTGCAATACCAGAAGTTCTGGCGTTTGCTGCCGACTGACGGTTTCTCGTCGATCGTGAAACTGCGTGGAACATCATTCTTTTTGTCTGCGATATCACTCGCAATCCAAGCGGTATTAATGACAACATCTACTAAATCGCCGATATCCATATGCTTTTCCCCCTTTGTCTTTCATAAGACCGAAACCCCGGGATCGCTGTCTGCGGGATAACCCGCACCGATCCTGCTTTTATTGTACGAGTGTTTTTCGGAAAAAGCAACCGTAATTTGCGGAGGCGTCCGCTTATTTTCTGCGGAGGCGTCCTTTGTTGAGTGTGAACTCCAGGAACGGAACGGTCTTAATCTCGCCGTTGATCATGCTGATCCGGGTGCCGCTGATCGAGCCGTCCGCCTGCATCTTGAGGATCAGAAGCGAGTCGGGATCGGTTTCATCCGTACAGCGAAGGACGAGCGTCTGTGCTTTGTAATCGGTGTATTTGCCGCTGACTCCTGCGTCCTTGTACCAGGACGGAACCGAGTCATTTTTCATCAGAGGACTGAACTTGCTCGGTTTTCCGTCAGCCGGATAGCAGATTGCGTTCATCTCGCCGTCGATCGACAGGAATATGCCTTCCGAGTCCAGCTGGACGGGGTGGATCGTGTCGCTGCTGTCATTTTGATATCTCTGCAGGTACCAATGACCGACATAATCCGAGAAGTAACTGCCGTTAGGCATTTCTTCGTCGCGGGGGAATTCTCTCCGGAAGGAGTAGTACGTCATGTATTCACAGTCATCTTCCTCGGAGTAGGAGATCCAGGTTAAACCGAGGTAATCATCGGGATTTGTCCGCCACTCAATCGCGATGAGATCTCCGTCTTCGGTCATGTAAAGATAATCGATCCAGCCTTCTTCATAGTCGTTCACGAAAGTGAGGGCTTCGCCTTCGTACTTCTCACCCCATACGTAAATGCCGGCTTCATCCCATTTTTTGAACTCCGCAAGCTCGGCCTCCGTGAAGGAGACGCGTTCCTCACAATGAATGGGAACGACGATTGTTTTACCGTCTTCGCGTTGAACGGAGTAATATGTCATTGAGTTGTCGTAAAATACGATGAAGTCGTTGGGCCAGGGATCTACCTCGTCAAAAGCATCCTCGTAGTAGGCAGCATGTGTACGCGCATACCAGATTCCGAGATAATCACCGTAGAATCCACCTCTGGCAGGCTGCGGCCTTGCAAATGTGAACGAGACAAAGATAGGGAAAGAACCGTTATCGAGGACGCAGATCAATTCGGCCTTCATTGTGCCGTCCGGCTGCATGTCTGCCACGATCCGGGTTCCGTCCGGGAAGTCGAGATCGGAAAACCAACTTGCGAAGACAAGATGTCCCTTCGCAAGATCGGTCGGATTCATGGCATAGTCGATCACGCCGTAATTCCAGGAACGATACATCTCCAGTTCTTCATCCGTAAAGGAGTACTTCAAGGTGCAGCGCATCTCCGGTCCGAATTGTTCGCCGTCATCATCGGTATAGGTGGTCATCTGTGTCAGATAGCCGCTCGCGTTCTTTTCGTCATCGTCAAAACTGATCCTGAGGCGATAATCGGTGTCGGTTCCCTCGACACTTTCGGTCTCATCCATCTCCCCGGAGGAGACGGTCAAAGAGTACCAGGTTCCCCATAAATCTTCCGCTTTGTAAACGACCGGTGTCGGAGACGGACTCGGTGTCGGAGTCGAAGTGGGGGTCGGGGTCGGTGTAGGCGTAGGAGTTTCCGTCGGAGTCGGCGAAGGGGTCGGACTGTTCGTAGGAAGCGGCGTGACAGTGTTCGTCGGTTCCGGGCCGGGAACTTCCGTCACGACCGGCGAGGGCTCTTCCGTGGGAAGCGGGCTGTCCGTAGGGAGCGGTTCCGCCGAAGGCTCCGGGCTGTTCGTAGGCGCCGACGTAGGAGTTGCCTCCTTGGTCGGAGTCGGCGTCGTGTGCTGGGAATCCCGATGGTTCGGCTTGTCGCCGCAGGCTGCCAGCAACCCGCAGATCAGGATCAGGATCAGGGAAAATGCAACAGGGCGGCAGTATTTTCTGCCGAAATTCATTTTCATACTCTTTATTCCTCTCATTCTTCTCATTCCGATTATCATATTATCACATGCCCGGCGTGAACTGAGGTGAAACAGGGAAGCCGGCATTTTTCGAACTATGAAAACAGTATAGCGTATTCATTTTTCGGAATCAAGGGAAAATGAGCGTTCGAAAAATTGATTACGGGATCAAGAAACCATTCCGATCGCAGGATAACAAAAGAAGCCCGTCCGGGTGATGAACACGCCGGGCGGGCTCTCGGTTGTTTGCGATATCAACGGGATCGAACAGCGGAACTATTCGCGGACTGCGTGATCCCGCACGTATTTCTGGTACGGCCGGTACATCACGCGGGCGCCGTCTTTGCCGTAAGCTACGGTCGTGACGGAACCGTCGGGATTCATGGTCGCGACGATCAGCGACTTCGGGAAAAACTCGGGATCGTTGCAGGTGAATACCAGCTGATGTTTGCTGTAGTCGGTTACCGTATCCTGCAGCGATTTGTCGGAGTACCAGGATGGATCCGAGGAGAGCTTCTTCATACGCAGGCTGTAGGAGGCGGACAAGCCGCTGTAAATCTCGGTAGCGGAGTAGTTCGGATTGATCTTGAGCGGAGCATAAGCGCCGGGATCCGGGTCACAGGAAATGATCTCGGAATTATCCTCGCGGCGGAATTCCTTCATCGACCAGAGTCCGAGATAATCCGCGTAGCGGGTGCCGTATTCGTAGGTGTACGGGCATTCACGCTTGAACGTGTAATAGTAAATGTACTCGTGCTTGTTGTCGCAGGTGAAGGAGTAGATCCCGACGGATCCGAAATCGTCGTTCCAGGAAACGGTGATCATATCGTTCTCGCGGCCTGCGTCGGTACATGTGAAGACGAGCACATTTTGCGAAATGTTGGTTCCGTCTTCGGCACACTCGGCGGCAAATCCGGTCCAGCTGTAATCGTAGGAAACGTTGCCGAGCTTATCCCATTTTTTGTAGGTCTCGATCTCTTTTTGAGAGAACTGTGTGCGCAGCTTGTAATGAGCGACGTCGGTGATCGTGTCGTGGGTCTCATTTACATAAACCCAGTCCAGAGTCTGGTCGTCGTAGAAGATGACGCGCATGTCATACGGGTCGAGATCGGAGGTCTCGATCGCTTCGCCGTAGTAGAAGGCGAGCGACCGGCAGTGCCACATTCCGAGATAGTCCTCATAGTAGCCGCCCATCGGATAGACCGGATCGCGCTGGTAGGTGTAGTCGGTAAATATCGGGAACGAGCCGTTGTCCATCACATAAACGTACTCAGCGTTCAGCGTTCCGTCGGGCTGAGCGTCGATGATGAAAAGCGCGCCCTTCTTTTCGGCGTCGGTGCAGGCAAACACAAGATGTCCCCTGCTATAGTCGGTAGCATCGTTCGCGATATCGATTACGCCGTAGTTCCAGGAACGGTACATTTCCAGCTCGGCGGCCGAAAAGGACTCGCGAAGCTCATAGTTGACGATTACCGCATCGTCCTCATCCTGCGGATTGTGCTTCATGGAATAATA
>JBGUPV010000052.1:0-4126 GCA_045130455.1 Lachnospiraceae bacterium | reverse complement strand
CTCCTCGAGCATCTCGTCCGTCGTGCGGTAGTAAAGCGGGGGCTGCCGGTCGGCATCCTCAAAGCCTTTGCCGGCCATGATGATGCGGCGGTAGATCTCATCCTCCGCCTCAAGGAAATGTACGTCACACGTGGCAACGCAGAGTTTTCCGTCCTCGTCCGCAAGCTCGACGATCCGGCGGTTAAGGTTCGCAAGATCCTCCTTGCATGTCACGTTCGGGATCTTCTCCGAGTCGATCATGTAGTTGTTGTTTCCGAGGGGCTGGATCTCATAGTAATCATAAAAATCGCGGATCCGGCGGAGCTCTTCCTCGGGCTTTTCGAACAGCACGGCGCGGAACAGCTCGCCCGCCTCACAGGCGGAACCGATGATCAGGCCCTCTCGCATCTGCCGTAGCAGACTCTTGGGAATGCGCGGCTTACCGCGGTGAAAATAATCGATGTGCGACCGGGATACTAGCCGGTACAGGTTGTTCCGTCCCACATCGTTTTTGCAGAGCAAAATGATATGATAGCTCGGAAGTTTCTTGATCTCATCCTTGTCCTTCTCAAGATCGTACGGCGTTCCATCGGGGTGCGTTGCACCCTCGTCATCCACGATGTAGCCTTCCATACCGTAGATGATCTTGAACTTCTTGAAAGCCTCCGTCTTTACCGGATCGTCCGCGAACTTCTTCGGGTCGATGGCGTGAAATGCGTCGACGAAGGACTGCACGACACCGTGGTCCGTGATCGCGATCGCCGGGTGCCCCCACTCGAACGCGCGCTTCACGATCTGCGCGGTATCCACCACCGCGTCCATATCGCTCATCTGCGTATGACAATGAAGCTCCACGCGCTTGACGGGAGCGGTATCCTTTCTCTTGACCCGGTGGTCCGAGCTCTTTCTCAGGGAACGGATGCGGTTTAAGTAGATCTCTTTGGAAAATCTGTCCTCATCGGTCTCCGCGTGGATGTAGATGAAGGCATTTTCCTTCAGATTCGCGTGAATGTCCTCGAGATCTTCATTTCTGGGGAAGTATTTCACGGAGATGGAATCTTCGAAATCCGTGATATTGAAGGTGATCATCTTCTTCGGCGGGATCTGTCTTCCGTCCTCCGCCGTGCGGGAGGCAAGCTCCTTCTCCTCATAGTTGAACACCTGGCCGTGGACAACAACATCCTGAAGAGGCGCTGTGAGTGAAGAGATCGGCACGGTCACGGAAGTATCGACACCTTTGCCGAAGAACACGTCGGGATCCTGCGGCAGGCGCTTCTTGCGGAACGACGGTTTCTCCTGAGGTTCCGCGGGCGCGGCAGGCTCGTGCTTCACAAGATCGCGGGGTTTCAGGTCCGCCGCATGCTGCTGCGCGCTCTTCTCTTTTCTTCTGCGCACAAGCTCCGCATACTCGTCCGCCGTGTACTCCCGCTCCTGGCTGTACGTCGCCAGAAGATCCTCCGGTTCGCCGTAGCGCACGACCACATTGCGGAACCGGTCCGACCAGAACCGGATCCGTTCGGTCAGGTTGGTGCGGAACGCCTCCTCACAGGTCGTATAGTACGCGTCCGCGGGAAGCGTAAGAACGACGGTGTCATCCTCCGCCGTAACGGTCGCCTCCTTCAGGATCTGGTCAAACGAGCGGCGATATGTCGCGATATACTCCTGCGCGATCATCGAACAAAGACGCACGAGTGCTGCCTGTGCGTCCGGTTCTTTTTCGATATCATCAAATCTCGCACGGATACAGACCGTCTTGTCCTCTCCGTCGAAAAACTGCTTTTCGATCTCCTTCGCCGTCTCGGCGAGAGATACAAAAGAGATCATCCTGGGCGCCGTCGCATGGACAACGATCAGATCGCTGTTGTTGCGCGCCGTCAGTTTGACGATCTCCAGTTCGGACACCTTCTTTTCCAGCTGAGGGTCCAGTTGAATATCTTCAAATACGTCTTGTAATACCATTTCTCTATCCTGTTCTCACGCATCGGCAGACGCAACGGGAAACTGACGTCACGCTTCCGACGCAATCCGGTCAAGTTCCGCCTTCAACGCGGCGAGAAGCTCGTTCTCCGGCATTTTCCGAAGTATCTCGCCTTTGCGGAACAAAAGTCCCTCTCCGTCCCCGCCGGCGATACCGAGATCTGCCTCTCTCGCCTCTCCGGGGCCGTTCACGACGCAGCCCATGACTGCGACTTTAATGTCCAGTTCGTAGCCCGCGATCAGCTTTTCCGCCTCGCGCGCCAGACCGATCAGATCGATCTTCGTGCGTCCGCACGTCGGGCATGACACAAGCTCGATGCCGCCCCTGCGAAGCCCCAGGCAACGGAGCAGCGTCTTCGCCGCGCGAACCTCATCCTCGGGCTCTCCCGTCAGCGAAACGCGTATCGTATCACCGATACCCTCGTGGAGTAAAATGCCGATGCCGGCCGCCGATTTGACACTTCCGGACAGCACCGTCCCGGCCTCGGTGATACCGACATGCAGCGGGTACGACGTCTGTCCCGCGATCAGCTCATGCGCGCGGATCGCCATCAGAACATCCGAGGATTTGATACTGATCACGATGTCGTGAAAGCCGAAATCCTCCAGCATATGAACTTTGTCCAGCGCACTCTCCACAAGTCCTTCCGCTGTCACGCCTCCGTCGCGCTCGACGATGGCTTTCTCCAGCGAGCCGCTGTTCACGCCGACACGGATCGGCACTCCGGCTTCCGCCGCAGCGTCAACCACAGCCTTCACGCGGTCGCTTCCGCCAATATTTCCGGGATTGATACGGATCTTATCGGCACCCGCGGCGATCGACGAGATCGCGAGCCGGTAGTCAAAATGAATGTCCGCCACCAAAGGGATCTGGATCTGTTTTTTGATCTCGCGGATGGCCTCCGCCGCCTCCGGCGTCGGCACCGCCACGCGAATGATGTCACACCCGAGAGACTCGAGCGAACGGATCTGACGGACCGTCGCCTCCACATCCTCGGTCTTCGTGTTGCACATCGATTGGATCAGGATCGGATTACCGCCGCCGATCACGCGGTCCCCGATCCGAATTGTCTTCGTGACCCGTCCCATATCAAACCTCCCGGCCGGCTGTTACCGTAAAAACGCAGGCACCAGCGCACCGAATATATTCGAGATATCGTTGAACAAAATAAACACCATCAGGATCATCAGGAGCGCAAATCCGACGAGGGTGATGTACGCCTCGACCTTCGGATTGACCTTCTTTCCGCGGATCGCTTCGATGATCAGGAACAACAGTCTTCCGCCGTCCAGCGCGGGAATCGGCAGAAGGTTCATGACGCCCAGGTTGGCGCTCAGGAGGATCGCCCAGTTGATGAGGTTGAGGAACGCGTATTTTGCGCCGTCCTCCTCATAGCTCTCCTCGACGACGTTGCTCATCTCGCTCACAACTCGCACGGCGCCGCCGACGTCCTGGCGGCTTGCCTTGCCGCGGATCATGTACACAAGGCTCTTGACCGTCGCCTTCATCCAGTACGAAACCTCAACCGTGCCGTAGCGGATCACGGACAACGCGCCGATCCTCTCGCGGTAATCGGTGTTGTATCCGAAGCCCAGCTCATAGGTCTTCGAGTATTCCGGCGTCACATCAAACGCAAGCTCATGGCCGTCACGCTCCACGACGAAGCGCACCGTCTTATCGCTCATCGGATGTTCCGTTACATAACTCTGGAAATCCTGTGACGTCGCGATCGGCGTCCCCTCATAGTTCACGACGATGTCCCCGACCTTCAGGCCCGCCTTCGAAGCCGCTCCGGACACGGCATCCAGCCGCATCTGCGCAGGGTTCTTCTCATCGATCGAATAGCGGATACCGACAAGATATTTTTCGACGAGCGTCGCTTTGTAGGTTCTCTCATACTCCTCGCCGTTGTGCTCGTAGAGGATCGTAATCTCATCCGGGATATCGTCGAGTGTCTCATACAGTGCCATCTCGCGGCCGACGCGGATGGAATGCCCCTCATACTCGAGAAGCGTATCTCCGGGCTGCATACCGGTCTGTTCCTGAACGGTCTCGCTCACGCCGGTGACGATCGCGGGGTCATATCCGATCCAGCCGATGATGATGCAGGCAAAGATAAACGCCAGCAGGAAGTTAAAGAACGGTCCGGCAAAAACGATGCTGATCCTC
>JBGUPV010000051.1:0-20700 GCA_045130455.1 Lachnospiraceae bacterium | reverse complement strand
AAATACGGGCGGCGAGCATTGCGATATTCGCGAAGCGAAGGCGCCTTAGCGGTCCGAAGGCCGCATGGGCCGCTTCGAGGATGTCTGAACGAAGCGAGTTCCGCAAGAAGCGGCCCTGACCATGCGGGCGCACGGAGCGCTTAGTACGCCTGGAGCAGCGAGGCGACCGCATTTGTCCGACAGATGCCCGACGTGGCGACGCATCCGGGCAAACGAAAAAACGAGGGGACTGATTGTCCCCTCGCTCAGTAGCTTTGCAGTTTTATTCTTCGATTGCCTCGTACCACGCCGATGTATCTTCGTTGTTGCCCTGCAGGTCGTACACCGCGATGCCACGGTACTCGCCGATCATTTCCGGTTTGCGCTGATCCTCCGGATAGCGACCGATCTCCGTGATCGCCTCATCCTTCGCGATCTCGAGGACTAAGGAATACGGCACTTTCATTTCCAGCGTATACACAGGGTCGCCGTACCTATACTTCAGGTATTCCGGATGCCGCGCAAAGTATTTTTCTTCCTGCTCGTCTTCCCAGTCGCCGGGAAGCGAGTTGTGCAACGCCCAACCGCGGTCTGCCAGTTCCGAACGCGGATCATCATTTGCCCAGGGCTCCTCGGACTCCTTCAGTTCGATGTAGGCGGCATACTCTTTCGGATACTGCTCCCGAAGGATCCGCTGTCCCTCGTCCCATGCATTTCCGAAGCATATGTAGATCAACACTTTCTCGTCTGCGTCATGTTCGCCCCGGAGTTGCTCGTCGATCCTCGGATCCGTACCGTCGATCACGACAATATGCTCCGGCTCCGCGGGCTCTTCGATCGGTTTTGCGACGAATCCCTGAATACTTTCCGCAAGGTCTTCGCGCTGCCCGACTTCCGTCCATCGGAAGACATAACTGAATCGATCCGACACCGAAAAATTCTCAAACTGGTCTGCCGTGATGAGCGCGCCGAACCGATAGCTATTGATCGGATAACTGTATGTCACCATACCGGATTCCCGGATCAGGTCCATCTCCTGTTTGGTGAGACGTTCCGTAACCTCCTGCTGCGGACGGCCGCTTTCATACGCATCCGCGATCTCAAGAAGTTCCAGCATCTCCTTCCACTCTTCCTCCGAGTGCTCGGCTCTCCAGACCGAGCGATACTCCTCGGCGGCCTTTGCCACATATGCGCGCCATTCATCCTGTTCCCCGGTCACAAATGGATTTTGCTGAAAATAAACCTTATCGAACCAATTGCTGAATGCCTGCCGATACTGAACATACACCGGGTTCAGATCGCATTTTTCGCGGTACTCCTTCTGGATCGCAACGAGCTCCTTGTCCTGGAAATCCAGGGATAACGATATAACGACCGAATACAGCATGTCATCCCTGCCGGAATTCGCCTGCATCATCTCCCGCAGGGTATAGCTGGCATAGATGACGCCCGGGACAGGCATGCTTTCGTTTGAATAACCGTTGTCGCCCGTCGGCTCAACTACGGCTGCTTTTCTTCCTTCCAACATCGCGGTGTTGATGGAAGGCGTCGGCGTCGCACCGACCGTCGGTGTGATCGTATCCTTTGGATCCGGCACTGCACTCGTCGGCGTGTTCTCCGCGACCGGCATTCCGGTCGGCGTTACACTCTCTGCCGGAGTGCCCGTCGGCCCCGGTGACGGCTTGGAATTCTTCCCGAGGCGCCGGTAGATCGGAACGGAAATGCAGATCAGCGCGACCACAGTCAGAACTCCGACGATCCCGGCGATCCTCTTTCTCCGGGCCGCGATGTATTCCTTATTTTTCGCCTTCAGGCGTTCTACGACTTCTTCATGACTTCTCATGGTTGATGCCCTCCTTTGCAAGTTCATCCCTGAGGGCAGCGCGAGCTCTTTTCAGGAGGCTGTTGATGCTGTGGACGGTGCGCCCGGTTGCGGCGGCGATCTCCTTTGCGGACATCTCCTCCACGTACTTCAGCGACAACACCAGGCGGTAATCCGCCGGCAAATGTTCCATCGCATCATTCAGTTTTTCCGTCTCCTCGCTCCGAATGCATCTGGAAAGCGCATCCTCTTCCTCGACCGCGATCACGGCCAGATCCTCCGCGGAGACCGGTATCGTAAGCCGGTTCTTATACATGTGCTTTACGGCGGTATTCCGCGCGATGTTGTAAAGCCAAGTCTTGAACAGGGATTCTCCCCGGAAGGCCGGTTTCTTATTGACCAGCACGAGCAATGTTTCCTCCGCCAGGTCCTCCGCGTCCGTCTCATTGCCGAGGTATCGCTTCAGGAAAACGATGAGCCCGTCATAGTAGGCATCGACGATCTCCGTCATGCCGTCCCAATCCCCGTTCAGAAAACGGCGGTAGCTACTTGCACCGTTATCTTCCATCCGGCTCACCTCCTCGCGAAATGAAGCGCTTCGCAGATGCTTCCTTCTGCCCTTCTGTCAATTAGTCCCGAAACCGCGGAAAATTAGGCGAAAAATTTTTATCCCTTGAGTGCCACCACGAGTTTCACTCGGTCGTGGATCCCGGTCTTGTCGTAGATCGCGGAGATATAGTTCTTGACCGTGCCCTCCGAGATGTAAAGCCGGTCGGCGATCTGCCGGTTTGTGAGGCCCTCGACAAGAAGCGCCGCGATCTCCTGCTCTCGCTCCGTGAAATCCGGGTGAGCCGGCTGCGGCGGCGAACTCTTTCCGACGAGCGCCGTGAGCCGCTGCATGACCTTGGGATCGAGCACGCTCACACCGCCCATGATCTGGCGGATTGCCCCGAGGATGGCGTTCTTGCCGCTGTCCTTGAGAAGATAGCCGTCCGCACCGCCGCTGATCGCGTCGGTGATATTGGCATCATCGTAAAATGTCGTGAGCACGAGGATCCGCACCTGCGGATACCGCTTCTTCATGTGTCCGATCAGTTCGATCCCGCCCATCCCCTTCATGTTCAGGTCGACGAGCGCAATGTCACAGATCCGCTCCGACAGAAGCGCGAGCGCCTCGTTGCCGTCGTGCGCTTTGCCGACGATCTCCATATCATTCATCGACAGAATGATCTCCAGGCTGTCGAGAAGCATCGTCTCGTCATCCACCAAAAGTACCCGGTACATCATCCTACCTCCTTTATCCGTTTTGATCTTCCGCTGCCCGAGTCAACGGCAGCTCCACGACGGTCCTGAACCCTCCGTCATTGGAAAATGAGGCCTTGCCGCCGCACCTCTTGGCGTACGACAGGATTTTCCGAAGGCCGAAGCCCTTGCCGATCCGCTCCGCTCTGTTGTCCTCGTCAAAGTCCCCCGCTCCGTTGTCGGTAACCGTCAGCCGCACATGCGCCGTATCCGCCGTCAGCGTCATCGTAAACGCGTCGGCCCCTCCGTGGCGCACGCCGTTGCTCAGGCACTCCTGAAACACTCCGGTCAAAAACTCCGCGTTGTCCTTCGGGATGAGGATTTCGTCAGAGAAATACTCATAATTCAGATCGACCCGGCGCTCCGTGTCCATGGTGAAACTCTCCGCGACATTTTCCAGATACCGGCGCAGGTCCGACACCGGCACCTCACCGCCCTCATCGTCAAGCGCGCGCACCGCGCTGCGGATGGACTCCAGACTTCCGCGGATCCGTTCGCTCGCGTCGTTCATACGCCTGCGCGCCTCCTCGGGCTTCGAGTCAAAGAGCATGTCCGCGGCATCCAAAGTCATCACGGCAGCCGTGATCGAATGGCCGACATTGTTGTGAATGTTGCGGCTGATATTTTCCCGCTCCAGAAGGCGGGCATTCTGCTCGGCGGCATAGGACTGCCGGGCCAGCTCACGGTTCAGACGCCGCTCATGCATCTCACCGATCATCGTGTCCCGAAGCCTCTTCTGCTCAGCCTGTCTCCGCTCCTCCCGCCGCTTCGCGAGATAGAACAAAAGCAGGATAACGCCGACACAGACACCGACCGCGAGGATCATCACGATCATCTCCGCGATCCTTCGCGCCCCCTCGGATTCAACCGCTCGCGTTCCCGACAGTGAGGTTGACACGATACCCGCGGCTGCTCCGATGCCGGAGGCAACCATCGCGGTGAGCGCACCGGCAAAAGGGGTCAGTTTGACGCAGGCAAATGCCGCGAATCCCCACCAGTGTCCCGACAAAAGCGCAATTGCCAAAGCGCACGCGGCCGTCGCGATGAGGAATCTCGTCCGACGGGCGCGGTTGTCCGGCTCATCGGTCCCGAGGATGTCCTCAAGGGCGATCAGCACCATCCAGACGCCGGTCAGGATCAGCACCGCCGGCAGTGAACGCGTGCTCAGTGCGGACACGATCCCGCACACAAATGCCATCGTAAGTCGAACGATCGGCCGGCCCATATCCGCACCTCCTTCATACTCAGAACTTATCTTTTATTATACCATCGGCAAAACGGAAAAGCAACCGAAGGGGCTCCCCGCGTCCCCCTTCGGTTGCCGAAATGATCCTGTTCTGTCCGTCCTTCGCGACACGCGCTCAGAACTCCGTGACGTCCATTCTGCTCATGCGTCTGCCCTTGAAAAACACCATCGGCACCAGGACCAGAATGTTTGAGATGATCGTGCCGATCACGCCCATTTGCGTAAAATACGGAAGGTATTGCCCGCGGGGCAGATACACCAGCTCGTTCAGCAGGAATGTAAGTACCGTCAGCAACACCACTCCGCCGACGACCGCGATCAGATCCATCAGGAAAAGCTCCGCGGCGACTTTCCGGCGGATGCGTCCCCTGGATACCCCGAGCGCCCGGTACACGCCGAACTCGTACTCTCTCTTGACATACTGACCGGTCACCACTGAGTTGAGCGTCACCGCCAGAATGACGGACAATATGATCAGCGACGCATAGAAGATCAGGCGGATCGGCGCCAACTCGCGGTTGACCCCGGTCGTCATCGCCTCCTCGACCTTGATCTTGCGATCACCGATGAGTTCAATGACATATTTCCGCAGTTCTTCTCCGCTCATCTTCTCGCTCATGATATTATAGCGATAATAACTGTCTTCCGAGGGCTCATGATAGATGCGAAACGCGAGGAAACTCGGATCGTCGTACGTCCCCTGAAGCTTATAGATCTTGTCCTCCGTGAGATCGCCGACCTTCATCTTTATGTTTTTCGCAAAGAGATCGCTGATGACCAGACTCTGATCCTCGAGGCCGGTGCAGTCGTACTTGATTCCCAACAGATCAAAGGCCTGCTGAAGATCCTCCGCCGAGTTGAAGACAAATCCGCCGATTCCGGTCTGGAAACCGAGGGTTGTCTTCACATCCACAGAGTTGCACCCACGTCCGGTCCGTCCGAATGGGATCAGATTTTCATCGTTTTTGAGATCATTGACAAAACTCCACCAATCCCGGTAATCGGTGTCTGTCGTGACAGCTCCGACGACCACGATCTTCGAATCGTACTCCCCCGCCGCGTCATAGAACCACCACAGACTGCCCAGATAATTGCCGACGATCAGCATGCACGTCGTGATGAACATCATGAAAATGACGATTGCCGAGCGGCTCTTATTGTTTTTGATATAATACCCTGCCGAAAATGGCTTCATGGCACTCTTCCTTTCCGTTCGTCCCCGTTACGCGCGGTTGCTCACGCTGCTGATGTTGCCGTCCCACATCTCGACCATCATATCCACATCCGTGAGGATGGAACGGTCGTGCGTGACAACAAGGACCAGGCGGTCCTCCGAGTATTTTTTGAGCGTCCGCATGACATTGAACGCATTCTCATGGTCGAGTGAAGCCGTCGGTTCATCGGCAAAGATCACCTTCGGATTGTTGATCATGGCTCTCGCGATGGCGACACGCTGGCACTGGCCTCCGGAAAGCTTTGCAGGACGCTTGCCGAACTCTCTCTCCTTCAGTCCGAGATTTCCGAGCGCTTCCTTCGCCCGGTCGACAAGATCCTTGCCGCCCGTGCCGGCAACAAGAATGTTGTCCAGAGCGCTCATATACGGCACAAGGTAATGCTTCTGGAAGACAAATCCGAACTCTCTCCTGCGCAGCGCCTCCCGCTCCCGGTCCGAGATGTCGGTGAGTTCCCTGCCGTTGTACACCACACTGCCCTCCGTCGGCCTCTTCAGCGTCGAGAGACAGTACATCAACGTGCTCTTGCCGCTTCCGGAAGGGCCGATGATGCCGACAAGTCCCTTGTCCGGCAACGTCAGGTCAAATCCACCGAGCGCGTACAACTTCTCGTCGGTATCCATATCGTAGATCATGCTGATATTCTTTACTTCAAACACGGTATTTTCCTCCTGATAACTAACTGCTTCTCCGGTTTTCCCGAAAAATGCTCCTGGCAACCACGGCCGTCCGACATTATCAGCCGTCAAACGATCGATTGTTAATCTTACTTAATCGTCAATAAGATCGATGGTCTTGATCTTGTATACGGTCGCTATGACGGGAATCTGAAGAACGCCGATGATGCAGGCAAATGCCCCGAGTATCCGCAGCAGATGCTCCTTCATAAACCAATCGGCCACCAATCCCTTCGGCTCGATCACGACCGCGTCCATCAGGAAAAGGGTTCCGACAGTTACCACGGCGCCGAGCAGGATCCCGGTGCAGAACATGATCGCCATTTCCCGAAGGATCATTCCGTAGATCTCGCTCTTCGAATAACCGATCGAAGCGTACAGACAGTACTCGTTGACGCGGTTGCGCATAAACGACACGTACGCGACCAAAACGGAAATGCTCAGGAAGATCATAACTCCCAGAAGTATCACGTTGACGACATCGGCAATCGCCTTTTTGACATCGGTCTCATACAGCGCATGGTAATCCACGATATCGCTCACGGAGTCTCCGTTGTCCTTCGACACAGTCACGCCGTATTTTGCGGCAAGTTTCCGAAAATCGCAGCTGTTTTCGTTGCACAGCACCACGATACGCCAGCCGCAGTTATAATACCCACGCGGGGTTCCGACGCAGGCCATGTTGTGGGACCGAAGGACACCCACAACACGGAAGACATCACCGTAGGCGTCTTTCTCATAACAATCCCCGATCCGAAGACCTCGGTTTTTCATCACGGTCTCATTGATCAGAACCTCCCCTTCCCCGGACGGCATTTGCCCGTCAACCAGCGCTGCCCCGATATGATCGAGGAAAGCCGGAATCTCCGAGGGATCTATCAGCGGGAATTCGTAACCGACGCCTCCGATCACACCGCTGTATCTGGCATTGAGGACCTGCGAAAAGAAGGCTTTCTCGACATCGGGATCCGACTCCAGATCCCGAAGGAACTTCTCGCGGGCAGCGTCACCGGCCGCTCCGTATTCCGCGACGCTTGCGAAATCCTCATACCGGATTCCCATGCTTTCGCGGCTCACTTCCGCATAAGCGACTTTCTTCGGCAGTTCCAGCGTGATCGGTTCAAGGCTCGTGACCGTCGAGTACAAAATATACGCGACCGTGTACATCGCCATGAACGTAAGCGCCAGCGCCACGATCAGCACAAAGCAGGTTCGCTTGTTGTTCTTGATGTATTTTACAGCTGACAAACGGCTCTTCATCGTTTCCTCCGTCTTCCTGTCCGATTTCCGGATTCTGTGTACATGATATCGGATACCCCGGAAAATGAAAAGTGACCGCAGTCATAATCTCCGTCCTCGGAGACCATGACCGCGGTCATATTGTTCAATTCATATGCAAATATTTCATTCCGCTTCGGGACACGAATTCATCACCGTGCGGATCGCTTCGTAGGAAAATCCCTTTCGCATCAGCGCTGCCAGCAGTTTCTCTTTCTCCGCACCGCTGACCGGCTCCCCGTGCGTCCGTTTGCGAACGAACTTGCGGACCGCGGCTTCCTCCGGGGAATCCATACGCTCCGGGGCATCACCGCCGGCATTGCCGCCCGCGATGTTGCCGGTCTGAAAATCATCCCGGTACTGAAGGTACGCCTTCTCGACGACTTCCTCGCCGACTCCCTTCTGCACGAGCGTGCGGCGCATCTCGCGGAGACTCTTGTTGGCGGCATGGGAGCGAATGTAGTTATAAGCATACCGGGTTTCGTCGATATAGTGAAAAGACACCACGTAGGCGATGATCTCCCAGGTCTGCTTCTCCGTATAGTCGGACGCGATCAGCTTGTCGTGCAGTTCCTTTGTCGTACGGTCCTGCAGTTGCAAAAGTTCCAGCGCTTTGCGCTTTCCGCGTGGAAGGATCGTCTCCTCCTCCACCTTCTGCCATTCCTCCGCAGAAACCTCGACGCCGATCTCAAGCCCGAGGGAGTCCGCTTCGCGGTTGTCCAGGAAACCGGCCGGAGAACCATCCAGTGAGATCACCGTCTGTCTCTTCCCTTTCGCCGTCATGTCCGTAACCGTCATGCCTCAATCCTCCCCGCCGACTGCCCTCAGCCCGGCCGATCCTTTCCAAACGATCACTCTTCTTCCGAAGCGCTGCTGTCGCCCTTGGACAGATACTTCTCACGCACCTTGGCTTCAATCTCCTCGAGAACATCCTGGTGCTCCTTCAGATACGTCTTGGCATTCTCACGGCCCTGGCCGATCTTCTCGCCGAGGTATGCGAACCATGCGCCGCTCTTCGCGACAACATCGCAGTTGCATGCAAGATCCAGAATGTCGCCCTCGCGGGAAATACCCTCGCCGAACATGATATCGAACTCCGCTTCCTTGAACGGCGGCGACACCTTGTTCTTGACGACCTTGACGCGGGTGCGGTTGCCGATGGCTTCTCCGCCGGACTTCAGCGTCTCGATCCTTCTGACATCCAAACGCACCGACGCATAGAACTTCAGCGCGCGGCCGCCGGTCGTTGTCTCGGGGTTGCCGAACATAACGCCGACCTTCTCACGCAGCTGGTTGATAAAGATCACGATACAGTTGGTCTTGCTGATGACCGACGTCAGCTTGCGGAGTGCCTGCGACATCAGGCGCGCCTGAAGACCGACATGGGAATCCCCCATATCGCCCTCGATCTCGGCCTTCGGCACCAGCGCCGCAACCGAGTCCACGATCACGATATCCACCGCTCCGGAACGGACCAGCGTCTCCGTGATCTCCAGCGCCTGCTCGCCGTCGTCCGGCTGCGAGATATAAAGATTATCCACATCCACGCCGATCGCCGCCGCGTACGTGGGATCCAATGCATGCTCCGCATCGATAAAGCCCGCGATACCGCCGCGCTTCTGTACTTCCGCAACCGCGTGGAGCGCGACCGTCGTCTTACCGCTGGACTCCGGTCCGTAGATCTCGATCACACGACCTTTGGGAAAACCGCCGATACCAAGCGCGATATCCAGGCTCAAAGATCCCGACGGAACCGCCTCAATACTCATCATCGAGCTCGGCTCTCCGAGCTTCATGATCGTTCCCTTTCCATAACTCTTCTCAAGCTTGGAGATCGCTGCCTCCAACGCTCTCATCTTTTCTTCTGTTGCCATAACGGTTTCCGCCTTTCCGAACATATGTTCTGTTTGTATGATATACGCCGCGGGGGGATTTGTCAAGCATTCCTTGCAAGAAAACGGAAAGAATTTTACCCGGAAAGCGACCGTGCTCTCTCCTCACCCGCACATCCTTATCCTACAGGAAAATGCGCCGGATTTCCATTCGCAAACCGTACGAATCCGCACGTCTTTTTTATCCGATCCGACAGCCCGAAGCCGCATTTTTCCTGCCTTCACCGGTATTATTGCCGATCCCGCGTCCAATTTTTTGTACTTTACTGACAAAAACTTCGGATCCGATCAAAATTCATCATAAAAACACCCCGCATAACTATACTTCCCGTCATCAAAAAGGACGACCCGCCGTCTCCGACAGGCCGTCCCTTCTTACAACTCCTCTTATCCGATCGATCCCCCTCATTCGAACACATGCTTATTTTCCGCTTCGGATCAGAAGGAACGCATCCACTCGAGCATCTTCGCATCTGCCGCCGCTTCCTGATCATCCGGCCATCTCATCCACAATGTGTAGATGGCTTTGTTCTCAACCCAGCTGACCGTCGTCGCCATACCGGCGCCCAATGCGTACCGTCCCTTGAACACCTTAAACTCACGTCCGTTCTCCTCGACGGTTGTGGCCGTGATCTCGGAAGAATTCATCTGAGAAAACAGATAACCGTTCGTGATCTCATCGTCCTCTCCGTTTCTTCCTTCTCCCACCATGACCTCCGAGATATGCAGCTCGATCGTCTGAGATGCATAGATCCCGTCTCTGTTCTGTCCGAAAATAGTACTCAGCATAACCCTGTACGGCAGTTCCTCCTGCTGCTCACCGAAGAGGATCACCTGCGTCCGGCTTCCCTCTCCGAGATCCACCGTCGGCGTCTTCAGGCCTGCGTATCCGACAAAAACTGCCGCCTGTCCGATCGTGGAAAAATCGCGTTTGATCCCTTCAAAATAATCGGGATCTCTCGCAATATCGTTCGCTTCGCTCTGTCTTGGGATCCTGGCCGCGCGCTCCATCTGCGCGGCAAGCTCCGGAAGCGTGTTTCGGATCTCCCCTTTCATTTCCTTCCAGGAGATGACCGTATCCCGTATCTTGAGATGCGTGAAATAGCCGCCGGTGCTGTCGAAAAGGCTTGTCTCTACGTCCGTCAGATCGACCTCACCGGGATACCGCATCAGATAGCGGTACGCGAACCCCGCGCCGAGCAACAATACACAGGCGGCGACAAGGATCAGTATCCGCTTCTTTCGGGAAAACTTCCGAACGACCGGTGTACGAGGCGCATTCCGAAGCGCGTCAACCTCTTCCAGATCCGAATCGAAGATTCCCTCCATTGCATCCGCCAGATCTTCTTTCTTCATATCGTGTACCCCTCTTTTTCCAAATGCTCCCTGAGTTTCCCGCGGACCCGGAAAAGCATGCTCTTCGCCTTGCTCTCTCCCATCCCGCAGTAGGAAGCCACCTCCTTCAACGAGTCAAAATAGTAGTAGCGTCCGATGAACAGCCGTTTCTGTTCCGCCGGCAGGCCGTGAACAAACTCCGCGATCCTGCACTGCAGCTGTTCCCGTGCCAGTTCCTCCTCCGGATCACTGTCTCCCGGAAGCACTTCCGCCAACTCGTCCACAGAGGACAAATACTCGGAAGGAATTCTCCTGTCGGCACTTCGCTTTCGCAGCCGGTCGATCGCTTTGCGCCGGGTTATTTTCCCGAGATACGTCGACAGCCGCTCCGGCCGATTCTCGGCGATCGTATCCCACGCGGCCAGATACACGTCGTTCAGGCATTCCTCGGCATCTTCTTCGCAGCCGAGGATCTGATATGCGATCTTCTGCAGATAGCGACGGTACTTGCTCTGAGTCTCCGCGACCGCTCGCTCGTCCCTTGCAAGAAACAACGCAACAATCTCTTCGTCCGACATCCCGCTTCCCCCTTTCCATGGTTTTCGAAGGCCCTCACCCTACTACTCGTATTCCGGCGGCGTTGGTTTCACGATATGAAAAAAAAGATTCCGACCGTATCGAAGCGGTCGGAATCCTGCATGATCCTGATCTTTCTTACTCGGCCTCGTCGCCCGTCGCGAACAAAGCTTCGACAAATGCATCCGGATCGAACCGCTGCATGTCGTCGATCTTCTCGCCGACGCCGATGTATTTGACGGGAATGCCGAGTTCCTTCTGAATCGCGATCACGATGCCGCCCTTGGCGGTACCGTCCATCTTCGTGATGACGATGCCCGTGACATCCGCGATCTCGTTGAACTCCTTCGCCTGAACGAGAGCGTTCTGTCCGGTCGTCGCGTCGAGAACGACGAACGTCTCTCTGTGCGCCTCCGAATACTCGCGGTCGATCACGCGGTTGATCTTGCCGAGCTCGTCCATGAGATTCTTCTTGTTGTGAAGACGTCCCGCGGTATCGCAGATAAGAACGTCGACTTTTCTGGCCTTTGCCGCGGTCACTGCGTCAAATACGACCGCTGCCGGATCCGCACCCTCCTTGGCCGCGATGATCTCACAGCCCGCACGGTGCGACCACTCGACAAGCTGCTCCGTCGCCGCCGCGCGGAACGTATCCGCCGCCGCGAGAAGCACTCTCTTGCCGTCCGCCTTCAGCGAACCGGCGATCTTGCCCGCCGTCGTCGTCTTGCCGACGCCGTTGACGCCGACCATCATGATGACGGAAGGCTTCGTCTCAAAATCGTACGCATCCTCCGGGACCGCCATCTGCTCGCGGATCGTCTCCATGAGAAGCGACCGGCATTCCGCAGGCTCCTTGATGTTCTGTTCCTTCACCTTCGCACGGAGATTCTCGAGGATGACCTCGGTCGTCGAAACGCCGATGTCCGCCATGATCAGGATCTCCTCAAGTTCCTCGTAGAAATCCTCATCGATGTTGCTTCCGCGGAACAGCGAGCTGAGCCCGTGGGCGATGCTCGAGCGCGTCTTGCTCAGACCGGCGCGGAGTCTCGCGAAAAATCCCTTCTTCTTGACAGGCTCTTCCTCCTCCGCCTCAGCTTCCCCAGCCTCAGTTTCCTCCTCGTAGCCTTCGTTCCACTCCTCCTCGGAGATGAACCCAGTGGAATCGCCTTCGCCGAACACCTCATCCGCGACTGCTTCAGCCGCTTCCTCGGAAAATCCTTCGCTCACGGCATCGGCAAACGCCTCTGCCCCGGCCTCGACAGCATCCGCTGCTTCCCCGGCTGCCTCCTCCGCATTTTCCGCAAATTCACCGACTTCCTGCGTCAGCTCCTCCTCGTCCTTCTTCTTTTTCTTCCAAAAAAACATGTCTGATGTCTTCCTTTGTTCGTATTGTGACTTATTTGTCGAGCTGCGACTCGATCAGATTCACGGAAACAAGCGTCGAAACGCCCTTCTCCTGCATCGTGATACCGTACAGCGCATCCGCGGCCGCCATCGTGCCTCGGCGGTGCGTGATGACGATGAACTGCGTCTCTCCGGAGAGCTTGTGCAGATACTGCGCGAACCGTCCGACGTTGGAATCGTCGAGGGCCGCCTCGATCTCGTCCAAAAGACAGAACGGCGACGGCTTCAGGTCGAGGATCGCGAACAAAAGCGCGATCGCCGTCAGAGCCTTCTCACCGCCCGAGAGCTGCATCATGTTCTGCAGTTTCTTCCCCGGCGGCTGCGCGTTGACAAGGATGCCTGCCTCGAGAACGTCCTCGTCCTCCGTGAGGGAGAGGGATGTCTTTCCGCCTCCGAAGAGCTCCTTGAACACGCGGTCAAAACGGACCTTGAGTTCGGCAAATGTGGTCTCAAACTGCCGACGCATCTCCTCGTCGAGGGATTCGATGATGCCCGTGAGCGTCGTCTCCGCTGCCAGGACATCCTCGCGCTGTCCCTGCAGGAACTCGTAGCGCTCCTTCGTCTCCCGGTACTCCTCGATGGCGTTGACATTGACGTTGCCGAGATCGCGGATCTTCGCTTTGAGCTCGTAGACCGCCTTTCGGTTGAGCGTCGGGTTGTCGTATGTATCTTTTCTGAGATCGCACGCCTGCGTGTAGGTGAGCTGATACTCCTCCCACATGTAGTGCGTCTGCGAATCGAGCTGCTCCTCCAGTTTCTCCCGCTGGCTTTGCAGACGGAAGAGCTCCTTGTCGAGTGAGGTTGCCGTTTTGGAAAGATTCTCGCGCTTTTCGAAGAAATCGCGGTTGCGGCGCGTGATGTCCGCGGCGAGCTCGCTCAACTCCGCAACCTGCGCCTCCGCGTCCTGGATTTCCTTCTGGAAAATGCACTGCTCTTCCTCGAGTTCGCGGACCTTCGCTTCCTTCTGCGCGATGGTCTCCCGGGCATTTTCCCGACCGTTCGTCACATCCGTGAGTTCCTTGTTGAGAGCCTCCAGCTCCCTGCGAAGCCGGGCATCCGTATCCATCTGGTACTCGACGCTCTGCTTCAATCCGTTGTATTCCGTCAACAGCCGAACTGCCTCCGCGCTTGCCTCATCCTCGGTCCCGCGCAGTGCCTCCGCCTCCGCGTGCAGTTCCTCTGCGCGCATACGATCCTTTTCGTTCTTCGCCTCGTTGTCCTCGATCTGCTTCGCGAGTTCCGCGCTCGCGCTGCGGATCCGCTCGCACTCCGCCTCGACGTCCGACGCCTCTCGCTTGAGTGCCTCGCGCATATCGAGAAGCCCGCTGTTCTGCTCCTGCACGTGCGTCAGGTTCATCTTGGCCGTATTCTGCGCAAGCATCAGCTCCTGCAGCGACTTGCGGCCGGCCTCGATCTCGCGGCGCAGCGTCTCGCGCTCCCTGCGGTTATTTTCCACGGTCCTCGCGCACGCCTGCTCCTGCGAGCGGTTCTTGTCGCGCTCCTGCGTGAGCTCCTCCGCCTCACGGCGGCGGCCCAGCAGATTGCCCGTGCTCTTGAACGCACCGCCGGAGATCGCGCCGCCAGGTGCGAACAGTTCGCCCTCCAGCGTCACGATGCGCAGCTTCTGCTTGTATTCCTTCGACAATGCGATCGCGTGGTCGATCGTATCCACAACGAGAAATCTTCCCAGCAGGTATTCCACCGCCTCACGGTAGATCTCCTCCGAGCTTACGAGTTTCGACGCGACGCCGAGCACTCCCGGCTTGCGGAACACCTTCTCGTCGAACTCTTCCTTCTTCGCCCGGATCTCGGCCAGCGGGATAAATGTCGCCCGTCCGAGACGGTTGTTCTTCAGGTATTCGATCAGTTCCTTGGCCGTGTCCGCGCTGTCGACAACGATGTTCTGGATGTTGCCGCCGAGCGCCGTCTCGATCGCGGTCTCGTATTTTCCTTCGGTCTGAATGATGTCGGCCACGACGCCGTGAATTCCCTTGACGGCGTTTTTGCGCTCCATCACGCGGCGCACCGTGCCCGCATAACCGTCGTAACGCTCCAGAAGGCTCTTCATCGTCTCGAGCCTGGATTCCGTCTCGATGACCTTCTTCTTCGCGCGCTCCCACAGGGCATTTGCCTCGGCGATCTGCGCGCTCAGCTCCTTCTCGCGGTCCTCCTTCGCCTGCAGCGACTCGGCTGCGTCGGCGACACGGTCGACCGCGGCCTTCAGGGCATTTTCCGCCTCCTCGGTCTGGCGTTTCGCCTCATCCGCCTCCGTGCGGAACTTCAACAACTTCGCGTTCGTCTCCGCGCGGCTGATGGAGTACTGCTCGAGGAGCGTGTTGTTTCGCTCAAGCTCCGTGCGAAGCTCGGTGTTCGCCTGCATGCCCGCGATCCGGGACTCCCGCAGCGCCTCCTCCGACTCCGTCTTCTCGGCCAGCTCCGTCTTTGTCTTCGCAAGAGCCTCTTCCGCCTTGTCCCTCGCCTCGGCGAGAACCTTCAGCTGCTCCTGATATGTCTTCTGTTTCTCCCCGAACTCGGCAAGCTCGGTCTCGCGCTCCGCGATCTGATCGCGGATCCTCGTCAGGCGCTCGGCGTACTGCTCCGCATTGTCCGAGAGGGCGGCGATCTGCTCCTTTAAGACGTTGCGCTCACCGCTTCCCTTCTCCGCATCAACCTTGCGGGACGCGCAGAATTCCTTGGCTTTGGAAAGGGCCTCCCGATGGTTCTCCAGCTCGTTCAGCAGGCGATCGTACTCGTCCTTGGCGGCCTCGTACTCCGTGTTGGTCCGCTGCAGATCCTCCGACGCGATCGCGATCTTGGCGTCGAGGTCCTTCTTCGCGCCGTCGCTCCGCTCGTACTCCATCAAAAACTGGTTGACTTCGCGCTCCTTGAGCTCGTCGCGGAGGGCAAGATACACTCTCGCCTTCTCCTCCTGCCGCGCGAGAGGCTCAATGCGCCCCTCGATCTCGGCGATGATATCGTTGACGCGCGCGAGATTCTGTCTCGTCTCCGCGAGGTTTTTCTCGGTCTGCGTCTTTCTTTTCTTAACCTTGGTGATTCCGGCGGCCTCGTCGAAGATCTCCCGGCGCTCCTCCGGCTTTCCGCTCAGGATCTTGTCGATCTGGCCCTGTCCGATGAGCGAGTAGCCCTCCTTGCCGATACCGGTATCGAAGAAGAGCTCCTGCACGTCGCGCAGACGGCATTCCGCGCCGTTGATCAGGTATTCGCTCTCGCCGGAACGGTAGACACGGCGCGCGACCGTGACCTCATCGCAGTCGATCGGAAGCTTGCGGTCCCCGTTGTCGAGCGTGAGCGACACATACGCGAAGCCCATCGGCTTGCGCGACTCGGTACCCGCGAAAATGACGTCCTGCATGCTGCTTCCGCGCAGCTGCTTGGCGCTCTGCTCGCCGAGCACCCAGCGGACCGCATCTGCCACGTTGCTCTTGCCGCTTCCGTTGGGACCGACAATGCCCGTGATGCCGCCGTCAAACTCGAACCGGATCTTGTTGGCAAATGCTTTGAAGCCGTGAACCTCAATGCTCTTCAGATACATCGTCAAACTCCTTTGCTTCTCACCGACACCGTCTCAGCGCGCTTTCTCCTGCGTAAGCCTGCGGATCATCTGCTGCGCACACTGCTGCTCCGCCGATTTCTTCGAGTGTCCCGAAGCCTGCTCCGTATAGTTTCCGACCGTACAACGCACGACAAACGTCTTATCATGCGGCGGTCCGTCTTCCCCGACCACGGCATACTCCGGGTCGCATTTTAACAACTGTTGCGTAAGCTCCTGCAGATGCGTCTTGGCATCCACGAAGAGCTGGTCCTGCTGCAGATTGGCAAGCACGAACCGCTGAACAAAAGCTCTGGCAGGTTCCGCTCCGCCGTCGAGATAGATCGCGCCGATCACCGCCTCGAAAGCGTCCGAGAGGATGGAGTCTCTCTCCCGTCCTCCGCTCATTTCCTCGCCGCGGCCGACGCGCAGGAAAGCGCCGAGCCCGATGTCCCTCGCGCAGATCGCCAGCGACGGCTCGCACACGATGCTTGCGCGCAGCTTTGACAGCCGTCCCTCCGCCATCTCGCGGTTTCTCTCGTAGAGATACTCGCTCGTCATCAACTCCAGAACGGCATCTCCCAAAAACTCCAGTCTCTCGTTGCACTCCATCCCGCGGTTCAGTCTTCCGTACTCATGCGCGTACGAGCTGTGCGTCAGCGCAAGCTGCAGAAGGCTCCGATCCCGGAAGGAATATCCGATGCGCTCCGAGAGCGTGGATATCGTCATTTCATCCATAAACTGTCTTCCTCACACAATGACCGTCTTATCCGAAGAACTCCGAAAGGTCCTTCTTCACATGATCGAAGAGGTCTCCGACCGTCCGCATCCGCACTTCCGCGGCGTCGATGCGGATGTCCGCGTCAAATGCCTCCTCCAACGCAAGAAGGATCCGATACATGGACAGCGAATCCACACCGAGGTCGTCCGTGAGGAGCGTGTCCCTCGTGATGGTATCCGCGCTGACCTTCATCGTCTCCGCGATCACCGTAACCAATCTGTCCCACATAGTCTGTCCCTCATAGTAAACCGAGTGTTTCTCATCAAAGCTTTCCCGTTAAGTCAACCGTCCTGAGGCAGTTAACTCTCCGAAAAATACGCTGTTCAACGGCAATGATCACTCCGTCACCGGCTCCGCCGCCTGAATTGCGTCCTTCATCGCCTGAAGGTTGTCACGGATCTTACCCTCGATATCCTCGCGCTTGAACGCGATGCACTGCGCGATCGAATTGCGGACCTCCACGGCCTTCGAGTTGCCGTGGGTCTTCACGACAAGTCCGTTGAGACCGAGCATCGGTGCTCCGCCGTACTCCGCGGTGTCGAACTCCTTCAGGGATTTCTTGAGCGCGGGCTTCACCAGAAGCGCGCCGAGCTTGCTGCGCAGCGAGGACATCATGCCGCCCTTGATCTTGGACAGAAGCGACGTCGCAAGTCCCTCGTACAGCTTGAGGATCACGTTGCCGACAAATGCTTCGCAGACGTACACGTCCGCGGCACCCTTCGGGATCTCGCGCGCCTCAACGCTTCCCACGAAGTTGATGCCCTTCAGCGCCTTCAGAAGCGGATACGTCTCCTTGACCAGAGCGTTGCCCTTCTCCTCCTCGGTGCCGATATTGATGATGCCGACGCGGGGATTTTCCACGCCGACCACATGCTTCATGTAGATGGAGCCCATCATCGCGTACTGCACGAGCTGGGACGCGCGCGCGTCCACGTTCGCGCCGCAGTCGATCAGCAGCGCCACGCCCTTCTCCGTCGGGATCAACGGCGCGAGCGGCGTGCGCTCGATACCGCGGATCCTGCCGACCAGAATCTGGCCTCCCGCCAGGATCGCTCCGGTACTTCCCGCGGAGACAAATGCGTCGCATTCCTTGTGGCGGACGAGATTGAGCGCTACCGTGAGGGAGGAATCTCTCTTCTTGCGCACCGCTTCCACCGGAGGCTCGTCACACGAGATCTCCTCTGTCGCATTCACGATCGTGATCTGCTCCGCGTTGTAGGTGTACGCGGCAAGCTTCTCGCGAACGATCTCCTCCTTGCCGACCAGCGTTACGATCAGCTCCGGATGCGCGTTGATCGCTTCCACGGCTCCCTTGATGATCTCGTCGGGCGCGTTGTCACCGCCCATGGCGTCCACCGCCACGCGAATCATATCTCCGTCCATTGGCTCCTCCGTCCGGACCTGCCGCAAACCGCAGCAGACCCTTTGATATTGAAAAGAGCACAATGGGGATAACCCAATGTGCTCTTGTTCCCACATTTTACGTTTGATCGATTATGCTTCCGTCTCTTCAACCGGTGCTTCCTCGGAAACAGCCTCCTCTACGGGAGCCTCCTCGTCAGAGCCGTAATCACCCTCGTCGTCAAGCGCCTTGATGCTGAGGCTGATCTTCTTCTCTTCCGGATTGAAGTCCACGATGCGGGCGGTGATCTCCTGACCGATGGAAAGTACATCGGACGGCTTCTCAACGCGCTTTCTGGAAATCTGGGAAACATGCAGGAGCGCGTCAACACCCTTGGCGATCTCGACAAATGCGCCGAATGCCGTCATGCGGGCAACCGTACCGGTAACGATCGTGCCGGGAACGAAACGCTCCTCAGCGTTCTGCCAAGGATTCTGATCCTCGAACTTCGCGCTCAGACCGATCTTGTTGCCGTTGATGCTCTTAACGAACACGCGAACGGTATCGCCGGTCTTGAAGACCTTCTTGGGATTCTCGATACGGCCCCAGGAGATCTCGGAAATATGGAGAAGTCCGTCTACGCCGCCGATATCGACAAATGCGCCGAACTCCGTAACATTCTTAACAACGCCGTCAATGACATCGCCTTCCTTGAGCGTCGAGAGAAGCGAATCCATCTTCTCCTTGCGGCGCTCCAGAAGGAGCTGCTTGCGGTTGCCGATGATGCGTCTCTTCTTCGGGTTGTACTCGGTGATCCGGAACTCGATCTCCTGATCCTGGAACTTGGTGAGATCCTTCTCGTACACATCCGAAACAAGGCTTGCCGGGATAAATACGCGGCAATCGTCAACCATGACATTAAGACCGCCGTCAACAACGGATGCAACCTTCGCCGTCAGAACCGTGTTCTGATCGAATGCTTCCTGAAGAACAGCGCTCGTACGCTCGAAGTTGAGCTTTCTGCGGCTGAGGAGCACCTGGCCCTCGCCGTCGTTCACACGGATTACCTTCGCGGTAAGGGTGTCACCTTCGTGAACAACCTCGCGAAGATCCGCAACCGGCTGTCCGGAATACTCGTTCCGGGTGATGATGCCGTCGGACTTGTATCCGATGTTCAAAGCAATCTCGTCTTCCTTGACGCCAATAACCGTGCCCTCAACGACCTCTCCGTTTCGTATAGTTTTGAATGACTCCTCCAAAAGCTGGTCAAATTCCATATTGTCCATGATGTCATGAACCTCCTCGATGATATTTCTCGGGGTTGATGCCCCTGCCGTAATACCTACGCAACGAAACGAATGTAATGGTAAGGTGTCCAGGTCCGGAACCGATTGCACGTAGTATGTGTTCGGGCACTCCCGCGATGCAATCTCGTATAATTTGCGCGTGTTGGAACTGTTCGCGCTGCCGATCACCACCATCGCGTCACACGCTTTGGCAAGCGACCGCGCCTCCGTCTGTCTCTCTTCCGTGGCATTGCAGATAGTATTTACCGCACTATCTCGCTCATTGTAACCGATTTTTTTAAAAATTTCAACAAAATCTTTGAATTTTATGTAGTTAAACGTCGTCTGTGCCACGATACAGATCTTTCGACCGTTTTCCGCGGCTTTTTCGGCTGCTTCGCGGGCTTCTTCGGGCGTTGAGATCACCGTCGCGCCGGTTTCGCACCACCCGACGATGCCCTGCACTTCGGGATGCTTTGCGTCACCGCATAGGATGATATCTTCTCCCGCCGCGCTGCGCTCCGCGACGATGCGATGGATCTTTTTCACGAACGGACATGTCGCGTCCTCGACGCGCAGC
Source organism: Lachnospiraceae bacterium (assembly GCA_045130455.1). GTDB lineage: Bacteria > Bacillota > Clostridia > Lachnospirales > Lachnospiraceae > ISDg. Next base: position 418 of record JBGUPV010000051.1, on the reverse strand, counting down.
TTTCCGTCGGATGCCTCCGCCATCGACTGCAGTTTCTCGTGCACCTGTTTCGGCACGCCGTGGGACCGGATGACGATGGTTCCCTCCGTGATCTTCGCGAGATCCTCCTCCGATCCGATCACCGAAACGCCGCGCTCCGCAAGCGAGGCCACCACATTTTCATTGTGGATGATCGGTCCGTAGGTGTAGACCGGCTGATGCTTTCCTTCACTTAAGCGCCACACGGTGTCCACCGCGCGCTTCACGCCGAAGCAGAACCCCGCCGTCTTCGCGACGATCACGCGGCCCGGCTTACCGTTCGCGCTCTTCTTCTCCGTCTGTGCCCCGCCCGGGACACTCACGCGAAAAAATCGTTTTTCCCCGCACCGCAGAGTTCGAGGAGTCTCGCCTCGACCTCCGGGATCGTCATATCCGACGT
>JBGUPV010000050.1:0-3240 GCA_045130455.1 Lachnospiraceae bacterium | reverse complement strand
AAATAGGCTCCTTGTTTCTTTTGTTCTGAGATGGTAGAATAATCGTCGAGCCATTAATCGAACTCCCAACGGCTGCAGTAAAGAAATATTTGAAGATCACCGGCAGCGCGGAGCCGGTGCGCGTAAAGGGGAAACTATGAATATTGCGAGTAAAGCAGAGATCAAGATTGCAGGGGACGAGTATGCAGGATTTTATTCCTGCGGATTGACGATGCTTGGAAGCTCCACGATGCGTCGCTTCGGCGATGCGGAGGAAAATGAAGGGCGTGTCACGATGCGGTCGGAGGACGGGCTGTGTCTTACGTCGGTGACGACGAAGAGCCCGTACAGCGAGGCGTACGAAGTGCGCACGAGTTTTGTTAACAATTCCGATTCGGCGGTCACGCTGGAGATGATGACATCGTTTCTGATCCCGGGGATCAAGGCAGACAGGGTTCATCGAATTCTTTCGTTCTGGAGTGCGGAAGGTCGCGTGAAGACCGATGACCTTCGCGAGATGAACATGGAGCAGGCGTGGAATCACATGGCATTCCGTGTGGAGAAGTTCGGCAATGTCGGTTCCATGCCGGTGCGGAAGTATTTTCCGTTTGTCGCCCTCGAGGACAGTTCGACGGGAGAGTTTACGGCGGTTCAGTTGTATTCGCCGGCTTCCTGGCAGATCGAGCTTGTGGTTCGCGCGGGCGATGTGGTGACGCTTGCCGGCGGTATCGCGGACCGTGATTTCGGAGCGTGGACGAAGACAATCCGTCCGGGCGAGTTGCTGGAGGCACCGAAGGCTGTCGTGGCGACGGGAAGATCTCTGGAGGAAGTCTGCGACCGGCTGGTGAAAGCGCAGCATCCGGACATCAGCCCGGCGGACGACTCGATGGGGATCACATTTAACGAGTACTGCACGACGTGGGGCAATCCGACGATCGACAACCTGAAGAAACTGGTGGACAAGCTGGCCGGGCGCGGGATTCAGTTCCTTGTGATGGATTCCGGGTGGTATTCGGACTGCGGCTACTGGTGGGAGTACCGGGGCGACTGGAGCATCAACCGCAAGCGTTTTCCGAACGGCCTGCGCGAGCTCTCGGACTATATCCGCGAGCGGGGCATGATCCCGGGCATCTGGTTCGAGTTCGAGGTCGCGGGGCCGAAGTCGGGCGTGTTCGACGATCCGGCTCATTTTGTGAAGAAGGACGGCGTTCCGCTGACCATCGGCGGGGCTCGGTTCTGGGATATGGAAGACCCGTATGTGGAGCAGTTCCTTCAGGAAAATGTCATCGACCGCCTGAAGAACGATGGTTTCGGCTATATCAAAGTCGACTACAACGACACGATGGGCATCGGCTGCGACGGTCCGGAGAGCCTCGGGGAGAATCTTCGCCGGAAGGTGCTGGCGACGCAGCGTTTCTTCCGGAAAATGAGGGAGCAGATCCCGGAGCTTGTGATCGAAAACTGCTCAAGCGGCGGGCATCGCCTCGAGCCGTCGTTCATGGAGTTGGCATCCCAGGCAAGCTTTTCCGACGCGCATGAGATCGTGTCGCTTCCGCTGATCGCGGCGAACCTTCAGCGGGTGATCCGGCCGGAACAAAGCCAGATCTGGGCGGTGCTTCGCGCGGCGGACTCGGAGGAGCGGATCTTTTATTCGCTGTGCGCAACGATGCTCGGGCGCATGGGCCTAAGCGGCGACATCTATGATCTAAACGAGCGTCAGTCACAGCTGCTCGATGATGCGATCGCATTTTACCGCGAGGCGGCACCGATCATCAAGGACGGCACGACGACGGTGATCGCGGCCGACACGGTGAGTTACAACGAGCCGACCGGGTCGCAGCTTGTTCTGCGGGAACTCGGGGACAGGGCGCTTTGTGTGTATCACCGGTTCGCCGGATCTGTTTCACTCGCGGAATTCGCGGCGGCGCAGGGCGTCGATCTGTCCGGGTATCGCGAGGAACTCCGCTACGGCGCGGCGACGTGTGATTTTTCGGCGGAGACTATGATCCTCCGCAGAAACTGAGAGACGAAAGTATGCCTGAATCGAGCGAAAAATGACTTGATTTTCGGCGGGATATAGAGTATAACTTACAGCAGAGTAGAAGACAGGGGAGTCTGTGCGGACAGGCTGAGAGGAAGTTGGAGAACTTCGACCCTTCAACCTGATGCGGATCATGCCGCCGGAGGTAGTCGTCATAATGATTATTCACGGGAGGCATCCGCGGGGGTGTCTCCTGTTTTATTTCTTTGGGAAAGGAGGAATCGGTGTCCACTTCGGTGGCGGACGGAGGGGGAGCGCCCTGCGTCTTGTACAGCAGCGATGGGAAGCCGTGTTCCGGCGTGAGAGGATGCCAGTAAGCATCGACCGAATTTCCGGACGGAGATCGTAAGGCGGCGAAGCGCCGGCAAACGATCCCGAAACTATTACGGAAGCGTCGCTGCGTGATCACAGCCGTGTTCCGATATCTCAAAGGAGTAAGCAGTATGAAAAAAACCAATGTTCTGAAAATGACGCTGGCCGGCATGTTCTGCGCGGTCGCCGTGGTCGGGAGCCTGTTCTCGTTCCCGATGTTCGGCAGCAAATGCGCTCCGGTCCAGCATATGATCAACATTCTGTGTGCGGTTCTGCTCGGACCCGCTTACGGGGTCGGCACCGCATTTGTCGCATCCCTGATCCGGAACCTGACCGGGCTCGGCAGCCTTCTGGCGTTTCCGGGAAGCATGTTCGGTGCGCTTCTGTGCGGGATCGTGTACAAAAAGTCACGGCACATTCCGGCAACTCTGGTCGGCGAAGTGTTCGGCACGGCCGTTCTCGGCGGTCTGTGCGCGTATCCGATCGCGGTCCTGTTCATGGGGCAGGATGCTTCGAAGATCGCATTTTACGTATATGTCATTCCGTTTTTGATCTCGACGGCTGCGGGCGCGGCTATCTCCGCAGTCATTCTGTTCAGCCTTAAGAGGGCCGGCGCGCTGCGCTCGATGCAGGAGTCGCTCGGCACCGACGGAAAGGAGTAATACCATGCTCGGAGAAATGCTTGCCAATGTCAGAAGCGGTCATCCGCTTGTCCATAATATTACCAACTACGTGACGGTCAACGACTGCGCGAACATCCTTCTGGCTTGCGGAGGTTCGCCGATCATGGCGGACGACGCGGACGAAGTCGCGGAGATCACGGAGGTCTGCGGCGGCCTGAACATCAACATCGGAACGCTGAACAAGCGGACGATCGAGGCGATGCGCATCGCCGGCGTTCGGGCCAA
>JBGUPV010000049.1:0-7123 GCA_045130455.1 Lachnospiraceae bacterium | reverse complement strand
CAACAAGGGGAGCCTGTGGTGCCGGTTCAAGATCGCGGATATGTATCGGTTCGGGTGCTACGTCGAGAAGGACGAGGACAAATACCGAGAGATGATCGAGGAGAGCTATGAGAAGGTCAAGCAGCCGAAGCTTCTGAATGATCCTTTTCCTGAGATCGCGTACCGGCTGGCGGGGATTCGCGCCGAGCAGGGGCGGTCGGACGAGGCCCTTAGGCTGCTCAAGCAGGCGAAGCGGTTCCTGGCGGAGCGGTTGTCGTACGACGCGTTTTGGGGGAATATCGAGGTGATGGGCAGGATCGTGAGGCTTACCTACACGCTGAAGCCATTTGACGCGAAGAAGGCTGACTTCTACGACTTGTTTTACTTGACGCAGGAGCCCGGGCGGTACGAATTCGCCTACAGCGCGAGGCCGTTTGAGCTGGAGGTTACGGGCGAGGGCGAGGAGCGCGCGATCAACTTTGAGGGCTATTTCTACCGTGATTTTGCGGACTTCTGTGCGAAGGCGTGCGTGAACGGCCACAAGGTCACTGAGGTCTATGACAGTATCTACGACATCAGCCGTTTGGAGTAAGGAGGTGCACCATGAATGATTTCAACAGTCCCGACGCGCGTCTCGTCGAGTACGAGGATCTGCTGGTCCGCCGGGAGGAGGTTCTGAAGCTCGCCGGGTCATTTCTCACCACGTACACTCAGGAGTTCGGCGAATTGATCCGGGAGAACTTTGAGCTGAAGGTCGAGTGCATCAAGGTGAAGAAGACCATCAGCTATTGCCGGCGCCGCATGAACCGCGGGCTGGCAGTGGACGTCGCGAAGATGAAGAGCGAGATCGAAGGCGAGATGAAGCTGTATTATATGCAATTGGAGTCCCTCAAGGAGGAAAATGAGGCTGCCAAGAACGCGAAGACCATCGACGAGTTCCGCCTGAGCCGGGCGAAGAAAATTTACCGCAGGCTGGCCAAGAAGATGCACCCCGACATTTTCCCGAAGACCTCGGAAAATGAGACGCTTCAGGAGCTCTGGGAGAAGATTGTGCACGCGTACCACCACAGCAACGTGGACGAACTCGAGGACTTGGAGGTGCTGGTGCGCAAGGAGATGGAGGCCCTCGGGGAGGAAGCATCGGCCGTCGAGATCAATGACATCGAGGCGCGCATCGAGCGCCTGGAGCGGCAGATCAACGACATCATCACGACGGAGCCGTACACGTACGGGGAGTTGTTGGCGGACGAGGAGCGCAAGAAGGCGATGCACGAGCAGCTTGAGATGGAGCGCGACGACTACACGCAGTACCGCGAGTCGCTCGAGCGGGCGCTGGAGGAAATGCTCAAGGACGGAGGAGTGAAGATGATATGGACAATGAACTGACGATAAAAACGGACAATGTGGTCGCACTTGCGAACCGGGGGACGGTGGCGGCGATGCTCAAGCCGCTGCGCACCGAAGTGCTTTTGTTTGATTCGTACGTGGCGGGGACGGGCTTTATCAAGGATACGTCGGTCTTCGACGGTTTGAAGGTCGGTGACACGCTGGCGCTTCGACGCGAGCCGGACAACCGGTTTGACGACAAAGCGATCCTCGTGCTCGACGGTGAGGAGCGGAAACTCGGGTATATTCCGGAGAAGGACAACATCGTATTTGCCCGCCTGATGGACGCCGGCAAATACCTCACGGCAAGGATCGTTCGCCTCGAGGAAAAGGGGTCGTTCCGCCAGATCAACATCAGTATTTACCTCGTTGATTTCTAGGAAGTCGGGGGAATCCGCGCAGGGTTCCTCCGGCTTCTTTTCAACACTCGAAAAATGCCCAAAAGAGTCGGATTTCCTGACATCGCGCCCCGGCGGAAAAAACATGTGCTCAGAGTGCAATAAATTTCCCTCAAATGCCCGATAATGTGCTATAATTGAGTATCAACTTTTTGGGAGTGTGCACACATGGATTTTAAGCTGTCAGGTGAACGAATTAAGGCGGGTCGGACCGCATTATTATACGGCGACGGAGAGTGGAGCGGAGTCTGCAAGATCGCGGACCGCGTCGCCGAGGATATGAAGGCTGTATTCGGCGCGAAGCCGGCGGTGACGGAGGCCAAAGAGGCTTTCGCAAAAGCGGCTGAAATCGCAAAGAGTTCCGGAAAAGCAACCGCTCCGATCATCTTCGGAACGGTCGGGCGCAGCAGTGTCATTGATGCGCTCGGGAAGGCCGGACTGATCGATATCGCGGCGATCGAAGGCAAGAGAGAAGTATTTTCCTTCACGGTGCTTAAGAATGTTCCCAAAGAACTTCTCGCAGCACCTGCCAAGGACGCGCTCGTGATCGCGGGCAGCGATAAGCGCGGCACGATCTACGGACTGTTTCACCTTTCCGAGATGCTCGGGGTGTCGCCGTTTACGGACTGGCTGAGCATCAAGCCGGCGAAGCTCGCGGAGTTCACGCTCGAGGAGGGCTTCTCGTTCGTGTCGAAGGAACCATCGGTACGATTCCGAGGGTTCTTTATCAACGACGAGTGGCCGGCGTTTGGAAACTTCTGCGCGAAGAACTTCGGCGGTTTTAACGCGAAGGTATATGCGCATGTATTTGAATTGTTGCTCCGGCTGAAGGGCAATTATCTGTGGCCGGCCATGTGGTCGGCAGTATTTCCCGAGGACGGACCGGGGCTTGAGAATGCGCGCCTCGCGGATGAGCTCGGTGTGGTCATGGGTGCGTCCCACCACGAGCCGTGCTGCCGCCAGGGCGAGGAGTACAAGCACGTGCGCGGCAAGGATTCCGTGTACGGCGACGCGTGGAATTTCCTCTCGAACGAGAAGGGCATCACGCGGTTCTGGGAGGACGGCTTAAAGCGCAGCGGCGGTTTTGAAAATGTGATCACCGTCGGCATGAGAGGCGAGGCCGACACCGCGATCCTAGGGCATGAGGCGACGCTCGCGGACAACATCAACCTGCTCCGCAGCGTCCTCAAGACGCAAAATGCGCTGATCAAGAAGTACGTGAACAAGGACCTTGCGAAGGTGCCGCGGATGCTGGCGCTGTACAAGGAGGTCGAGCCGTATTTCTACGGCGACGAGACGACGCCGGGACTCATGGATGACCCGGAGCTTGAGGGCGTCACGCTGATGCTGTGCGACGACAACTACGGCAATCTCCGCACGCTGCCGACCGCGCACATGCGCGAGCACAACGGCGGCTACGGCATGTATTATCATTTTGATTATCACGGCTATCCGATCTCGTACGAGTGGTTCAACACGTCTTACCTTCCGAAGGTTTGGGAGCAGATGACGACGGCCTACGATAACGGCATTCGCGAGCTGTGGATCGTCAACGTGGGCGACATATTTTCCAATGAATTCCCGCTGGCGTATTTCCTGGATCTGGCCTACGACTACGAGCGCTACGGAAGCAGCGACCCGGAGAGCGCGGGCAAATACACGAAGGCTTTTGCGGGCAGGCACCTGGCGGGGCTTGCGGACCGCAGAGAGTGCGCGAAGATGGCTAAGCTGCTGCGCGGCTACACGAAGATCACCGGCGCGAGACGCACGGAGGCGCTCAGTGACGAGGTGTACGCGGCAATGGCCTATGGCGAGAGCGACAGGCTGCTTGCGGAGTGCGAGCGGTTGATGAAGGCGGCTGAGAAGCTTCGGGGCGAGATCTCGGGGGAGGCTGCGTACGGCTACTACGAACTGGTGTATCTGCCGCTCATGGCAAACCTGAATATCCAGCGCATGTGGCTCCTGACGACGCAGAATCACGCGTACGCCGCGATGGGCAGCACGTATGCAAATAAGCTTGCGAAGGACATCAGCGCGTGCTTCGAGCTCGACCGCAAGCTTGTGCAGGAGCTGCACACGATCAACCGCGGCCAATGGTACGGCATGGGCATGTCCGAGCACATCGGCTTCCGCAACTGGTGCGAGGAAGAGTGCCGCAACCCGATCGTCCACACGCTCGAGCCGGCCGACAAAGAGAGACTGATCGTCTCCATCCCGGGGACGAACCAGCATACGGAGGGCACGCCCTGGACCGCCCGCGAGCTGGTGCTCGGCGCGTTCTTAATTCCGGCAAATGAGCTGGCTACAATCCGCCTCTCCACCGCTTCCGCGAAGCCGGTGCGATACCGGATCGAGACGAACAATGACGCGATCGCCGTAGGGCGGAGCGAGGGAATCGTCCGGGCAGAGCAGCTTGTAGAGATCACGGTCAAAGTTGACCGCGAGAAGCTTAGCAAGAGCCTCACAGGCAAGAGCAAAGCCAAGGCAAATGAGGCAAAAGAGAGTAAAGAGATGAAGGTCGGGAACGATATCATCCCCGACATTGAAATAACTGTTCACGCTGCCGCAGGGCACGCAAAAGTAAGAGTTCCCGTGGCGATGGCTGCAAAGAACGTCAACGCAGCAGAGCGAACCTTTACGTGGTGCGGACTGCCGATCGACTTCGAGTCGCTTCGCAGGATGCCCGCCGCATGGCGCGAGGGCATGGCACAGTATTGCTACATCTCGATGGAGGCGGAGCACTACGCGTACAAGACCGACACGAAGGAAGGCCGGTTCGAGATTCTGCCGGATTACGGGCGGACGCTCTCAGCGGTCAAGGCTTTTCCGCAGGACGCATCGTTCGCCGGCAAGCAGGCGCCTTCGGTGTCGTACCGGTTTGAGGTGCCTAGCGACGGGCGCTATACGGTGCGGCTCTACACGAACCCGAGCAACCCGGCCGGAAGAATTCCGGAATTGTTCGCGGGAATCGCGGTCGGCGACAGCCGTATGAAGAAGATCAACATGGTGGCGGACGGTTTCCGCGTCGGCGACGGCAGTCCCGTGTGGGCGAAGGGCGTGCTCGACAACAACCGCTGCACCGATGTGACGGTCGAGCTCAAAGCCGGCGTCAACACACTGAGCGTATGCGCGCTCGGACCGGGGCTGGTGCTCACAAAGATCGTCGTATTTGCCGAGGGAATCGAGCCCACGGCATCGTACCTCGGACCGACCGAGACGCCATACACGGAGTAAATCGCAAACACCTCAGAACCCGGCGTAAAGCAACCGCAGAAACCACGTAACATATCCAGCCGGTAACACGGAACATCCCCCTGAAAGGAGGTCCCCGCATGGATTACAGCACATACGAAACCTACGGCTTCGAGACGAGAAGCGCGTTCAATATGTCCACGGGCTCCAAGCGGCGGAGCTACCAGATGCACTGGCATTCGTACGGGGAGATCATGCTCGTGGGGTCGGGCGAGACCAACATCTACACAGTCGGCAAGAACACATACAGCCTGGCGTCAAATGACCTGGTGCTGGTGTGGCCGATGGAGATGCATTCGATCGTGGACGCGGACCGCAGGGACGCGCTGGTCATCCAGTTCTCGCACGCATTTATCAACTCGCTCTTTGACCTGCAGCGCATCATGCATCTGTACCGCAACCTGCACATCGTGAGCGTGAGCGCGCACCCGGAGCTGGCGGCGAAACTGGGCAAGCTTGCGCACAGCATGAAAGACATATTTTTCTCCGAAATGGTCGACAAGGAGATGCGGTGCTGCATGCTTCTGATGGAGTTCATGCTGACGCTTCTGGAGCACCGCAAGGAGCTGTCGCCGGAGATGGAGGCGGAGGCGCCGGAGGGCTACTCGAACGACGTGATGAAGCGCATGATCATGGTCACCGACTACATCAAAAACAACCTGACGGCGGACGATCTTTCGCAGGGAACGATGGCGGAGATGGCCGGTATCAGCAAGGATTATTTTTCGAGGATCTTCAAGCACGTGACCGGCATGAACTACAACAAGTGGTTAAATATGATACGACTCGAGAAAGCCTCGGAATTGCTCGCGCAGGAAGGACGGTCACTGACGGAAGTCGCGATGCTGTCGGGCTTCCAGAGTATCCCGAGTTTCAACCGGGTCTTCCACGAGGAGAAGGGCATGGCACCGGGCGAGTACCGCGCATTGTACGCCCGCGGCGACCGCTAGCGATGATACAAAAAAACTGCGTAACAGGTATTCGGCCAATACCCGTTACGCAGCCGGATCAAGTATCAAGGGATAGGAATAGCATCACATAACTTTCTGAAGGTCACCAGCATATACGCGAATGATGAAAGAGGAGTCGTCTCTGTCTTCGCGAATATCGTAAGCTACATTAGCCTTCTCGAGTTTCTCGATGAAATCTTCCTTCTGCTGAACTGATCTGAGCACAATCTTTTCTTTTTTACGAAACAGTTTCATAGTACATCCTCCTTTGCGTTAGTGACGATTTGTTTTGTTTACGAGCTCAGTATAGTGGATTTTGCAGGGGGATGCTTCTCGATTTTTGACGGAAAATGATATCATTTTTTGTTAGTTCGGCTTATCAGCCGTAAAAAGTTATCGGGAGAGGAGGACGACATGCCCAAGGGAGCCAATCAGAAGCTGAAACTATACTATCTGAGTCAGATCATGACCGAGAAGACCGACGACGAGCACATGATCACGATGCCCGAGATCCGGAAGGCGCTGGAGGCCTACGGTGTGACCGCGGACCGCAAGAGCCTCTACGACGACCTCGAGGCGCTGAGTGTCCTCGGCATCGAGGTGATCGGCGAGAAGATCGGTCGCAACTATTACTACCACGTGGGCAGCAAGAAGTTCGAGATCGCCGAGCTCAAGCTTCTCGTGGACGCGATCCAGTCCTCCCGGTTCATCACGGAAAAGAAGTCGCACGAGCTCATCCGCAAGCTGACCGGCATGGCGAGCGACTACGAGGCCGCGCAGCTCAAGCGCCAGGTCTACGTCCAGGGCCGCGTCAAGACGATGAACGAGAGCATCTACTATTACGTGGACGACCTGCACCGCGCGATCGCCGAGAACCGCCAGATCCGCTTCGAATACATGCAGTGGAACACGGACAAGCGGATGATCCCGCATCGCGAGCAGCCTTATGTCGTAAGCCCCTGGGCGCTCACGTGGGACCACGAGAACTATTACCTGATCGCCTACGACGAGGAGGCCGACAGCGTCAAGCATTTTCGGGTCGACAAGATCAAGAGCATCAAGATCCTCGACGAGAAACGCAACGGCCGCGAGCAGATCAAAGCCTTCAACCTCGCCAAATACTCCCGCATGAGCTTCAGCATGTTCGGCGGTGAGCCG
>JBGUPV010000048.1:0-19073 GCA_045130455.1 Lachnospiraceae bacterium | reverse complement strand
GATCACGCCTTTTCGCATCTTTTTGAACCACCCACGCCGTTGGTTATTCAATAGATCGACTCGTTTCTTTTTTTGCAAACCGTTTTGTTTATTTCCAAACAGACTTGTTATGCTGCCCATACTTTGTCTTTCCCTTCCATACTCACATATGTGCCTTCGACGAAAACACTGTTTCGCCGGCTCTGTTTTCTTCTTTCCACGAGCAAATGCTTCGGTTATTATATCAAACTCCGTTCGGAATCGAAAGAGATTTAACACGTTTGTTTCCGTCGTTGTTTGCAGCACTTGTTTCTCTCTCCGCTGAATTGCCATTCCCTTAACATTCCCTCAGCGCCGCCATTCCCGTCCGGTGAGTGTCTGTTCCCTTCGCGTTGCCATTCCCACCGCGATACTATTCCCATTACGCGGCCATTCCCGTCGTAGTCACACAGCTATCCCAATCTCAACCGTTTCTCCAGTTACTGCAGTTTTTCATGTACGATTCTTGCCAATTCTTCTTGATCAAACGGTATTGTTTCTCCCTCAAACGTAAATAGCATGGGATCTCCCGCCCAATATCCGTTTGCATTGTAACGGCGGATCTTGTCAACCGCATTTTTCCGATACTCTTCATCATCCATCATGCCAAAGTGTTCATGATAGAGCGTCTTTCTCTCCGACACGTTCAGCACGGCAAAGTCAGGATATACAACCCTCCCGTTTGGCAAGATTAACTTTGGCTCATATACATACGGGACACCCTCCGTGTAATATGTGTCGGCAATCATTTTCTCCGATTTCGATCGGACCGTCTCTCCGCGAATAGTCGTGTACGCCGTAGTCATGGGAAACGAGTTTTCGTCTCCCCCGTGCTCTGCGTACCACTGTTCGACATATAGCTTGTCCGTCGGTATCATGGGAGTGATCAATTCTCTGCGTTCCGGCGTCTCACGTTCATATACATCCGGCAGATCATTTTCTTTCAGTACCTTCATCACCTGCGTCAGGCCCCGCAGCTTTTCGGAAGCAGCTTTGACCAATCTGTTTTCATACGATCGCTGCGCGAGTTGCCTGGCTAATTTCATATTGTCCCGAGTGATATACGATCTTTCTCTTCTTCCGTTCTTAACAAACACCGCATGGTATTGGACATATTTCTTCTGCACTCTTCCCACCTCCAGATTTCCCTCTGGAAGTTTTTTCAATTCTTTTATAGTTTTTTGGATTATCCTCTGCGTCTCGATAATTTCTTGTTCCAAGTCAAGAAAAAGCCTCTGTTTCATTAACGATTTCTCCCCCGCAATTATCGCGCTTATAGCACTGATCGCACCGAGCACACTTATAGCACCTATCACACTTATCGCTCTGATCATACCTCCGTAAACAGCTTTCCTTTGCGATGCCATAACGTAGTGTTATTATAGCACCATGTATCAGCGCAAAAAAGGCAACCGACATAACTGGCCATTCTGAAAAAATGCGGTAAGAATTAGTACTTATGACATATCACAACCGTAACATAAGAGACAAAGCAAGCTTCCACCATAATAAATGAACAAAATTGCGGTGGTAAGTTTGTCGATTCATCTTTTCACCGCAATTCACAAAAGTAATCGGTTCTGACAAGCCTGATTTGCCCCGGAATTGCGGTGGTAACGCTTGCCAATCCACCATTCTACCGCAATTTCCAAAAGCAACCGGTCCCAACAAGCCTGGTCCGCTCCGGAATTGCGGTGGTAACGCTTGCCAATTCACCTTTCTACCGCAATTTCCAAAAACAACCGGTCCCGACAAGCCTGGTCCGCTCCGGAATTGCGGTGGTAACGCTTGCTAGTCCACCTTTTCCACCGCAATTCCACCAAATCGCACCAGTTCTGGCATAAAAAGAAGTATGGCGGGCATCGGCCCGCCATACTTCTTCAATTCCAATCACATGTTTTGTTTGAAACCTGTTAAAAACGTCCGTTCCGATCATTTCCGAACAACCGTGATCGTCACGTCCTCACCATTGATGTTCCAATCCTTGGTGTAACCGCCGTCAACGGAACTGTCGTAACGGATCTCGTCAGCCAGAACGATGCGGCTGATGAACGCCTCATTCTTCGAGCAGATGTCTGCCAGTTTCGCGCTGCCGGTCATCACAACCGTGATGTGGTCCATAACCTCAAAGTCTGCTTCCTTGCGCATCGTCTGAACCTTGCTGATGACCTCACGGACATAGCCTTCCTCGATGAGTTCGGGAGTGAGCATCGTGTTCATGACAACGGTGATCTTACCGTCGGAGTCGGATACATATCCGTCCACCTTCTTGGCTTCGATCAGCAGGTCGTCCTTCGCGATCTGCTCGTCAACGCCGTCAACCGAAACGGTAACGGAACCGGTGGCATTCAGCTCAGCCATTGCCTTTGCGGAGTCAAGCGCCAGAAGAGCTTCCTTCACAGCGTTAATCTGCTTACCGAATCGCTTGCCGAGAGTGCGAAGCTGCGGCTTAAAGGTGTAGCCCGTGAACTCGCTTACATCCTCACGGAAGGTGACTTCCTTCACATTCAGCTCGTCCTCGATGATCTCCTTATAGAATTCATTCAGAGCAACATCGTTCTTGACATACATCTCGGACATAGGCTGACGCTGCTTGATATTGGAAGCGTTGCGGCATGCGCGGCCGAGAACAACAATGTCGAGGACCTCTTCCATGTTCTTCTCCAAAGGAGCGTCGATCCACGCCTCCTCAACCTTTGGGAAATCACACAGATGAACACTCTCGGGCGCCATCGTGTCAATGCTGCAAACCAGATTGCGGTAGATTGCCTCGCTCATGAACGGGATCATCGGAGCTGCGGTCTTCGCGATCGTAACAAGCGCGGTGTAAAGCGTCATGTAAGCATTGATCTTGTCCTGCTCCATGCCCTTCGCCCAGAAACGCTCGCGGCCGCGGCGCACATACCAGTTGCTCATCTCGTCAACAAACGAATCAAGAGCGCGTGCAGCCTCGGGGATGCGGTAGTTCCAGAGGTTGTCGTCAACCTCCTTCACCGTGGACATCAGGCGGGACAGAAGCCAGCGGTCCATAACCGGAAGCTTGTCGTAGTCAAGCGTATATTTGGTCGCATCGAAATTGTCGATGTTCGCGTACAGTACGAAAAATGCGTACGTGTTCCACAGCGTTCCCATGAACTTGCGCTGGCCCTCGATGACGGCCTTGTCATGGAAGCGGTTCGGCAGCCACGGGGCACTGTTGATGTAGAAATACCAGCGGATCGCATCGGCTCCGAGATTTGCAAGCGCATCAAACGGATCAACGGCGTTGCCCTTGGACTTGCTCATCTTCTGGCCGTTTTCATCCTGCACGTGTCCGAGCACGATGACGTTCTCGTACGGAGCCTTGTTGAACAGCAAGGTCGACTCCGCCATCAGCGAATGGAACCAGCCGCGGGTCTGGTCAACAGCCTCGGAGATGAACTGTGCCGGGAACTGCTGCTCGAAAAGGTCCTTATTTTCAAAAGGATAATGATGCTGCGCAAAAGGCATCGCGCCGGAGTCGAACCAGCAGTCGATAACCTCGGGAACGCGGTGCATCGTCTTGCCGCACTTCGGGCAGGGGAACGTTACCGCATCGATATACGGACGATGAAGCTCTACCTTCGCGTCGTCCGGGTTGCCGGAACGCTCAGCAAGTTCTGCTCTGCTTCCGATACACTCGCGGTGGCCGCACTCACACTCCCAGATGTTGAGAGGCGTGCCCCAGTAACGGTTACGGCTTAATGCCCAGTCCTGAATATTCTCAAGCCAGTTGCCGAAACGGCCTTTGCCGATGGACTCGGGAATCCAGTTTACGGTGTTGTTGTTGCGAACCAGGTCATCCCGGACAGCGGTCTCGCGGATATACCATGACTCACGCGCATAGTAGATCAAAGGAGTGTCGCAGCGCCAGCAGTGCGGATACTCATGCTCAAACTTCGGTGCGTCGAAGAGAAGCTTTCTCGCGGACAGATCCTTGATCACCTCGGGATCGGCGCTGATCGCGCCCTTTTCCATCTCGGAAGCCGTAGGCTTGCAACGCATGCCTGCGAAAGGAGTCACATCGAGCATCACACCCTTTTCATTTACCATCTGTACAAGCGGCAGGTCGTAGTTGCGGCCTACGTTGGCGTCGTCCTCACCGAAGGCCGGCGCGATATGAACGATACCGGTACCGTCGGACATGGTTACATAATCGTCGCAGGTTACGTAAAATGCCTTCTTGCCCTGTTTCTTAGCCTCATCGGCAGCGCACTGATACAGCGGCTCGTACTCGCGGCGCTCAAGGTCGGTACCCTTGAATGTCTCGAGGACTTCGTAAGCCGGAGCGCCGTCCTTGCTAAGAGGCGCCAGAACGGTGTCCGCCAGAGCTTCCGCAAGATAATAAGTATAACCGTCGGCAGCCTTCACCTTCACATACGTGTCCGTAGGGTTCACGCAGAGAGCGACGTTCGAAGGCAGCGTCCACGGCGTGGTCGTCCATGCCAGGAAATACGCATCCTCGCCGACCGCCTTGAAACGCACGACAGCCGAGCGCTCCTTCACGGTCTTGTAGCCCTGCGAAACCTCAGCCGAAGACAGAGGCGTTCCGCAGCGCGGGCAGTACGGAACGATCTTGAAGCCCTTGTAGAGAAGCCCCTTGTCCCAAATCTGGCGAAGCGCCCACCACTCGGACTCGATGTAATCGTCATGGTACGTTACGTAGGGGTTGTCCATGTCCGCCCAGAAACCGACAGTGCCGGAGAAATCCTCCCACATGCCCTTGTATTTCCAAACGGACTCCTTGCATTTGTCGATGAAAGGCTCGAGGCCGTACGCCTCGATCTGATCCTTGCCGTTGATGCCGAGAAGCTTCTCGACCTCGATCTCCACGGGAAGGCCGTGGGTATCCCAGCCGGCCTTGCGGGGCACCATATAGCCCTTCATGGTGCGGTAACGCGGGATCATATCCTTGATAACGCGAGTCAGCACGTGGCCGATGTGCGGCTTGCCGTTCGCGGTCGGCGGACCGTCGTAAAATGTATAAGTCGGCCCTTTCTTGCGCGACTCCATGCTCTTTTTGAAAATGTCGTTAGCCTTCCAGAATTCGAGGACCTGCTTCTCGCGGTCGACAAAATTCATGCCGGCGTCAACTTTCTCATACATAGTTTTATCCTCCCAGCTTATTTTTCGAAAAATGATGTGCGAATGTCACCTCGCGAGCGAAACTCGCTCGGTGTACGTGCGCTCGGCAATCCCGTCTCGTACTTCGTACGCTCGCGTCTGACTGTCCGTCCCTCATCGAAAACTTCGTTTCCGTGAGGTGCCGTACATTCATCCGCCCGCCGCCCGCGGGTGGGACTGCTCTCGCTTAGCGCGCATAAAAGGTCCCCATCCGAAACAGGATGAGGACCCGGTTATTCTCATTATACCACCTATTTGGCGTACACTGCTGCGCAGTCTATACGTTGCCCGGTAACGGCAGGCTGCCGGTGCCGACTATTTGGTCCGTGCCGCCGACTCATGGCCGCGTGTCACATCACCGTTCGCCCGCACGACTCCGGAGGGATCTTCGCCTGCACTTCACAGCATCGGGCTTTCACCGCTCCCCGACTCGCTTTGGCCTTCCCTGCAAGGTACTGTCTCCGTCAACGTCTTTCGCTGTATGTAGGAAAATATAGACCACTTGCCGCGGGATGTCAAGGTTTTTTTATTCATAGAAGATATCTTGCGCCGGACACGCCCTCTCAGATGATCACCCAGCGTTTTCTCTTCCGATCGTAACCGGCAAATTGCGGCGTCTCCAAATAGGAAAATAATTCTTCTACTCCCGGATCACATACCGAAACAGGTCGTAGTTCTTCCAGTTGCCGATCGCTTTCAGCGCCTCGACGCTCCGCGCGCAATCCTCCTCGGTGTTGTAGCCCGGGATGAGCGGAACACGCACCGTGACATCCCCGCAACGTCCGGCCTCCGCAAGGCGCTTCAGATTTGCGATCACCTGCCCGTTGTCCCTTCCGGTGTATGCCCGGTAAATCTCGGGGTTCATGTCCTTAATGTCGACGATCCACGAGTCCACCGCGTCGAGCGCAGTCTCGAACAGCTCCGACGGCACGTTGAGGCAGGTCTCCGCGATCGTGCGCCACTCCTTCGGTGCGATCGCATGCCACTCGCGCAGAAACTCCGCGTGAAGCAGCGATTCCCCGCCGCCGAAGACAACGCCGCCGTTGGTCGCCTTGAAATACAGGTCGTCGATCGCGACCGTTTTGAGCAGTTCCTCCGGCGTCACCGGCCGTGACGGAACCGTATCCTCGAGCACATTTTTGTTCAGGCAATACCGGCACGAAAGCGGGCAGCCCTTGGCTGCGACCAGCGTCGTCACGCCATCGCCGTCCGTCACCAGCCGATGCCGCGAGATCGTGATCAATGGAAGTGTGATCCGGCTCATTTTACGCCTCCTTTATGTAAGAACGGCGGCAACGAAACTGCTGCCGCCGTTCTGCGTGATCTGATATAGTCTAGTAATTGCCATCTGCATCATCCATAAGCTCCGGAGGCATGATCTCGCCTTCCAGGCCATCAAAGTCATCAAACTTGATCTTGCCGGCCAATGTCGAGTCATCGTCATCATCGCCCGACGAATTGATCCGCCAATCGTCAATGATCGCAACGTCGCCCGCCAACGGATACGGATCCGGCTCAATGACTCCCTGCAACTCTGCTCCCGGCTGCCCGCCTCTCAGTGCCTGCCTAACAAGATCAGTGATATCACCGAGATCCGGTGTGCACGCGGACATCGTTGTCATAAGTCCCGCGGCAACGCCGACGAGCGCGACTTTCTTGCCTACACTTCTCTTCTTGCTGAGTTCGCGCTCAAGCATACGGACGTCAGCCTCACATTTGGGGCAGGTTCCCTTGCACTCGCCCTTGTGCTGGCACTCCTCGGTCACGTACTCGATATCATTTGCCTCCGCGATCCTCCTGCGGATCTCCTTCAAAGCCTTACAAGTCTCTTTTCCCTTCATCGCATCATTCGGGCCGGTCGCCCTCTCCTTTCTCCCGTCAAACCCCGTATTATCATCCCGGTTGCTTTAGATACGGAGGAAGGTTTCCTTTTTATGGAAAAATTTTACCGGCCGAACAGACCCTCGACAAATCCTACGAAATTATAGTGTTTGATGTACTCTTCCTTCTTCATCCCGCCGCTCGGATACTGCAGCGCCTGGAGGTGCTCAAACTCCTGCCCGCTCAGACCGCCTCGCAGTTCGGAGCGCTTGACCAGTTCATCCGCTTCATTGATATTTTTCGCGACCTTGGCGGCACGCTCCTCGGCCTCCTGCTGCTCCAGATCGTACGTCAGGATCTTACAGCCGTTGATCTTCGGATAATTTTTCAGACGGCTGCGCCCGAAATAAAGCACCAGCGAGTCGAGAAGCTGCATCGTAGTCACAAAGATCGCGGCAAACGCCGCCAGACCATAGAAAACCCAAAGAACGCCGAAGCCTCTCGCCATTCCTCCGAAAATGAACCTGCAGAGCGGATAGACGCAAAGGGCTCCGCAGAAGAAAAGAATGCGGTACGCGATGTCGACACGGTCCCGGTTTTTCTCAATATTCACCTGCTCAATGTCCTTACGGGCTTCCTGAAGCTTCATCTCCAGGGCATTTTTCACGGTCTCGGCCTTCCAGACGACCGAATCGTGAAATGCTTCCAGCTCCGCCTCCTCCGCGCGCTCTTCGCGAAGTTTCGCTCTCTCCGCCTCCCAGGCTTCCTTTTCCTTTGCGTAGCGGGCTTCGTCTGCCGCCAGAAAAGCGTCCAGCTCGTCGTAATCCATACTGCTCATATTGCTCATACTTCTCCTCCCGTTCCCCACAACGCGGGGTCACCCCATAATCCGGTCGAACCTCATGCCTGAACATCCTGAAGCGGTCAGCCGGCTCGACTGGCGAAAACTCCCGTTTTCACCGACCGGTCCTCAGATACTGAAGATAATCCCAGAACGTGACCTTTGTCCTCGTATACCGGTTCTTCGGCATCGGCAGGACCTTCTGCCTCAGCAGTTCCTCCTGGTCCGATTCCGAAAGGCCGTGCTGCCGGTCCAGCTTTCGCTCAAACACACGGACTTTCTCGAGGTGCTCGTTGATGATCTTGATCTTCTCGTGTGCGTATTCTTTTTCCTTCTCGTACGTCAGAATGCCGTTGGCCTCGATGAACGGCGCCGCCCGCCGGATTGAGCTGCGCACGCGGTACTCCGACAGCGTGTTCAGGAACTTGGAAATGATCTCGAAAACAAAGAACCCCCAGATCAAAATGTACAAAAGCGCCGAACCCCAGCCGACGATCTTGCCGTAAAAGATCAGGACGATCGTCGGAAAAATAATGATCGGCGCGATCGCGCCGCCCGTCAGCCAGATGTTGTGCCGGTCTTTCCGCTGCTTCGCATCCACGGCATCATACTCTTTGCGAACAGCCGTCAGCTTCTCCTGCAGAAAATTCCGCACATTTTTCACACAGCCGTCGCAGATGACAAAGTTGACCTCGCCGAAGTCCCCCTCGTCCTCCGGGTCGAAGTCCATCAACTCGATCATCGCTTTGTCGCGCTCAAGCATCGCCTGCTCTTCCGCCAGTTTCTGCTCCTCCTGCGACAAATACGCTTCCATCTCATCGTAATCGATCATGCTCTCCTCCTCCACATGCTCTTAACAAGATATTTTATCATAACGCACGCAGGGGCGCAAGGGGAAGGGAAGGAAAGACGCGGGGTGCGGCGTGCAGGGCGAAACCGGAAAGAGCAAAAACAACCGCCGCCCGAAGGCGGCGGTTGGGGCGAGTAACTTACTGTTAGTTTTCCTGCTAAGAAATCAGATACTTACATTGATGATTTTTCAGCACGATCAATTTTGTCCAAAATATGCTCTGTAAATCTTATTGATCACATCAGGAATCTGATTCGCATACCGTGGTCCGAACTTCTTCTCGACTTCAGACTGGAATGTCTGGAGAGCCAGATCATAATCTCCAAAAGGATCGAGATGTTTATTCGTAACAGTAATCTTAATCTGTTCCCAAGCGTTGGACCAAACAAACGCACCGAGATCGATCAGTCCGGAGCTAAATGCACCCGAAAGATCGCCGATTTCATCCAGACAATCAAATGCTTTTGCTCCTCGCATAGAGTCCCACCAATCCTTGGCATCCTTATTGATCGAGGCTCCAACATTTTTAAAAGTAGCCTGGAGTTTTTGGGGATTCAGATTATTCGCATTCGCAATAACCGCTCCGCCTATCACATTAATGCTGTCAATGATAAATTCCTCATTAACCTCAATTCCATGTGCAGCACTGTTCACTATATGAGGCCAAATAGAATCCATAACATCCGCAATGAAGTGCTCATCGTCATGACCGCTCTTCAACTGTTTGTAAATTGTACTCGCGAGACGACTGGTTAACTCAACTGCTGCGTCATGACTCTCGCTGAGGCCCCAGTTAGAAGCCATATCAATAAAGAGTGCTCCGATTTCCTCTCCAGCAAGCATGGTTTTTGCGATCGGTATCTGTTCAGCCATGGTAAATGCTGCATCCATCGCAATTATACCCAACCGTCCCTGCACATTATTATGATGGGTCAAAATGTCATATTCAACTTGCTTCTTTACGCTTGCACTTCCGACCATTCCGGAAAGGTACCACGTACCGCAACGGTATTCCATGATCATATAATCGCTGACCATATGCTTGTCGTTATCTGATGTACCCAAGTTTCGCGTTTTGATAACAAAATAGCAATAATCGTTGATCTTTTCCCATTCATACGACTCGTACTCATTCTCAAACATGAAGTCCGGCATCACATCTTTTCCGTAAAGCGACTGCAATTCTTTCTTGCAGCCATTTGTGGTTTGCGATGACCAAACAGCGAACAAATAAACTTTATTATCCGCTTCTTCACGCTCGAGTTTATCATTGGCAACACAATTAACCCGAGTATCAAACTGATAATACGACCACCCAAGGAATTTATAACCATCACGGGTCGGTTCTATTTCACTGATGTTATATTCTTCACCAATGTCAAAACATACTACACCGGGTCCGCCGACTCCGCCCATCGGATTATAGACGACCATTACCTGTCCGTCAGGAACATCCAATTCCTTATAGCAGGAATACAGATCAAGATCCCCGTCAAGATATACCACCTCAGTCCTGTTCGGGGTAATAATATCTTTTTTATCGATATTGACCGGCGGCATATTAAGATCTGCTCTATTCACCATTGTCCATCCGAGGAACTTATAACCGGGAACTTCAATCCACGGAAACATATCCAAATCGAAAGTATATCTTGTAACGGAATCCGCATAGATTGACACATATTCATCCGGTGCGAATCCGTTGTGATACTTGATCCGGAATTCCTTTATTGCCCAAATGGGGATCAGTGTCAAGTCTCTGTCCGGAACAGATACATACGAATCAAGAGGATAAACAGCACCATCATTGGTCTTCCATCCCTGAATGTAGTATCCCGGCCGTTCGGTCAGCGACAAATCCGCTGTATTTATGAAATCCCCTACTTGATAATCATCGGACAGATCGATCTTTTCCTGCCCCGGCCAATCAGGATCTACTTCCACCTTATGATCCGAAGTCCACCGAGCCATCATGAAATAAACTTGCGGCGATCCCTCCTTATCGGGAAGATTGATCACATCTCCCTCATAGTACACACCTCCGATATCCAGCAACAACCAACCGTTAAACTCGCACCGGTATCGCTTCATATCATGAGAAGGTACCCTAACCTGTGCACCGATTTTATCATGTGACGGTCCGGGCGCGCTGTAACCTTTGTTGGGGAGATAGATTACCGTGGTCCCATTCGCATAACCGGAAGACAAGCGATAATAACTGTAAAGCTGTATCGTTCCGGCTTCAAGCGGAAGATTCACGACATCCTCCCCCGGCATAAATGTCAGTTTATTATCAGGATCCGACTTGTGCGTCGACATATCACCTGAATCTGCCTTATTCGACAACGCATCAGGAAGATCATCATCGCTGACTATAACATGTCGACCATAAAAGCCGAAAGATTTCCAAAGCGTCCATCCTTTGAAATCCAGACCGTTAATCGAAATATAACTCTCTGTAATCGTTTGTCCGGCGTGGGCTTCCACTCGACTGATCAGATCGCCCGTAATCCCGTCGTAATATTCGATCGTAAAGGATACAGGTCTCCATCTAGCATAAAGATCCGAATAGTGTCCGATAACCGAATAATGACTGCCGCCCTCAAAGAGTTCCTTGTGTTCCGCATCTTCCCATCCGTCAAAAGCATAACCTCTGCGCTCAGGTATCGGAAGAGTATAGTTTTCATCGTAAATAAGAACTTCTTCCGTTTTATCATCATAGTTGAGGTGGAGAGTCAGTTCCTGCGTGGTATAATACCAAATAGCATCCAAAATAACATACTGTACACCTTTAGGAAACATATCATTCATACTAAAGCTATCGTTTGCTTCGTATAGATACTTCTCCTTTTGCTTAACGATTTCTCTGGATCGCCAACCGCCAAACAAATAAGGTTTGTTACCCATTGTTTTATAGGGCATCGTTACAGAATCACAGTTATCATCATAGAGTTTTACAACAACATCATTTTCACTCTTATCATCATAAAAAACTATGAATTTCTGTCCCTCTTCCTCCGTCTCGAACATCGGGTAGAGGGTTAAATCATTCAGGCCATCGACAACATATTCACTGCTGGGACCGTATTTAATGTATTGTCCAACCAGTCCTTTGAAGTCCTTCTCCTCTACCCACCCGATAAAGTGAAGTCCGTCCAGGCGCAACTTCGGACAAGCCTCAAGTCCTCTCGGTGAAAAGATATGCGGAAGAACATCTGTGCCTATTTTTTCCTGTCGGATCGGGTCATAATAAGTTACGTACTTCGATTCTCTCCACAGAGCATACAGGAATATGTGACCCTTGTCTTTACCGACAATATTACAGAACTTCCCTTGAATGTCTTCCAGATCATAATCGGGAATGCCACCGAGGGCTTTTCGGGTTTTGCCCCATCCGACAAATCCTACTCCGTCATCATATCCAACAGCAGGCCAGTCGTACTCCTCATCATATCTGCAGAACATATTGTCCATATGTCCGAGCCGATTGCCGTTGCCGTCAAATATGATCAGATATTGGTCCTTCTCTCCCCATACGGGATACAGCACGATCGGACCACGCGTGGAAACAACCGTGTCTTCATCGTAATAATTCCCGTTGATGTCTTTCCACACAAGGATTTTGTACGCTTTCGGATTGGCAATCTGAAGGATATTTTTGCCGAATTTCTCACCATAAGAAACATAAACAGTCTCTCGGCTTGGAATAAGTTCGCCGTGAGTGTTTTCAACAACAAACTCCACTTTAACCTTCTCGGAATCATAGCGCGCATAAAGAGTAGTGAGAAGTCCGTTTACGACATCATCGTTCGTTATTTCTTCTCCGCCTTCACGCCTTGTATACCAACCGATAAAGGCTTTTCCGTCAAGGTCCGATGGTCCTTCCGGAAGTTCATAGTGCTCTCCGACCGTATAGGTTATCGTGTCAGGAATGCGGTACTCATCTCTGTTCTCATCAAATGCCACCGTAACAAAGTGTCCCGACTGAACAACCTCAAGATAAGCCCTTTCACCGGTGTTTTTATCCTCAAATCCCACTGTGCCGATTCTGGCTTCATCTCCCGGATTCTCAGACACAACAACCGTAAAGGCCGGCTCACCATCGGAATCCTTCTCGACGGTCAACCATTCCGGAATTCTAACATCATCAGGAACCACATCATACGGTTTGGAATAACCGCTTACTTTAACGATTTCTGCGCTCGCCTCATAGGAACCCAATTCTATTCTCGAAGGCTCCACTCTTAAACCGATCGGTGTCGGTGTAGGTGTAGGCGTAGATGTCGGTGTTGGCGTAGGTGTCGGGGTATTCGACGGTACCGACGGAGGCGGAGTATCCGGCTCGTTCTGAGAATCCGGCTTGCTCTGAGCTTCCGGCTTCGAATTTCCGTTCTTCGGCGAAGAATCCGGAACGGTTTGCTCCGGCTTCGTGCTTGCCTTCGGAGTCGGGACGGACTCGTTCAGGATTTCGTCGATTACTACCAATACAGAATCGGTATCCGCTTCATAGTATTCGGGCTTATGCGAGATTTCTTCTCTCTCATTCGGATCTTCAGGTTTCGTTTCCTGCAACCTTCTGTTTCTTTCGGCCTCATTGCGTGTTTTTTCATCGCTGCATGGCAATTGATAGATCTTAACATTGATTGACTTCTGTGTCTTGGTATCCGTTACTACTACCACCACACTCCGAAAGTCCTTGCTCGAGTTTTGATCCACATGAAATACAATTTTGTCGCCGTCAACAGTGTAATCCAACCATTCAGGTAAGTCTCCCCCATTGCCGGCAACTTTAATCTGAATATCTCCCTGAACACCATTGAGATATACCGTTGCATCCTTGCCTTTCCACGGGACCTTGGAAAATGATACTGAAGAGAACACCGCGGTTATAGACGACTTACCGACAGTCAGTTTCGCATCTGTCGATTCGTTGTTTTCCGAACCCGGTTTTGAATCCGGCTTTGTTGTCTTCTGATCTGCCGAACCGGAGTTTTGCCCGTTTCCATCCGTGTTTTTCCCGGTTCCTCCCGAGTTTTGTCCTTTTTCTCCAGGCTTTTGGCCGTTGTTTTCAACCTTTTGGCCATTGCCGTCCTGACGCTGACCATTCTCGTCAGGCTTCTGTCCATCAGCGTTATTCTTTTCCTGCTTTTCGTCCGGTTTTTGCTGATTATTGTCAGGATTTTGCTTGTTTTCTGCAGGATCCTGGTCTTCAACTTTCGGTTTTTTCTCGATATCCTCGTCCTTTTTCTCGTCAGGATCTTCGTCTTCATCCCCAACCTCATCCGGATCAGATGCCTGTCCATCCGGCTTCGGTTTTACAGAAGGTGTATCAGTGACGCTCAGTTCGCTCATTACCTTACCACACCGAGAGCACACAACAACCACGCGAGCGGGCTCACCCTTCGCGGGATATATCTTTTTGGTCTGGCCTTCAACAAGATGGCCGAGTTCCTTGATTTTTCCGTCTTCTCTTTCACCGCACACGTCGCAGATGCGATGCTTTGTACCGGTTCCTTCGCAGGTCGCGTCCGTGTCGGTAACCCATTTTTGCCAGGTGTGTTTGCCCGTCTTGTGAAGGATCGTCCTGTCGCCCTGTTCCTTGCCGCAGACGGAGCAGACCATAACCTTGTATCCGTCCTTACCGCAGGTCGCTTCCACGGTCTTTATGGTTCCGTTGATGGAATGTTTGTCCGAAATGGGAATCACTTCGGTCTCGGTTTTTTTACACTTGCTGCATACGCGATGCTTGCTTCCTGCCTTCGCACAGGATGCATTTTCATCAACGATCCACGATCCCCAGACATGATGCGCGGAGATCACGTTTTTGTCTCCCTGGTCCTTGCCGCAACGAGAGCACACTACGACACTGTAGCCATCCTTTGTGCAGGTCGCATCCACTTTCCTGACCTGACCGTCTACAAGATGCCCCAGTTTCTTGATCTTTCCGGTTTCCTTCTCGCCGCACTCCTTACAGACACGATGTTTCGATCCGTCTGCTTCGCAAGTTGCTTTCTTATCGGTTATCCAATCTCCCCAGCTATGTCCTTTTGCTTTGATGACGGTACGGTTTTCCTGCTGTTCCGCGCCACAGCGGGAGCATATCATCGCCGTGTAGCCATCCTTTGTACAGGTAGCGTCGACAGTTCTGCGCACTCCATTATAAACATGCTTCAGCTTGTCGATCGATTCTGTCTGTCTCTTCCCGCAAACGGTGCAGACACGGTGCTTTGATCCTGCCTTGTCGCAGCTTGCCTTAGTATCGATGATCCAATCGCCCCAGGTATGCTTGGCGGCGATCTTCACTCTGTTCCCCATTTCCTTCCCGCAGCGAGAGCATACCGCGATCGTATAGCCGTCCTGCGTACACGTGGGCTTTATCGACTTGACCTGACCCTGAACAAGATGCCCTAATTTCGGGATCGTTCCGGTTTCCTTCTTGCTGCAACACTTGCACGTACGGTGCTTTGTTCCTGCCGCCTCACAGGTTGCGGCCTTATCCACAACCCAGTCTCCCCACGTATGATTTCCCGTGGCCTTGATGACAGTTCTTGTCCCCTGCTCTTTGCCGCAGCGAGAGCATACTACGACACTGTACCCATCCGAAACACAAGTCGCTTCAACTCTCTTGACCTTTCCTTCATAAAGGTGTCCGAGTTTTGCGATCGTCTCGGTTTCTTTCTTTCCGCAGCCGCTGCATTCATGATGCTTCGTGCCTGCCTTTTCACATGTTGCCGCTGTATCGACAACCCAGGATTTCCACGTGTGAACACCGGTCGCCTTGATCGTCGTTCGGTCTTCCAGCTCCTTTTTACAGCGGGAGCACACCTTCACCTTATACCCGGCCTTGGAACAGGTAGGTTCAACCTTCTTGATCTCCCCATTGTCAAGATGCCCGAGTTTCGTGATCGTGCCGTCTTCTCTTTTTCCGCAATCCTTACAGGTTCGATGCTTGGTTCCGTCTGCTTCGCATTTTGCTTCGGTATCCGTTACCCAATCGTTCCAGTTATGCGATGCCTTGATCACATTTGGGGTTCCCGTCTCTTTACCGCAACGAGAACAGATCGTAACCGTATATCCGTCCTTGGTGCAGGTCTTGTTCACTCTCTTGACCTGGCCGTTATTCAGATGCCCGAGAGCATCGATCGTTCCGTTTTCACGGGCGCCGCAGGCACTGCAGATACGATGCTTTGTTCCGGTTGTTTCGCACCCCGGGTCGGAATCCTTGAGCCAATCTCCCCAGACATGTCCGGCCTTAATGATGTTTTTGTTTCCGTTCTCCTTACCGCAGCGAGAACAGATCGTAACCGTATATCCATCCGTAGTGCAGGTCTTATCAACTCTCTTGACCTGACCATTGTTCTGGTGTCCGAGCGCACGGATCGTTCCGTCATCTCTCGCGCCGCAGACGCTGCAATAACGATGCTGGGTTCCGTCCGTTTCACAGGTCGGATCCGTATCTCGGATCCACGCTCCCCATGTGTGTCCGGTCGCGGGAAGAACAGTTCTGCTTCCCACTTCGGCACCGCAGCGGGAACACTTCGGAACCGTAAATCCGTCCTTAGTGCAAGTCGGTGACTCTTTCTTAATCTGTCCCTGCATCGAATGACCGAGTTCCGATACCGGTCTTGTCTCCCTGCGTCCGCAATTATCGCATGTCCGGTAATCCTTTCCCTCATTCACACAGTCCGGATCATATTGTCTGCGCCAGCTGCTCCAGTCATGCCCATACGCATACAACGGATCCGTGTCCAACGCACCGCATCCGGAACATACGCGATGTCTGGAACCGCCCTCGGTACAGGACGCGCTTTTGTCCGTAATCCAGCTTCCCCAGGAATGATTGCCTGTTGCCGGTATCGTTTCGAATCCCGTTTTCGTATCACATTTGCTACAGTAATAAGTAATTGAACCGGCCTTTCCGCACGTCGGTTCAACTCTCACTTTCTTGTTTCTGTTATGCGCGCATGGTGCTGCCGACGCCGTCTGTGTGTTGAACAGTGTCAGTATGATAACCAGGCACAAAACAACCGCAACTGTTTTTCTACCTCTGCCAAAACCCATTCCTACTTCTCCTTCCTTTACAACCTGCCATAATGTATACTCAAGGGCGTTCTTTCACCCGCCCGTAGTATCGAACTCATTTTCCGATGATGAGACAAATAAAAAAAGGCTGCAATAATCCTGAATTATTGCAACCGAACTATCATAGCAACAGAAAGGCTTACGTTACACCCCATTGTTACGTTAGACTCCCAGTTTTGCGTCTCCGCATTTCTACGGATTTGCCCTGTTTGATTTTCCCCATAAATACAAAAAGCCCTTTCTGCAAGGATACCATAAGAGAAGGGGGATTGCAACTGATTTTGGCCTATTTGCGCCTTTTTCGCGGATTATTGTTCCGTCCCGACTTTTGTTCTTGACTTTTTGAAAAAAAGCAAGTATTATCGGGTGCATAAGTATCGGCGTTGAAGCGCAATAGTACACAGGGAAATCGTCCCAGAGAGAGCCGTGTTGCTGTGATCGGCTTACGAAGAACCTGAAGAACCCGGCGCGGAGCTCTGCGGCGAACCGCAGCGTATCAGGCGTTAACGAACATGAGTGAGCAGGCGTATTGTCTGCTAATCAGGGTGGTACCACCGAACAAGTATTTTCGGTCCCTCGGCGAGAAATCGCCGGGGGCTTTATTTTTTGAATCCGAGTTTGCTGCAGCGTTGTGGGAGTTGCCAACGAAGCAACGCGCGGCTTTCAAATACCATTAAATTCCAAGGAGGACAAAAACATGGCTGAGAATTTTGTTGAATCCATCACCAACATGGAAGACGATTTCGCGCAGTGGTACACGGACATCGTCAAGAAGGCTGAGCTTGTGGATTACACGGGCATCAAGGGGTGCATGGTCATCCGCCCGGCGGGCTACGCGATCTGGGAGAACATCCAGCGCGAGCTTGACCGCCGCTTCAAGGAGACCGGCGTGGAGAACTGCTATCTCCCGATGTTCATCCCGGAGAGCCTGTTGAATAAAGAGAAAGATCACGTGGAAGGTTTCGCTCCCGAGGTTGCATGGGTGACCCAGGGCGGCGGTGAGACGCTGCAGGAGCGCATGTGTGTACGCCCGACGTCCGAGACACTCTTCTGCGATTTCTATTCGCACATCGTTCACTCCTACCGCGACCTTCCGAAGGTATACAACCAGTGGTGCTCGGTAGTTCGCTGGGAGAAGACGACGCGTCCGTTCCTGCGTTCGATGGAGTTCCTGTGGCAGGAAGGTCACACGATCCACGCAACCGCTGAGGAGGCACAGGCAAGAACCGAGCAGATGCTCAACCTCTACGCGGATTTCTGCGAGGAGTTCCTTGCGATCCCGATGGTTCGCGGACGCAAGACCGACAAGGAAAAATTTGCCGGCGCCGAGGCGACCTACACGATCGAAGCTCTCATGCACGACGGCAAGGCGCTGCAGTCCGGAACGAGCCACAACTTCGGTGACGGCTTCGCTCGCGCATTCGGCATTCAGTACACAGACAAGGAAAATAAGCTTGTCTACGCGCACCAGACCAGCTGGGGCATGACGACCCGTATGATCGGCGCCATCATCATGGTTCACGGCGACAACTCCGGTCTCGTTCTTCCTCCGCTCGTTGCTCCGGTACAGGCGATGATCATCCCGATCCAGCAGAAGAAGGGAGGCGTTCTCGACGCTGCTTATGCTCTGCGCGACCGTCTCAAGACGATCGCCCGCGTCAAGGTGGACGACACCGACAAGACGCCCGGTTTCAAGTTCGCCGAGCAGGAGATGCGCGGTATTCCGGTCCGTATCGAGATCGGTCCGAAAGACCTTGCAAACAACCAGGCTGTGCTCGTTCGCCGCGACACCCGAGAGAAGATCGTCGTTTCGCTCGACGAGATCGAAGCTAAGCTTGCGGAGCTTCTCAAGACAATCCAGTCCGACATGCTCGAGCGCGCACGCGCTCACCGTGACGCTCACACCTACACCGCAACCACGATGGAGGAGATGAAGGACATCGCAGACAACAAGCCCGGCTTCATCAAGGCAATGTGGTGCGGCGACCGCGCCTGCGAGGACTCGATCAAGGAGCAGGCCGGCGTGACCTCCCGTTGCATGCCTTTCGCTCAGGAGACCCTCTCCGACACCTGCGTCTGCTGCGGCAAGAAAGCCAAGACGCTCGTATACTGGGGCAAGGCATATTGATTTTTTCTTCACACAACAAGTTTGCGGTGGCACCGGGACGAAATCCTGTGTGCCACCGCAATTTTTTGTCATTGCGCCGATTAATTGTCCTTTTATTGTGATATTTGCGGTGGTATCTGTATAAAACTTGTATTTCCACCGCAATACTTTGGGGATTGCGCCAATTAATGATCCCTTTGTTGAGAAGCTTG
>JBGUPV010000047.1:0-4423 GCA_045130455.1 Lachnospiraceae bacterium | reverse complement strand
TTGTTCGTTGTCACTGTCGTGTTGTGGAACGTGCGATCCTCCTTATTCATTTTCTCGCGCAGATTACCGTTCTCGAACTTCTTGTAGTAAGTCACGGGGCCGGGAATCGCCGTGTTATCCGAGAGGTCATTGATCGTAACATCGAACTGTGCGTATATTGACTTGTCGTCCAGGGTGTACGTTCCTGTTGTATCGTCCGATTGTCCGACTTCTGTAATTCGGAAAATGTTGCGTCCGCCCGTCATGACGGTCACCGGGATTTCAATCGTCTCCCCGTCATTTTCAAAGAGAAGGTCGGTCTGAACCGGTTCGAAAGCATCGAGATCCGCATTGTATCGCTCCAATGCGAACTTGAATTTTTCGTTCGCTGCTGCGGGTGCATCATCTACATACTTGAACACTTTGAGTGTCACACCGTTTTCCTTTTTGAGACCCTGGTAGACGAAGTGATACTCCGATGTGTTACCCATGATGACTTCACCGGCACATACGCCCCAGCCGGTGGTCGTGTCACCGAGCGTCATCTTCGCGTTGTTCTGCGGAGCGAGATAGATGCCTCCGGATATGTGTGTATCGATGGTCGTTGCCTTCGGACAGTTCCATACCAGACGCCGATTGATCTTGTCCGCGTATATATTCTGTTCATTGCCGAAATCGCCGTTGACCGTGGCGGTCGTGTGATCACCGGTACCGTCACCGAAGTTTACAACTGCCTTGGACAGCTCCACAGTGGTTGCTTCCTTGAAGTTGAACACGATCGTCTGGTTCGGTTTCATCGTAATGTAGAGCCCGCTGTCCTTGCTGAACGGCTTGCCCTGTCCGTTGTACGCGTCCGCGTCGATGTAGATCGTGACGCCGTCCTCGAACCCCGTAGTGTCCAGATACACCGTGTTGTCGACTACGATCGGTTCCATGGTGGATTCCTTCGCTGCCATTGCGGCGGAAACACGTTTCATGTGGGAGATCATATCATCGATCGCGGAGTCGATTTCCGGTTGTTCCATAGGGATCACGATGACATTTCCCGCATCCGCTTCATTTTGAACCTTATCCTTGGACTCCTTACCGACAAACACGGCTGCCGTCGCAGGGGTCAGGTTGCCGAAACGCATCTTGTCACTCTCGATCCGGCCGACAAGATAGTTGCCGGGAACATTTTCCGTGCCGTTGCCGGAAAGATCGGGATCGAAGTTGAAGTCGTTGGTAACCGTGTAGAGCTTCGTCGCAAAATTACTCTCGCTGTGGTTGCTCTGCGTGATCTTGCCGGAGACGATACCGTAATTGACCGCGTCTCCGAGCACCGTCAGATAATTGTAATCCGCCGTCGCACTGACCTTTGTGAGCTTGACCACATCGCAATTCTCAACAACGCAGTTTTCGTCGTCGCGAACTTTTGTGACGCCTTCATAGGAGACGGAGCAGTCCTTGACACTGCCGGTTTCCTGAACGAAGTTGCCATCGATCGCCTGCTTCGCGGTCGGCGTTTTCCCCGGCACGGCCTTCAGGATCTTTACGGTAACCGGGCTCCAGTTGCCGGTATATTTCTCCGTGGTTGGATTGCCGTTTTCGTTGATCCAGTCACCGGTTGTTCCTCCCCAACCCTGGGCACCGTCACCGTTCTTTACTTCAAAATCGACAGTCGAAGAGGTGCCGTCCGTTACAAGCGGTGCGTAGTAGTAAGAGTACGTGCCTGATTTGTGCTTGGCGGACACAAGAATGTAGTACCCGTCATCCTCGGTTATTTCCGTTGCCTCCGGGTCGAATTCCACGCGAACAACGTACTCCTGTGTGCCCTTATACAGGTTGATCACTGCGGTTTCCGTATTGACGGAGGAACTCATGAAGATGTAACCGTCGATGGTATCCTGTTGCGTTATGAGCGAACTGTAACCAACTCCCGGGTTCCACTCACTTTGGTACGCAGGAGATGATCCATAGTACAATCGCACGGACGATGCCGTGTACAGCGCAGGATCATATTCCAGTGCTTCCCACTTCGGCGTAATGCGCCAGCCCTCGTTGTTTTCCGCTGTAGTCCAGAACTCGGTGATGTGCAGTGTCTGTGTCGTCTGGTTGATGTCCTCGATCACGGCAAAGCCGTAGCCTGCAACCTCATTGGTTTCCTTGTCCTTCAGTGTTACCACAACGTGGTAGTTCCGGCTCGAATTGCCGCTGTTCAGCTCCGGCGCCGCCGGAGTCGTCTGATCAAACGCATAGAAGTTTATCGTAACCGTGAAATCCGTCACGGTTTCTGCAGATGCCATCCTGATCGATGAGAACAGAGTCATGGTCATCATCAGTACCATCAACACTGCAGTAAGCCTTCTGCGCGTCGCCCTCTTGATTCGTTTAAATATTCGTGCTTCTCCTCTTTCCATAAGCCCTTCTTTCCGTTCTGTGCTTCTGCACGTCATCTCAAAAGCGTCCCCTTAAAACAACGCCAAGCCTCATGCACACGCCCTGCACGAGGCGTACGGAAACACAAAAGCTATTATGGTATTTTTCGAAAAATACTGTCATCGTATTGTGAGTCTGTACCGACATACGATGCAGTATTCTTCTGTAATCCATCATAGCAAAACTTTCGGAGGTGAATCAATAGACGGGCGGAAATTGTCCAGACAATTCGAGTTCGATGGCTAAATCGTATGAAAATTTGAAATTTTCGAGTGAAACATGACGTGCAATACGTCAAAAGCGCACTTTTGCGAATAACCCGTTACGGGGTCTGCCGTACCCGGCCTGGAATCCCAGCGCATGATCGCTGACGCGATCACAACGAGACTGAAAAATCCGGCCACCGCAACTGCGGTAACCGGATTTTTCGTATGATTCATTTTCTGAAAAATGATCAGTATTGTTTCCACTCCCAGACCGCACACCCGATGAACAGAACGATCGTGAGCACGGAGACGATCTTCTTCGCCCTCGAGGCGAACAGCTTGTCCGCTGCGGGCTTCAGAAGTTTGAAGAAGAACAGCGCCAACAGGCCGAAGATACAGCTGCTCACGAGGGAGATACGCCCCTGGTAGTTCAGCGGCCAGTCCTCGTACGTCCAGAGGATCGTGTTGAACTTGTATTCCGCGATGTATGACGCCGCGAGCTCCACGACCGTCGTGACGAACACGCTTCCGAGGAACAGAACGAAGACGTTGCGCACCTTGTGGAAGATCGCGTACAGGACAAATGATCCGAACGCGTAGATCGGGCAGAACGGAAGGTGCAGCACGCCGCGGTTGATGTATTTGCCGAGGACCACGTACACGCAGGCAACCTCGTACAGCCAGCCGATGAACGACGCCAGCATGAACAGCAACAGGTATTCAGTTATCCGATAGTACCATTTCTTCATCATTTTCCACCTCGGCCGCATCAACGCAGGCGATAGCCGATGCCCCAGACCGTCTCGATGTAGTCATCCTCGCAGACCTGGTGCAGCTTCTTGCGGAGGTTGCTGATATGGACGTCGATGGTCTTCGTCTCGCCCACGTAGGGCTCCTGCCACGCGTATTCGAAGATCGCGTCCTTGGAAAATACGCGGGTCGGATTTTCCATCAACAGCTCGAGCACGCGGAACTCCTGGCGCGTCAGTTTGGGGACTTCCGTGCCGTTGATCGTCACCGTGTGCTGCGTCATGTCCATCTCCATCGCCCGGTGGCGGATCATCTTCGTGTCGGGGACAGCCGCCGATTTGCGCAGCTGAACGCGGATGCGGGCCGCGACCTCCTTGATCTGGAACGGCTTCGTCACGTAGTCGTCCGCACCGAGGCTTAAGACATCCACCTTGGAGTCGAGGTCGTCCTTGGCGCTCACGACGATCACGGGAATCGAGCGCTTCTCCCGGAGCTTCGCGATGATCTCCTCACCGCTCAGGCCGGGCAGCGAAAGGTCCAAAAGCACGAGGTCGTAGTTTTCCATCTGGAGCCGGAGCATCGCCTCAGTCCCGGAAAATGCCTGACCGCAGTCCCAGCCTTCCCGCGTCAGCGCATCCTTCAGCATCTCATTGATATTACCGTCGTCATCGACGATCAGGATCTTCTCCATCTCATTCCTCCGTTGATCCCGCGGACTCCTCCGCGATCTCCGCAGCCTTCGGCGCGTAGACGAAACAATCATACCGCACGGCCTTGCCTGCGATCGAATAGTCCGGCTTGCGGCCCGCGAGATACGCTCCCTTGACCGGCCGCTTGATGATCACACGGCGCGGCCGCACCGCCTCCGCCGCGGCAAATAAGGCTTCCTCGTCGGCGCAGGGCACCTCCAGAAGGTGAAGCAGCTGAAACTTCTTCTTGACCGCCGCGGTCTTCGTGCGCTCCGGGAACATCGGATCCAGAAGGATCACGTCCGGCTTCGGCAAAACCTCCGCCATGCCCGTGACACTGTCTCCTCGGCGAAGCTCCATCCGCGCCACGATCGGCGCCAG
>JBGUPV010000046.1:0-5165 GCA_045130455.1 Lachnospiraceae bacterium | reverse complement strand
AAGACGGCGACGGTCACGCTTACGGCGAAGGTCGCATCCAACGGAACCCGTTACCGCTGCGTAGTGACGGACGCCAACGGAACCGTGCTGAACACAAACGCAGTCACACTGACGGCGAAGTAAAGAAAACCAAGCAGCGACTAAACGCAAAATACGGGGGACGCACATCGGCGTCCCCCGTATTATTGTCAGTAACTAATCAGTTCATCCCTGCTTCTCGATCACGTTCGGCACAATGTCCTTGACATCATCCGCAAGGATCGTGCACAGGTCATCCTCGCTCGGATTCTTGATCGACACAACGCGCGTCGCGTGGTTGGTGATCGCCTTCTCGAGGAAGTTACGCACCTCACGGGCATTCGCGAAATTTTCCGCCTGCGTTCTCAGGCAGTTGTCGAAGTACTCCACCGCTGCCGCGCGGGCTTCCGGAGAGAGCTTGTAATCCTTGCCGCGGCACATTCCCTCGAGAATGTTGATAAGCTGCTCCGGCGTGTAATCGTCGAAGCGAATGTACTTGTTGAAGCGGGACTTCAGACCCGGGTTGGAATCGAGGAACTCGTCCATCGGCTCCTCGTAGCCCGCCACGATCACGATCAGGCGGTCGCGGTTGTCCTCCATCGCCTTCAGGAGCGTGTCCACCGCCTCCTGGCCGAAGTCATTTTCCCCTTTACCGACATTCAGCGTGTATGCCT
The DNA here is from genome assembly GCA_045130455.1 of Lachnospiraceae bacterium. Classification (GTDB taxonomy): domain Bacteria; phylum Bacillota; class Clostridia; order Lachnospirales; family Lachnospiraceae; genus ISDg. The sequence goes on along the minus strand of JBGUPV010000046.1, from coordinate 4,473 downwards.
CGTCGATGAACAGAACGCCGTCCATCGCCTTGTCGATAATCTCCTGCGTCTTGATGGCCGTCTGGCCGACATAGCCGCACACCAGACCGCCGCGGTCAACCTCGATGAGCTGGCCGCCCTTGAGGACACCGAGTCCCTGGAAGATCTTGCCGAGCAGTCGAGCTACCGTCGTCTTGCCGGTACCGGGATTGCCGTAAAATACCATGTGCTTGCTGATGTCCGCGGTCTTCATGCCCTTCGCCTCGCGCATCTTCTGCACGCGGATCAGGTCCACGATCCCGGCCACATCCTTCTTCACTCGCTCCAGACCGACCAGCTGGTTTAGGCTCTCAAGGAGCTTGTCAACGTTGGCCTGATCGCTGGGGTCGACCACCTTCTTGTCGACGAGCAGCGGCTTCGCGTGAATGACTTTGAAGTTGTTTGTGTAAAATACGCCGTACTCCTTGAGGAAGTTCTCCAGCATCGTCACATACTGCGTCATGCGGTTCGTTTCCTTCTCGCTGACATTTTCCTTCGTCGCGAGAATGTGCTCCGCAAAGAGCTTATACGTGTCCGTCAGGATCTGCGCGTTCTGGTACTTGTTCGGATCGTTGCCGATCTTCTTGCCCGCGTCCGCGAGAATGAAATACTTCATCGCCTTCGGGCGCATCGAGCCGTAACTTCCGCCCTGGATCGCCAGACGGCGGCGGATCTCATTGACCTCGTCCGCACGGATCTTCAACTGCAGCGTATCTTTGATCAGATCCTGCTCCTCCGGCGTGATGACGCCGTCCGAATCCGCGAGGTAAAGCGCGAACTCAAGCAGTTCTCTGTGTAAAACCACTTTAAGCGGCATGCTCAATGCGAGCACGCCGCCTATGTTTAATCGACTGATTGTCGTGCAAATGGAATCGCAGATTGCCATCATTTCCTGCAAAGTCTTTTCCATTCGTGTTCCTCCGTTCATGCCGGAACACCGACCTCTCGGTCAGCTTGCTTCACGGCGCCTGCGCGCCCTCCGGCATTGGTCGATTACTGAAGCACGCGAACCTTCAGAACGCCGTCAAGCGCGGAGAGCTTCGATACGATCGCCTGCTCATCCACCTTGCCGCATACATCCAGCACGCTGTAAGCAAAGTCTCCTCTGCTCTTGTTGTACATATTTTCGATATTGATGCCCGCCACAGCGTTCGTGAACTGCGTAAGCATGTTCGGAACGTTTCTGTGAAGGATGCAGATACGGCTTGCCACACGGCATACGCCCGCATCGAGCATCGGGAAGTTAACGGAATTGATGATGTTGCCGTGCTCTACGTACTCACGGAGTTCGCGAACCGCCATAACCGCGCAGTTGTCCTCGGACTCCTGCGTCGAAGCGCCGAGGTGAGGGATCGCGATCACGCCCTTCATGCCGGCCGTCTTTGCATTCGGGAAATCGGTGATGTACTTCGCAACCTTGCCCGAAGCAAGCGCTGCTTCCATCGCGTCGTCGTCAACCAGAAGGTCACGCGCGAAGTTGAGGATCACAACACCGTCCTTCATCATGGCGATGGTGTCCGCGTTGATCATCTTCTTCGTGTCGTCAAGAAGCGGCACGTGAACAGTGATGTAATCGCACTCCTGGAAGATCTCCTCGCGGCTGTTTACATGAACAACGCTTCTCGAAAGCTTCCATGCATTTTCCACGGAGATGTACGGGTCGCAGCCGTATACGGTCATGCCGAGCGCGGATGCCGCGTTGGCAACCAGAACGCCGATGGCACCGAGGCCGATGACCCCGAGCTTCTTGCCCTGGATCTCCTTGCCTGCGAACTGGCCCTTGCCTTTCTCGATGAGCTTCGCAACATTCTCATCATCCTTGATCGTCTGTACCCAGTTGATACCGCCGAGGATATCGCGGGACGTCAGGAGAAGACCTGCCATCACGAGCTCCTTCACGCCGTTCGCGTTCGCGCCGGGCGTGTTGAATACTACGACACCTTTCTCAGCCAGCTTGTCAAGCGGGATATTGTTAACGCCGGCGCCTGCTCTTGCAACGGCAAGAAGCTTGTCGCCGAACTCCATCTCATGCATAGCGGCGCTGCGCACAAGCGCTACGTCAGCATCCGCAAAATTGTCGGTCTGCTCGTAAGCAGCGCCGAACTCATCCAAACCGATCTTTGCGATCGCATTCAGGCAATTATATTTCATGGTGATTTCCTCCGTTTTCATGCTCCGGCGGAAAATGGCTCGTCTGCCGAGCAAAGCCGCCGTAAGCCAGGCTTTGTCTCAGGCGTTCTCAGCCTCAAACTTCTTCATGAACTCAACAAGCTTCTCAACTCCCTCGATCGGCATCGCGTTGTAGATGGACGCGCGCATACCGCCGACACTTCTGTGTCCCTTGAGGTTGACGAAACCGGCCTCGGTAGCTTCCTTGATGAACTTCGCATCGAGATCGGCGTCGCCGGTCACGAACGGAACGTTCATGAGGGAACGGGAATTCTTCTCAACCGTGCCCTTGAAGAGCTTGCTCTGATCAAGGAAATCATAGAGGATCGCAGCCTTCTTCTCGTTGCGCTCCTTCATAACCTCAAGGCCGCCCTGCTTCTTGAGCCACTTGAATACCTTGCCGCAGATGTAAATGCCGTAGCAAGGAGGCGTGTTGTAGAGGGAATCATTGTCCGCATGCGTCTTGAACTGAAGCATCGTAGGCGTGCCCGGAAGCACATCCTCGGTGATCAGATCCTCGCGGATGATCGCGATGACAACGCCGGCAGGTCCGATGTTTTTCTGAGCGCCGCCGTAGATGATCGCGTACTTGGAAACGTCCATCGGCTCGCTGAGGAAGCAGGAGGAAACGTCAGCGACGAGATCCTTGCCCTTCGTGTTCGGGAGCGTCTTGAACTTCGTTCCGTAGATGGTATTGTTCTCGCAGATGTACACATAGTCCGCATTGTCGTCGATCGGAAGATCGGAGCAATCCGGAATATAAGAGAATGTCTTGTCTTCACTGGATGCAATACACTTTGCATCGCCGAACTTCTGAGCTTCCTTGAAAGCTCTCTTTGCCCACTGGCCGGTTACGATGTAATCCGCAACCCTGTTCTTCATCAGGTTCATCGGGATCATGGCGAACTGAAGATGAGCGCCGCCCTGAAGGAACAGAACCTTATAGTTGTCCGGGATGTTCAAAAGATCCCGAAGATCCTGCTCAGCGTCCTTGATGATCTTGTCAAATACTTTGGAGCGATGGCTCATCTCCATAACGGACTGGCCGCTCCCCTGGTAGTCGAGCATCTCTGCTGCGGCTTCCTTCAATACTTCCTCCGGCAATACGGCCGGACCTGCAGAAAAGTTATACACTCTTCCCATGGTTTCGCACCTCCTAAAAGAATATATCGTGCCCCGTTTCTGGGCGGTTTTGAAAGCGGGCTTTCCCCGGGAGAAGAAACTATCTTCCTCAGGGCCGCTTTGAAGTTCATTTTATACCCGCACGCGCGGGAAGTCAATAGGTTTTCCCGTTAGCAATGCGCTGTGTTTTCCGTTGTGCAAGGCGCAGCGTTTTCATTGTACAAGGCGCAGCGTTTCCGTTGTGCAAGGCACAGCGTTTTCATTGTACAAGGCGCAGCGTTTCCGTTGTACAAGGCGCAGCGTTTCCGTTGTACAAGGCACTGTGACCATCCGTCAAGGCGGGATTCCGCCGGGCCGAAACAAAGTGCGGAACTTCTTCCGTGAAGACCTGCATCCGTATCGTATGTCGGCTCTGTTTTACATCTGTTTGACATCTGGTTAACATCTGGTTGACATCTGGTTGACATCTGGTTGACGTGTACTTGGCAGCTGTTTGGCATCTGTACAACTTCCTTTTTTCGTTTTTGCGGTGGAAACCCGCGGCATCTGCATAATCCACCGCAATCATCGCAAGCATAAGGACCTCACAAAAGTAAGTTTTAAGAGAATTGCGGTTGAATTGCACCTTTTCTTCTGATACAACCGCAAACAACACAAAAAACGGACATGCAAAACACCACAGGCTCAAATATATGCGGTGGTATCGTGCCTTTCTCTCCAACACCACCGCAAAAATCTCAAAAAAACGGATACACAAAGCGACGCAATCCAATGCATGTGCGGTGGCATTGTGCCTCCCCCTCCGATACCACCGCAAACTTCTCCGGAAATTTCTTTCGGGGAAAGAGATTGCTTGCAAATTACGGTGGAATCCGGCTTTTTCCCTAACTCCAACCGCAAAAAGAGCCCATCCCCGAAAACGACTTCACTCAAAATCGACTTCAGCCAAATACGACTTCAACCAAAATCGACTTCAACCAAAATCGACTTCAACCAAAATCGGCTTCAGCCAAATACGACTTCAGCAAAAACAACTTCAGCAAAAACAACTTCAGCAAAAACAACTTCAACAAAAAACGACTTCAACAAAAAACGCTCCGGCAGTTTCAGCAACATGCCGGAGCGTCTGTATTCTTTTCGTTTGCAATCCGGCGACCACTACCT
>JBGUPV010000045.1:0-9746 GCA_045130455.1 Lachnospiraceae bacterium | reverse complement strand
TCCACCGGCTGAACGCGCTCGATGCGGTAGCCGCCGGCGCACAGGACCTTGAGGTCGCGGGCCAGGGTTGCCGGGTCGCAGGAGACGTAGACGATGCGCGCAGGCACCATCGAGAGCATGGTCGTAAGAAGCTTCGCGTCACAGCCCTTGCGGGGCGGGTCGACGACGATCACGTCTGCGCCGACGGCGGGATTCTCCTCCACCAGCTGGGGGAATACCTCCTCCGCTGCTCCCACGTAAAATTCCGCGTTCTCAATTCCGTTGGTCCGGGCATTTTCCTTAGCGTTCTCAATGGCTTCGGGAACGATCTCGACGCCGTACACCTTCTTCGCGGACCGCGCGAGGAAGAGGGAAATGGTTCCGATCCCGCAGTAGAGGTCCCACACCGTCTCTGCGCCGGTGAGTCCCGCGTACGTCAGCGCGGTATCGTACAGGACCTTCGTCTGCACGGGGTTCACCTGGTAAAATGACATCGGCGAGATCTCAAATTCCACATCGCCGATGCGATCGGTGACGGACGCTTTTCCGAACAGGGGGATCAGCCGGTCCCCGAGGATAACATTGGTCTTTTCACGGTTTTCGTTGAGGCACAGGCCGACGACGCCGGGGATTCCCGAAAGCCGATGCCAGAGCGTCTCCGGTGCAGGGATCTTCGATCCGTTCACGACAAGGCACACCACGATCTCGCCGGTGGCAAAGCCCTTGCGCATCAGCACGTGGCGCACTAGTCCGCGCCCGGTTTCCTCGTCGTACGGTCTCGCGCCGCTCCCGGCAAGGTACTCCCGCACTGCCGCAAGGATCTCCTCGTGCCCGGGCCAGAGCATTCCGCAGCTCTTTGTCGGCACGATGCGATGGCTGTGGCCCGCGTAAAAGCCGATGGCAGCGCCGTCGGAAAATGACTTAGCTCCCTGTGCGGATCCCACGGGGAACTGCCCCTTGTTCCGGTACGCGCGAGGATTGTCCATGCCGATGATCGGCAGGACGGACACGTCCGTGAATCCGCCGATCCTGCGGATGCAGTCCTCTACCTTCTTCTGTTTCAGCGCAAGCTGCGCGTCATAGGACATGTACGAAAGCTGGCAGCCGCCGCAGGAACCCGCCACGGGGCACTCCGGCGCGACCCGGCCGGGCGCAGGCTCGAGGATCTCCTCCGCCTTCGCGACGGCGTACGTCTTTTTTGCCTTCAGGATGCGGGCGCGGACGGTGTCTCCGGGAACCGCGCGGGACACAAAAAGGGTGAATCCGTCGATATGACCGATCCCCTCCCCGGTATCACTGATGTCCTCGATCGTCACCGTCACGAGCTGATTCTTGCTGTACACTGCCTTTCTTCCTTTCCCGCCGCTCCCGCGGATCTCCTGAGGCGAAAAATTCCGGCTTTTCGCCGGAATCTCCGTATTTTCCGTAATGCGAAGAGCACCTTACACTTCCGTGATGCGAATGTTGGAATCCAGCAGACGCTGGAATCCGAGCCAGCCGTTCTGCGCGTTTGCACTGTTGTCGCGGAACAGCTCCCGAAGCGTTTCCATCTTCGCGTCAAGGTTGTCCGCCATGGACAGCGCGAGCGCCTCGCTGAGCGCCGGCTTCTTCGGCGAACCGAACTCCAGTTCCCCGTGATGCGCGAGGATGCAATGCTTCAGCTCCGCGGCGAGCGTCTTCGGGAAGCCCTGAATTCCTTCGATCTTCCGTCCGACCATCTCTGCGCCCATGTAGATATGGCCCAGCAGGTTGCCCTCGTCGGTGTAATCATTTTCCGGGAACTGGCTGAGCTCCTTGAGCTTGCCGATATCGTGGAACAGCGCCGCCGTGATCAGCAGATCGCGGTTTAAGAGCGGATAGTGCTGCGCGAAGAAATCGCACACCTGCGTCACGCTCAGCGTATGCTCCAGCAGACCGCCGATAAATGCGTGGTGCACGCTCTTGGCGGCGGAATGCTTGCGGTAGAGGTCAAGGAACGCTTTGTTCTCAAAGAACTCCGCGAGGAGCTGCTTTAAGTGCGGCTCCTTGACGGACGCAGCGAGCGCCCGGACTTCGCCGAGCATCTCTTCCACGTCGCGCTCCGTGCACGGCATGTACTCCCTCGCGTCGTACTCGCCCTCGTCGGCCCTGCGGACGCGCTTCACGTTGAGCTGCAGCGCCCCCTGAAACGACGTCACCTGACCGTCCACCTTGATGTAATCCATCGCCTCAAAATGGCCGATGCCGTTGTTCAGCTCCCAGATCTTCGCGTCGAGCGTTCCGGTCTTGTCCTGCAGCGTCATCGACATGTAACTCTTGCCGGCTTTGGTCTTCAGCATCTGCACCTGCTTGCACAGATACACCTCCTGCACCATCTCGCCGTCATACAGATCCTTCACAAATCTCATATAATCTCATTCTCCTTGCTGAGCGCGCTCTCTCCCCCGCGGGCCGCCGCGCTGATTTATTTCCGGCCGGTCACTCGCTGATGCCGACCTTGAACGTCGCCTCGTACTCCTCACCGCCGCGCAGATACGTGACCGCGACCTCCGATCCCGCTTCATTTCTGCGCAAAATGGTGTTGAACTGGCTGACATAGTAGACATCCTCGCCCTGCATCTTCAGGATGATGTCCCCCTTGCGGAAACCGGCCTCGTCCGCCGGTGATCCGTCGACAATCTCTTCGATCAGAATGCCGCCCTTGATGTTCATCTTGCGGCGCGCCGCCACGTTGATGTCGGACAGCATCGCACCGAACACGGCGTGCTGCTTGTTGTTGATCAGGTCGCTCAGGATGACCCGGATGCTGTTGATGGTAATGACGCGCAGGCAGTTGTCCGGGCCGAAATCATCCGTGATGATACCGACCATCTCTCCGCTCGCGTTGACCACGACGCCGAACATTCCCTCGTAGCGGATCATGTTGGTCTCGAGGATATCGAGGGAATCGTCGTAAATGTACGCGACCATGCTGTCCGTCGTCACAAAGCCGATGTCCACCGAGCGGCCGCGGCCGTTCACGCACCCGATCGCCACAAGCGGCGAGCCCATGACACAATTCGAGGAATCACCGAACTTGATCACCGAAATACCCAGACGGTCCGCGTCGAGGATACCCTTCTGTGAAACCGACAGAACCGCAAGGTTGACTTCCGAATTGCGCTGCACGATGCGGGCCGTTCCGCTCCAGTTGTTCTGGAACGTGACCGCAAGTTCCTCATACGCGGTGTCCAGCTCCGAATCGCGGATCAGGATCAGATACTCTTTGCTGTTGTCCCCGATCACGATGCCGTAGAAGCCCCGTGATTCCGCCGTCTTCCGACCGAACACCGGATCCGACGTGTAGGTCATCGCGGTCACTTCCGCGATGCAGGGATTGAGTGCTCTGGCCGTGCTGCGCACGCCGGCGTAGAGTTTTTCGAGGTCGGAAAATGCCTCCGGATCGATCCTGACCTCCGACCCTCCCGGCGTCACCTGCCCGGTCACGCTGCCGGTCGGTCTCAGGTCGATCTCATTTTTCGATTTGTCGTCATAGTTTTCCCAAAGGCGGTTGACCAGTTGTGAGACAACTGTCGCAATTGCGCCGAAAAGGACGGCGCTCACCACGATCGTGATGATCAGTGTCAGAATTTTCCGACGACGGAAACTGCGGTTCTGGGGGAGCTGCTCCTCCTTGATAAACCCGTAGTCGTTCGCCTCGTACCCTCCCTCGGAAAGGTCGAAAACGGATTTGCGGTTCTTATTCTTCTCTTTGTTGTTTGACCGATTGAACAATCTGCCCATATAACAACCCTCTCATTATCAGGTATCTACCTTGGCCAGGCTGAACACGAACTCCGTGCCCACGCCCTCCGTGCTGCTGACCTTGATATTCTCGTTGTGCGCGGCGATGATCTGCTTCGTGATCGAAAGCCCGAGGCCGGTGCCTCGCTTATCCTTGCCTCGCGACAGGTCGGTCTTGTAAAATCTCTCCCAGACTTTGTTGATACTTTCCTTCGGGATTCCGATGCCGGTGTCACGCACCGATACGAGAACCTTCTCGCGCCGCTCCATGACCGAGACGTAGATAATCCCGTCGGGATGGCTGAACTTGATCGCGTTGTCGATCAGGTTGTGGACCACCTGCTGGATCTTGCCCTTGTCCGCGTAAACCGTGAGGGTATTCTCGGGAAATGCGAGACGGATCTTGAGGTTCTTCTGGGAACATTTTCCTTCGAAGGTCATCGCCGACTGCTTCAGCATCTTGGTGATATCGAACTGGCTGAAACTCAGGTGAACGCCCTTGTTCTCGAAGTTGCTCAAGTCCAGAAGGTCGTTCGTCAGGTTTGCCAGGCGGTCGGTCTCAAACAATATGATGTTCAGGTATTTGCCCTGGATCTCGTAAGGGATCGTGCCGTCCTTGATCGCTTCGGCGTAGCCCTTGATGGAAGTGAGCGGAGACCGGAAGTCATGGCTGATGTTCGCGATGAAGTTCTTCTGGTACTCAACCAGGTTCGCGTGCTGATCCGCCAGAAGATGGATCGTGTTGCCCAGATCCCGGTATTCATCCTGGGACCGGATGTTGATCTCGTTCTCGAACTCGCCGTTCGTGTAGTGCATCGTAGCGTCAAGAAGCGTCCGCACGTTGCGCGAATGGTACAGGCCCGCCAGGAACCACAGCGCGAGCGCCACCAGACCGATCGTCACGGCCACGATGTTGACCGGCATCATCCGCGTGAAGACCTCACTGCGGATCCGGCTCTGCGGCACGCTCACCGCCACATAGCCCCAGAGATCGAGTCCGGACGCCACCGAATCCACGGCGATCGCCCGCTGCCCCTCGAACAGCCCCGGCACCTCCGTCCGGGCGCTCCAGTTGCTGTTGAGCACATCCTTCGGTACGATCTTGTCTTCCGTGCTCTCCGCGAGTTTTGCCTCGGTTGCCATCAGGATCTTTCCGTTGTCGTCGATGATCCAGACTTCGGCGCCGAGCATCTCACTGACGGCCGTCAGCTGCAGTTTGAACTGTTCCGCCGTCAGCCCCGCGTAGCGGCTCTCCCGCACGTACTCCACGGAGAGGGTCCGGCACACGTCGCGCAGCCGGGTCCGATACGTTTCCGTGATGGACTTCCGCGCGAGCCAAAATCCGATCAGATTGATCATCAATCCGACTCCCACGACATAGACGATCGCGGCAATCACATATTTTCGCCAAATCGTTTGTTTCATACGTTACCTGTTTACGCCGTTCTGCGGCGCCTCCTCATCAGAGCTGGCTCCTCACCTCAAACTTGTAGCCGATGCCCCAGACCGTCGAAAGACGCCAGTCATCGTGGTCCTTGAGTTTCTCGCGAAGTCGCTTGATGTGCACGTCGACCGTACGCGTCTCACCCTGATACTCGTAGCCCCAGATGCGCTCCAGAAGCTGCTCGCGGGTAAACACCTGGTTCGGATGCGACGCCAGGTAGTACAGAAGCTCGAACTCCTTCGGCGGCATCTCCAGCTTGCGCCCACAGTAGGTGACATCGTAGTTGGTCTGATTGATCACGAGATCCGTGTACGTAACGAACTCACCCTTCTCCTCCGCCGCAGGACTGACCGCAACGGCTGCCTCCGCCGGCTCGCTGCGGAAGCGGCGAAGCACGGCCTTGACACGGGCGACAAGCTCTTTCGTGTCGAACGGCTTCATCATGTAGTCGTCCGCACCGAGCTCGAGTCCGAGCACCTTGTCAAATACCTCGCCCTTCGCGGAGAGCATGATGATCGGCACATTGGAACTTCTGCGGATCTGACGGCACACCTCGTAGCCGTCGATCCCGGGAAGCATCAGGTCGAGGAGCACCAGGTTCGGGCGGAACTCATCGAACTTCTTCACCGCCTCCTCGCCGTCCCCGACGATGCACGTTTCAAAACACTCCTTGGTAAGATACAGGGCGATCAGCTCGGCAATATTGAGATCGTCGTCGACGATCAGGATCTTCTGTTTTTCCGCCATAAGTCTCCTCCTATTCCTATTCCAAACCTACTTGAACTCCACCTCGGTGGAACCGTAGTCCGGCGACACCGTCGTGGAACGAACATACTTTAGCTTCCGGCAGTGATTCTGCACCGCCGTGCGCAGCGCGCCGGTTCCCCTGCCGTGGATGACCGTCACCTTCGGCAGATGCGCGAGGTACGCGTCGTCGAGATATTTGTCGAGCTCCGCCAGCGCCTCGTCCACGCGCAGGCCCACCAGATTGATGTCCGGATGCACCGTGAGGCTCTTGGACTCCACGGACACTTTTACGCTTGAACCCCGGTCCTTCGACTCCGGCGGATCATCCACCTTCGCAAGGTCGGAGATGTTCACTTTCGACTGCAGGATTCCCATCGTGACGAAGCAATCGCCCTTCTCGTTCGGCAGCGTGTGGATCGTGCCGGTCAGGTTCATGCTCATCACCAGCACCGTATCGCCGATTCGGAAATCCTTGGCTTTCAGCGGCTTCGACTGCTTCGGAGCACTGTGCTTTGCACTGTTGGCCTTCGACATCGTCTCCTCGATGCCGGAGATCTTCTCGCGCATCTTGCGGCGCTCATTTTCCAGATCTCCCGAGGAGATCGAACTCTCCAGGCGGCGGACTCTGCGGATCGATTCGTCCGCAAAATTCTTCGCTTCCTCGATCGTGTCGCGCGCCTCCTCGCGGGCTTTGCGAAGGATATCGTCGCGCTTCGTCTCGATCTCGTCGGTCTTGCGCGTCCACTCGGCGCGCAGTTTCTCCGCCTCCCTGCGGTCCTCGCGAGCCGCCTGCAGCTCTTTCTCCATCGCCAGACGCTTATTTTCCAGATCCGTGATCACGTCCTCGAAATTCTTGTCCGACTCGCCGATCTGCGCCTCCGCCTCACCGATGATGGTGTCCGAAAGCCCGAGTTTCTTCGAGATGGCAAATGCGTTGCTCTTGCCGGGGATGCCCATCAGCAGACGGTACGTCGGCCGCAGCGACTCCACATCGAACTCGCAGCAGGCGTTCATCACGCCCGGCGTGCGCAGCGCGAAGAGTTTGAGCTCCGCGTAGTGCGTCGTCGCGATGGTGCGGATGCCGAACCGGTGGAGATGCATCAGGATCGCGGTCGCCAGCGCCGCGCCCTCCGTCGGGTCCGTGCCCGCGCCGAGCTCGTCAAACAGAACCAGCGAATCCTCGTCCGCGTCCTCAAGGATCCTGACCGTGTTGGTCATGTGCGAGGAAAATGTACTGAGCGACTGCTCGATGCTCTGCTCATCACCGATGTCCGCGTACACTTCGCGGAAAATGCCCATCTCCGTGCCGGATTTTGCCGGCACCGGCAGTCCCGCCTGCGCCATCATCGTGAACAGGCCCACCGTCTTCAGCGTGACCGTCTTGCCGCCCGTATTCGGACCGGTGATCACGATCATCGAGGGATCCGTGCCGAGCGCGATATCGATGGGAACGACCTTCTTGTCCGGGATCAAAGGGTGTCTGCCCTGGATGATCCGGATCGTGCGGTTGTCCGTAAATACCGGGCGGTTGCCGCGGATCGAGCGGCCGAACATGGCTCTCGCGAAGATCAGGTCCAGCTCTGCCAGGCAACGGCCGTTGTACTTCAGCTCCGGCACCTGCGGCGCGATCAGTTCCGAGAGTGCCGCAAGCACCTTCTGGATCTCCTCCTGCTCCTGGATCGCCAGCTCCCGAAGCTCGTTGTTCAGTTTTACGACCTCCATCGGCTCGATGAAAAATGTCGAACCGGTCGCCGACTGGTCATGGATCATGCCGGCCACCTGGTTTTTGTACTCACTCTTGTACGGAAGACAATACCGCCCGTCGCGCTGCGTGATCAGCGTATCCTGCAGCAGTCCCTGCTGCGATGCCTGCGCCAGGATCGACGCCATGCGCTCGTGGATCTTGTCGTTCGCCACCTTGATCTTGCGGCGTACGCTCCGAAGTCCCGCGCTCGCGTCGTCCGCGATCTCCTCCTCCGAGAGGATGCAGCGGTTGATCTCGCGGCACAGGTCGGGCAGCGTCTCCAGCAGCTCAAACCGCTCCGAGAGCGTGTCCTGCGGCGCGTCTTCGCCGCGCGTTCCTGTTGTTCCGTACTGTTTTACTCTCTGCGTCGCGGTCAGGATCGACCCGATCCGCAGCAGCTCCGGTGCCGTCAGGCACCCTCCGTGCTCGAGTCTCACGAGGCTCTCTCCGATGTCGCCGATCCCGCCGAAAGAGAGACTTCCCTTCCGGTCGATCCGCTTCGTCGCGTCCTCCGCCTGCATCTGCAGCAGGTCCGCTTCCTCGAGCGTCGTCGCCGGCATCAGCTCGCCGGCCTTGATCCGGCCCAACGTCGAGCCGGCGTAATGTATCAGCATTTCGCGTATCTTGTCAAACTCCAGTACGCGAATCGCTCTGTCATTCATGTCAAAACCCTCATTTCAAAGATCCATGTTCCACAATTACTGCCCGGATCCGATGATCTCTACTGCGCGATCCGTGACCAGTTTATTTGCCACATGGTAATCGTCATATTGGTCACCCTCGTTCAGTACGATCGATCCGCCGTTGTAAATATCCGTCTCTACCGTAAAGCGGTCCGGAGTCCCCCAGCTGTCGGCTGTACCGTGCTCCGGCGCAGTTTTCGTCGCCGAGGCCAGCCCCGTACAACCGGTAACATCCAGTCTGACGAGGCGATTTCCGCAACAATTGAGGTTTACCAGTTTTTCGAGTCCCGTAATCTTCAGTTCCGTAAACTGATTGAACGAACAGTCCGCAATGTACAGTTCCTTGTTCCCGGTAAGATCCAGGGATGTCAGATACGTGCTGTTCAGCTTCAGATAATGGAGATTCTCAAGATGCGAAACATCCAGCGACTTGAGCGGATTTCCATACATCACTATGGATTCCAGATTCGGTGTCCCGCTCAGATCAAGACTCTCCATGCCGGTATAAAGGATGGCAAAGCTTTTCAGCCCCGGATTGTCCCCCATTATCAGCTTTGTGAGATTCGTGGAGCCGTCAACCGAAAAACCGCTCAGATTTTTCAGACAGCTTATATCCAGTTCGCTTCCTTGAAAACCACTGATCGACATTTCGGTAAGCATCGGGTTCTTACTGAGATCGATCGACTCGACACGTCTGGCCGTGGCCAGATATGTAAGGTTCGGAAAGAGGCTGTAATCCACCGGAATATCCAGCGAGACAAGATTCAGTTTCTCAAGGAAAATAAACTTCTCAAGGCCCGTAACATCAGTAATTTTCCCATCCTTGACAGCCGCGGAACGAAACTCTTTGATCCTCCGCAGTTCAACTTCCGCGAGCTTTCCGTCACCGTCAAAATCATATTCCCTGTGCACATACTCCCGAAGGACCGGGTCCGGGAAGGATGCGTCGATATCGACAACCTCGACCATCGGCTCCGGCGCCTTTGTGGGCTCCGCCTCGACCGTCGGTGTTGCTTCTGCTGTCGGTGTTGCCGGCACTTCGGTCGGTGTCGCTTCCGTTGTCGGCGTTGCCGGCGCTTCCGTCGGTGTCGCTTCCGTTGTCGGCGTTGCAGGCACTTCGGTCGGTGTTGCTTCCGTTTTCGGAGTTGCCGGTACCTCCGTGGGCAAAGTAGTGTTGTTTTTCTTATCGGACGTGCATGCGCAAAGCGTTGCCGCCATGATCAGGCACAGCAGAAGCGCTGTGCAAAAGCGTACTCCCGAATAACTTCTCATTCTGTAATCCTCCTGAACTGAGTGCTCATTTGCTCCGGGTTAACCGATGGAGTTCCCCCTCATCCTCATGCCTTCAAATGCCGGCTGCAGCAGACCCGTTTCTCACAGGTCCTTT
>JBGUPV010000044.1:0-2657 GCA_045130455.1 Lachnospiraceae bacterium | reverse complement strand
GATGGAAGAGTAGAGAGGTAATGGCTTATGAGTGATAAAAAGAATATAACTACGCTGATGATCATCGGCTTTACGATGCTGTTCTGGGCACTGATCGCGGGGCTTGCGTACCTGTGCAGCTTCGTGCAGTGCACCGACCTGTACGACACCGGCATTTCGACCGAAGGGGCATTTTTCAGCGGCAATCTGTTCGAGTACAACACGAAGCAGTACATCATCGGACTGGCCGTATTTGCCGTCGTGATGGTAGCGCTTTGGTGGGTGATCATCCGCAATCTCTACGACGCAGTGCTCGAGAGTTCGATCGTCGTTAAGATCATCTGTGCCGCGATCTCGCTGATCGGCGTTTTGGCCGTGATGCTGCTCGCACTCCTTGGGGAAATGTCAAATGTGTATTTAAATGACGATGTCGGACCGGGCTTCATGTTCGGCTTCACGATGCTCGGCTGGCCGATCCTCACGCTTGCCCTTGTGCTCATCGGGCTTTTCGTGCGGCGGTCGAAGGTGAAGTTTGAGAAGCTCCTGGCGGAGAGGAGGAAGTAAAGATGTTTTCGTTTTTTCAGAAAGAGACGCATCCTGAGCTTGAGAAGATCCTGGAGAGGCTTCGCCTCAATGCGGAAAATAACTACCGCGACGCGACGAAGGATGACCTTGCGGAGCTTGAGCAGCGCTACAACGAGCTCCTGGACGCGGGCAAGCTCAACAAAAAGCAGATCGACCATTACCGCAATACGATCATCTCGTACGGTATAAAACTGCAGTATTTTTCACACAACTCCCAGAAGGTCAACCAGTACTCGGAGAAACTTTGATCCCGGCCGGACGCCTAGCCCGGTGGCGATACATCGGGGCGGAAGACCGCTCCCAATCCTGACGGAAGGACGACAAATCAAGGAAAGAGGACAAAAGAAAATGTCACAGAAAAGAAGCAAGAATCCGATCATCACTTCCATCTACACGGCCGATCCCGCGCCGATGGTGTACGGAGATACGCTGTATCTCTACACGACGCACGATGAGGACGTGCTGATCAATGATTTCTATACGATGTTTGACTGGAGATGCTACTCCACGAAGGATATGGTGAACTGGACGGACCACGGCAAGATCTTCAGCCTCGACGATATCGAGTGGGCGGACGACCGCGCGTGGGCGCCGCAGTGCATCGAGAGAAACGGCAAATTCTACCTGTACTGCCCGGTGCACAAGAAGGACGGCGGTATGGCGATCGCTGTCGGCGTTTCGGACAGCCCGACCGGTCCGTTCAAGGATCTGGGCTACCCGCTGGTTGACGAGGGCGACTGGAACGACATCGACCCGACCGTGTTCATCGACGATGACGGCCAGGCGTATCTCTACTTCGGCAACCCCGAGCTTCGCTACGTGCTCCTCAACGAGGACATGATCTCGATCGACGAGACCGTGGGCGTTCAGAAGATCCCGATGACCGTGGAATCGTTCGGCAAGGGCAGCCACATGACCGGCACGACCTACGGCGAGGGCCCGTGGTTCTATAAGCGCAACGGTCTGTACTACATGGTATTTGCCGGCTTCGCAGAAGGAGAGAAGCGCAACGAGCATTTCGGATATTCTACAGCTGTAGCACCTACAGGACCGTGGGTTTATCGGGGAGTTTTGATGGAGGAGGGGCCGTGCTTCACGAACCATCCCGGACTGTGCGATTACAAGGGCCATTCGTACCTGTTCTACCACACGGACGAGCTTCCGGGCGGCAGCTTGTTCCACAGAAGTGTCTGCGTTGCCGAGTTTACGTACAACGAGGACGGCACGATCTCCACGATCGCCAAATGTGATGGCGTCGACGCGATCGAGGAGTGACGCGGCGATCGTACCACGAGATCTACAACTGCAATAAAACGGAAAATGACCGGTTAAAACAGATGCGATGTCTGTTCCAACCGGTCGTCAGGGTACTTTCCGTTATGAAGACTAATTGTAGTAGTTGTTGTTTCCGCCGTAGTTGCTGTAATTGCTGTAGTAGCTGTCGTAGTTGCTGCTGCTGTAGCCGCCGTAGTACGGGGAGGGCTTCATGATCAGCGCTGCGATGATGTAGACCCAGATGCTCATTCCGGCGAAGAGCACGAGGAGAACGGTGATGAGACGGACGGTCGTGGAGTCGATGTTGAAGTATTCTGCAATTCCACCGCACACGCCGCAGAGTTTTTTGTCGGTTCTGGATTTGTAAAGTTTCATAATTGAATCTCCTTTGAGTTTTATTTTCCGTTTATGCACTGTCCCTTGGGACGATATCAGAATAGCAAAGAAATATAAAAGGGTCTTTTGAGGAAGATTAGACTTAGATTAAAAAATTGAGGAAATGAGGTGTAACAGAATGAAGAAAGTGAATTGGGGCATTATGGGAACTGCGAACATCGCGCGGTGGTGCACGATCCCGGGGATGAAGCAGGCGGAAAATTGCCGCCTGTACGCGATCGCGGGCAGAAGTCTCGAAAAAGCGCAGGCATTTGCCGCGGATTTCGGGTTTGAGAAGGCGTACGGAAGTTACGACGAGCTTCTCGCGGACGAGGCGGTTCAGGCGGTGTACATTCCGCTCCCGAACGACCTTCACCTTCCGTGGGTGACGAAGGCGCTCGAGGCGGGCAAGCACGTGCTCTGCGAAAAGCCTCTGGCGCTCA
>JBGUPV010000043.1:0-4233 GCA_045130455.1 Lachnospiraceae bacterium | reverse complement strand
AACATTGGAAAGATAACGCAGATCATCGGTGCCGTTCTGGATATCCGATTCACGGAAGGCAATCTTCCGGAGATCTATGACGCCATCAAGATCCGCCGCAAGAACGGGGAAACCCTCGTGGTCGAGGTTGCGCAGCACCTCGGTGACGACACGGTCCGCTGCATCGCCATGGGTCCGACGGACGGTCTTGTCCGCGGCATGGAGGCGGAGTCGACGGGAGCGCCTATCACGGTGCCGGTCGGCGAAGCGACGCTCGGACGTATGTTCAATGTCCTCGGCGAGCCCATCGACGAGAAGGAAGCACCGACGGATGTGGAGTATTATCCGATCCATCGTCCCGCGCCGCAGTTTGCCGAGCAGTCTACGGATACCCAGATCCTTGAGACGGGAATTAAGGTCGTCGACCTTCTCTGCCCGTATCAGAAGGGCGGTAAGATCGGTCTCTTCGGCGGTGCCGGCGTAGGTAAGACCGTGTTGATCCAGGAGCTGATCACCAACATCGCGACGGAGCACGGCGGTTATTCCGTATTTACCGGTGTAGGCGAGCGTACCCGTGAAGGTAACGACCTCTACTACGAGATGATCGAGTCCGGTGTTATCAACAAGACCACCATGGTCTTCGGTCAGATGAACGAGCCGCCGGGAGCCCGTATGCGCGTAGGCCTCACGGGACTTACGATGGCGGAGTATTTCCGCGACAAGGGCGGCAAGGACGTGCTTCTCTTCATCGACAACATTTTCCGATTCACACAGGCCGGTTCGGAAGTGTCCGCACTTCTCGGACGTATGCCTTCGGCTGTAGGTTACCAGCCTACGCTGCAGACGGAAATGGGTGCGCTTCAGGAGCGCATCACTTCCACCAAGAACGGTTCTATCACCTCGGTTCAGGCTGTTTACGTGCCTGCCGATGACTTGACTGACCCCGCGCCGGCAACGACGTTCGCACATCTCGATGCGACCACCGTTTTGTCGCGTTCCATCGTGGAGCTCGGTATTTACCCCGCGGTTGACCCGCTGGAGTCCACGTCCCGTATCCTCGACCCCCGTGTCGTTGGTGACGAGCACTACAAGGTAGCGCGCGGTGTGCAGGAGATCCTGCAGAGATACAAGGAACTTCAGGATATCATCGCCATCCTCGGTATGGATGAGCTTTCCGAGGACGAGAAGATCCTCGTCGCGAGAGCCCGTAAGGTGCAGAGATTCCTCTCGCAGCCGTTCCATGTCGCGGAGCAGTTCACCGGTCTGCCGGGACGTTACGTTCCGCTGTCGGAGACGATCCAGGGCTTCAAGGAGATTCTCGAAGGCAAGCACGACGACATTCCCGAGAGTTATTTCCTCAACGCGGGCGGTATCGAGGATGTCCTCGAGCGCATGAACAACAAAGACTGACGCCGCGAGTGAATTTGAGAGGTAGTTATGGCTGACGAACGATACATGCGCCTGAAAGTGTATTCGCCGAACCGCGTATTTTTCGAGGGCGAGGCGGATCTCGTGGAGTTTACGACCACGGAAGGCGATATCGGCGTATATCGCAATCATGTTCCGCTGACGGTCGTGGTCGCGCCGGGTGTCCTGCGCATCACGAAGGACGGCGAGAGCCGCGAGGCGACGCTTCTGGAAGGCTTCGCGACGATCCTGCAGGATGAGATCGTGATCCTGTCGGAGGCGTGCGAGTGGCCGGAGGAGATCGACGTGATCCGTGCCGAGGAGGCTAAGATCCGCGCCGAGCGCCGTCTGAAATCCGATACGGAAGCAAATTACACCCGCGCGGAGCTTGCGCTTCGCAGGGCTTTGATCCGGTTGCGACTGGCCGGCAAGGAATGATCAGTCGGAAAATAAGGCAGTATTCGGAAGACGACGCCGCACTCCGACGGAGAGTATACCCCGCGGCGCGCGGCGTTTTTGCTGTTTCATCGTAGGATGACGGAAAGGAGCGGATATGGCACTGGTTATCATTACCGGTCTCTCGGGCGCCGGAAAATCCGTTGCGATCAACGCGTTGGAGGACATGGGCTACTACTGCGTCGATAATCTTCCGGCTAAATTTCTCGTCAGCTTCGCCGACCTGTACGGAATGACGGACAACAAGGAGGAGCGCAAGATCGCCACGGTGGTCGACATCCGCGGAAAGGACACGTTCGGCGATTTCTACCAGGCGATGGAGGAGCTGAGCCGCAGAAAATATCCCTACCGCATCATGTTCCTGGACTGCGACACGCAGGTGCTGCTGCAGCGCTATAAGCTGACGCGCAGACGCCACCCGCTGATGGAGGACAGCAACATTTCCGTGAAGGAAGCCATCGCGCGTGAGCGCGAGTGGATGAAGAAGATCCGCGTGCAGTCGGACTATCTCATCGACACATCGTCGGTGAAGCCGGCGCAGCTGCGGGAGAGGATCCTGGAGATCCTCGCGGAGAAGCCGGAGACGGACTCGCTGCTTTTACGCTGCATTTCCTTCGGTTTCAAGGAGGGCATCGCCTCGGACGCGGATCTCGTCTTCGACGTGAGATGTCTTCCGAATCCGTACTATATCGATGAATTAAAAGAGCACACCGGCCTTGAGAGCTGTGTGCGCGACTATGTGATGGGGTTTGAAGAGAGCCGGGAGTTCCTTCAGAGGATCATCGATCTTGTGGAGTTTCTGCTGCCGCTGTACCGCAAGGAAGGTAAGCGTGAGCTCGTCGTGGCCATGGGCTGCACCGGCGGTCAGCACCGCTCCGTCTGCTTTGCGCAGGCATTGGCGGAGTACATGTCGGAAAAGGGGCACCGCGTCGTCGTGGCGCACCGTGAACTGGAGAAGCGCAAGGAGTAAACGATCAGTTTTATTTTCGGAGGAGGTATTATGATAGTATTATTGGCGGGGGGCGCCGGTTACATCGGAACACATACGGCGGTTGAATTCTTAAACGCGGGTTACGACGTTGTGATCGCGGACAATCTCTACAATTCGAAGAGGGAGGCCGTGCGCAGAGTCGAGGAGATCACCGGAAAGAAGGTCGGTTTCTATGAGATCGATGTGTGCGACCGCGAAGCACTGGAGCAGGTATTTACCGAGCATCCCATCGATGCGGTGGTTCATTTTGCGGGGCTGAAGGCCGTCGGCGAGTCTGTCGCGCAGCCGCTTCGCTATTACCGCAACAATCTGGATTCGACGATCACGCTCCTCGAGGTGATGAAGGAGCACGGTTGTCACAATTTCGTGTTCAGCTCTTCGGCGACAGTCTACGGGACGCCTCCGACGGTGCCGTTCTATGAGACGATGCCGCTCGGATCGTGTACGAACCCGTACGGCTGGACCAAATGGATGATCGAGCAGATCCTCCGCGACGCGTGCGTGGCGGACCCGGAACTGTCAGTCGTGCTGCTACGGTATTTCAACCCGATCGGTGCGCATGAGAGCGGCCGGATCGGCGAGGACCCGCAGGGCGTGCCGAACAACATTTTCCCCTATATCACCCAGGTGGCGGTGGGAAGACGTCCGCAGCTGACGGTTTTCGGCAACGATTACGAGACGCCGGACGGAACCTGCATCCGCGACTATGTGCATATCACGGATCTCGCGAAGGGACATGTCGCCGCGGTGCCGTATGCACAGGAGCATAAGGGGGCGGAGACGATCAACTTAGGAACGGGACGCGGAACGAGCGTTCTGGAGATGGTACATGCGTTTGAGAAGGCCAACGGCGTGAAGATCCCGCATGTGATCGGACCGCGCAGACCCGGTGACAATGCCGTGAGCTACGCGAACGCGGACAAAGCGGCAGAGCTTCTCGGCTGGCACGCGGAGAAGAACATTGAGGATATGTGCCGCGACGGTTATCGCTGGCAGACGATGAATCCGATGGGATATCCGGAAGACTGATCAGCCGACGGCAAATATGCTCATCAGCAGTGTGATCGTGACAATGGAAACAGCCGTGGTTACGGCGATCGCAGAGGCGAGGATACTTGTGTCCTCGCCTGTTTTTTCGGCCTGGATCATCGGCAGATTGCCGACCGGAACGGCAGCCATCAGGCAAATGCCGAGCGTTGCTTCCTCGGAAAATCCGAGGGCGCGCATGAGGAAAACGAGGCTTACGGGAAGAGCGATCATACGGAGCAGGACATAGAGCCAGATCCGGAAATCCTTCACCGCATCGAGCAGATGCGACCTCGCGATCGAGACGCCGAGCAGCGTCATCGAGAGAAATACGGTCGCGTTGCCGACGTACTCGACGGTGTTGCTGAGGATCG
>JBGUPV010000042.1:0-7457 GCA_045130455.1 Lachnospiraceae bacterium | reverse complement strand
CCAACGCCGCAAAACAAGCGCGAAAGGAAACTGTATGAAACGATCTTTAGCTGTTCTTCTCATCGGCGCACTGCTGCTCTCACTGTGTGGCTGCACCGACAAGCCGGCTGGGAACGAC
This sequence comes from Lachnospiraceae bacterium, assembly GCA_045130455.1. Taxonomy (GTDB): domain Bacteria; phylum Bacillota; class Clostridia; order Lachnospirales; family Lachnospiraceae; genus ISDg. The sequence continues at coordinate 7,339 of JBGUPV010000042.1, read as the reverse complement.
CCGACGTCCGCTCCCACCGCTGCGGCGACCCCCACGGCCGAACCGGTTGACTCGGTCACGCCCGAGCCGACGAGCGAACCGACTCCTACGGAGAAACCGACCCCTACGCCCACGCCTACGGAAAGTCCGCGGCTGCTGTCTTTTGACCTGGACGCCACGCACCAGACCATCGACGGCTTCGGCGCCGGTTTCACCTGGTATTCCAACGAACTTTTCCGGCTGCCGAATTTCCAGCAGCCGCTCGATCTGCTCTTCAAGGACGCGGGATTTACGATCCTCCGCTTCAAAAACGAGTACGGCTACTCGACGGACGCCGCATTTGCCGGCGGTGCCGCCAACAACAAACGCTACTATGAGGCCGCAAAAAAGTACGCGGACGAGCGCGGCGAGGACATCACGGTCCTCTACTCAAGCTGGTCACCCCCTGCAAGCCTCAAGAGCAACAACAGCATCAACGGAGGCGGCACTCTGAAGAAAGATGACGACGGCAACTACGTGTATCCGGATTTCGCAAAATGGTGGTCCGATTCCGTGGCCGCTTACCGCGAAGCCGGCGTTCCCGTCGACGTGATCAGTATTCAGAACGAGTGCGATTTCACCGCAAGCTACGACGGCTGTGAGTTCGGCATCGACGAGAGCTCCCTTGCCTCCTACCCGACCGCGTACCTGACGACATACCGCGAGATGACCGACCGCTTCGGCGAGGACGCGCCGCATATGATCGCTCCCGAAACGATGACCGTGGACTCCAACATTCTGAAAATGTACCTTCGCGCCATCCGCGCGGAGGAGCCCGACAGCATCTACGCGATCGCGCATCACCTCTACCTCGGAGGAACTTCCTCCGAAGACCCGAACTCCTGCGCACCGGATTCCTTCCTCATGAACTTCCGAAGCGTCAGCAGCATGGCCAACGAGTACGGTCTCCGCAAATGGCAGACGGAGTTCTACCGCGGCACCGCCCTGCAGACAGCCGGCATCATCAACAACTCGCTGATCTACGAGAATGCCAACGCCTACATCTTCTGGGGCGGTGTATGGACCGGCACGGTCAACGACGATATCGACAACGGCAGTCTGATCCTGATCGGCCAGCTCTACCGCAGCGGCGTGGACAAAAGAGGCTACAAAGTGACGGGCAACTACTACGCGATGCGTCATTTTTCGCAGTTCATCCGTCCCGGTTTCATCCGCATCGACTTCTCACTGAGCGGCTCGTCGAGCGTACGCATGAGCGCGTACAAGAGCCCCGACGCGGACCGCGTGGTCATCGTTCTGCTGAACAACGGCACCGAGCCCGAGCAGGTGATCCTGAGCCTCGACAACTACGATGTCACGGCTTCGCAGAGTTACTGCTCCGTCTTCACCGAAGGCTACACCGAGGATATGCTGTATCAGGATACCGGAGCGATCCCGGCGGACAACACCGTCACGCTTCCCGGTGAGAGCGTCATGACGATCGTCCTTGACGGCAAGGCGCGCTGAGAAAAAAAGCGGCCGTCTTTTTCCGGCCGACAACCGTCTGTTTCAAAGAATCATACTTGTAAAAACATAACAGAGGCGGGATCACTCTCGCCTCTGTCTTTATGTCCGGACCATTTTTCAATTCACGTTTTGTCCTCGGGCCTGCATATCAAACGCCCGTGTCGTGATCTTGTCCGATTCCCGGCCGTTCGATCACTCACCGTAGCCGATCGCGAGGATCGTGAATTCCTTGTCCTCGCTGCCCTCCGCCATGCGCACCGTCAGCGTATGCTCCGCTGCCTCGGCGTTGTTCACGAGAACAAGCGTATACGGGTTGTTCCAGCCGCCGGACTCGTGGCCGTTGATCTTGCGGACCACCTGGCCGTCCACGAGGATCTCAACCTCGCCGAAAGCCGCGCCGGACGACTTCTTGTACGTCAGCAGCAGCGTGCGGCATTTGAGTTTGAGCGTGAACGGATCGCTGCCGCTGTCCGCGGTGTGCTTCCAGTTGTTCGGGAACGTGTTGCCGGTCTCGTAACGAACGGCAAATACGCCCTTATCGGTCTGGTTGAAACCGCCGGCGGTGAGTTCGTAGCCCTCGCTCTGCGCGTCGATCATCGTCACCATGTCAAAACCGTCACCGAGGAGCGCCTTCTCCGGCATCGCCGCGGGCTCGTCGACTTCCGTCTTCTGATCCACCTGATCGATCAGGTAGAGCAGGCAGTCGCGCATGATGCGATGGCCGTACGCCGTCGGATGGTACTCGTCGTCAAAGTAATCGGCCTCCTTAAGGCTCTTGTCCGTCAGGCGCGGAACAACGGCGTCGCGGATGCTGACCATCGGAAGATTATAGTACGTTCCGATGGGCTTCAGGCGATCCTGCAGGTTCCACTTGGACTTGAACACGCTGAACAGAAGGATGACAGCGGGCTGATTGTCCGCCTCAAGCGCCCGGCGCACTATTCCCTCGTAAGTCTGGCCGTTCGTCGGATCATCGGCGTCGTTGACAGCGAACTCGATGATCAGAAGATCCGGCTGATGTCCCTCATTTTTCTCGATCACGTCACGGCTGTAACGGATCACGCCGAGAGTCGACGGTGTTCCCGAGAGGCCGGCGTTGATAAAGTGCACGTTGGAACCGCCGTCCTTCCCGTACCGCTCGGCAAATGCGGCACCGAAGGAGTACGCGTAGCAGTTCTCATACTTCTTCGCTCCCGCGCCCTCCGTGATGGAGCCGCCGATGGTCGCAACATAGACGTCTTCTCCGCTTCTCGCCTTCTCGATCACGCTCTTAAGACGCGCGTTGTTGCCTTCGCTCATCAGCGAATCCTCGATCAGCGCATTGTACCAAAGCTCCTTCTCCGAGGGACCCTCGGTGGGCGTCGGCTCTGGCGTCGGCGTGGCTTCGGGCTTCGGCGTTGCCTCGGGTGTCGGGGTTGCCTCGGTCGTCGGTGTTGCTTCCGCCGTCGGGGTCGCCTCCGGCGTCGAAGTTACCGCTTCCGTCGGAGCGGGCGTCGGCTCGGGCTCTTTTTCGTTCTTCCCGCAGGACGCAAGTACTGCCGTCATTCCGATCAGGCAAAGGATCAGAACGACAAGCCTTGTTGTCATTTGTTTCATCTTGATAAACCTCCGTATCATCAGCCCGCTTCCGCGGGCGATCTCACTAAAACAATTGCATCACGAACATGCAGACAAAGGCCGCGGCACACGCCGACAGCGAGACCGTGACCAGTCCTTTGCCGCGGTACGCGAGAAGGAAGGCCACCCCGAATCCGGCCGCGGAAACCGCCACGGAAGGCGCCGCCGTAAATACCGCCGGGATCGTCATCGCGGTCAGCACCGCATAGGGTACATAGTATAAAAATGCCCGAAGGAACCGGTTGCGCACACGGCGTCTCGCCAGCGTGAACGGGACCGCGCGGATGATGTACGTGACGAGCATCATCGTGAGCATGCACACAAACATTCTAGACATCGCGCGCACCTCCCTCCCCGGCCTCTTCCGGAGGGAACCACAGCGCTCCGATGACCGCTGCCGCCACCGCGGACAATATGATGGCGAAGCCGCCTGGGATCCTGCGAAGCCCCGGCACATACGTCACCGCCACGCTGATGATCGCCGCGATCGCCGCCACCACGCGGATGTTGCGGCTCTCCTTCACCTTGGGAACCACAATGGCGATGAACATGCCGTAGATGGCAAGTGTCATCACGCCGGTCACGCGCTCCGGCAGAATGTCACCGAGCACCGCTCCCGCGAGCGTTCCGAGCGTCCAGCCGAAATACGGCAGCGTCATAAGTCCGAGCATATACGCGGTCGTCACCGGGGTGCGCCGGTTGACGGCGACTCCGTAGATCTCGTCCGTGATCCCGAAGCCGAGCAGCGCCCGTTTCGGAGGCGTCACGTCGTCATCCACATTTTGCGCGAGAGAAATGCCCATCAGGGAATACCGCAGGTTGATCACGAACTGCGAGATCGCAAGCTCCGCGATCGAACCGCCCGCCGCGATGGTCTTCACGCCGGCGACCTGGCCCGCGCTCGTTAAGTTCGTCATTGAGACGAGCACGCTCTCCCACCACCGGAATCCGAGGGACGCGCCGAGGATGCCGAAGGTAAATGAGACAAAGAAATAGCCGCACGCGATCGGTATCCCGTGCCGCAGTCCCTCCTTCCAGTCATCCCGCTTGGTGTGCATCATTTTCCTCCGTGGAAAAAGGCTGCCGTCGGCAGCCTTGTCTTCCGTTCATCATTCATATGTAATGAATCAATCTTACAAAAGCTGTACGCCCCGTCTCTCGGCATAATCCACAACTTCCTGCGGCCACACGGACACCTGAACTTCACCGATGTGTGCCTTGCGAAGGAAGAACATGCAGATGCGGGACTGTCCGATACCGCCGCCCACCGTGTAAGGCAGCTGCTTCGCGAGAAGTGCCTTCTGGAACGCGAGCTCCGCTCTCTCGGGGCAGCCGGCCTTCACCAGCTGGCTCGCCAGGGAGTCCTCATCCACGCGGATGCCCATCGACGAAAGTTCGAGCGCGATGTCGGTCACCGGATAGTACACGAGGATGTCGCCGTTGAGCTGCCAGTCATCGTAGTCCGGCGCACGTCCGTCGTGGCGCTCGCCGTTGCTCAGAAGATCGCCGATCTTCATGATAAACACGGCACCGTACTCCTTCGCGGCCAGATACTCTCTCTCCTTGACCGGACGGTCCGGATAGCGGTCGAGCAGCTCCTGGGATGTGATAAAGGTGATCTCCTCCGGAAGGATGCAGTCTACATAATCATACTGGTTCGCGATGTATTTCTCGGTCACGCGGAGCGCCTCGTAGACTTCCTTGACGATCTTGCGGAGCATCGTCTCGTTGCGCTGATCCTTCGTGATCACTTTCTCCCAGTCCCACTGGTCAACGAAGATCGAATGGATGTTGTCCGTCTCCTCGTCTCTGCGGATCGCGTTCATGTCCGTGTACAGACCTTCACCTACGCGGAAGCCGTAGCGCGCGAGTGCCATACGCTTCCATTTTGCGAGGGAATGAACGATCTCCATCGGACGCTCACCCTCCTCCTTCACACCGAAGGTAACCGGGCGCTCAACGCCGTTGAGGTTGTCGTTCAGGCCGGATTCCGGCGTCACGAACAACGGCGCCGTCACGCGGTGCAGGTTCAGCTGCGTCGCCAGCTCACGCTGGAAGAAATCCTTTACTTTTTTGATGGCGATCTGCGTCTCACGGCTCGTCAACGCGGAGCGATAGCCTTCCGGTATGAAGCATCTCATGCTTTGCCTCCTTGCGAGCGGTCATGTGCCGCTCAGGTATTTCTGTATGGTTCGGAAAATGAACTCATTTTCCGCTGTCAGTGATACAGCTTCTTGGTCTCGTAAACCGGCTCGCTCGTCAGATGCATGCCGAGTTTGCGGAACACGCCCTCATCGACGGACGACAGAAGAACCGTGCTGTGGACCTCGCAGTCCTTGAGGTTCTCGAGCTGCTGCATCGCAAGCTCCGCCTTCTCGTCCTGCGTAGCACACACGGACAGCGCAATGAGCACCTCGTCCGTATGCAGTCTCGGGTTGTGATTGCCGAGGTGATTGATCTTGAGATCCTGGATCGGCTCGATCAGCGTGGGCGAGAGAAGGTTGACGGAATCATCGATCCCCGCCATCGTCTTGAGCGCGTTCAGAAGCGCCGCCGAGGAAGCTCCGAGCAGGTCGGAAGTCTTGCCGGTGATCACGCGACCGTCATTGAGCTCGATCGCCACCGCGGGCGCGTTGCCCGTCTCCTCGCTCTTGCGGAGTGCCGCCGCAACGACCGCACGATCGCTCGTGCTGACGCCGGCCTTCTCCATCAAAAGCTCGATCTTGCCCTGTGCTTCCGCTGTCGCTCTCGCCTTGCGGCGGTCGCACATCGTCGCGTAGTAACGTCGAACGATCTCCTCCTTCGCCGCGGTGCAGGTTGCCTCATCGTCAACAATGCAGTAGCCTGCCATGTTAACGCCCATGTCGGTCGGCGACTTGTACGGTGACGAACCGTAGATGCGCTCGAACATCGCGTTCAGAACAGGGAAGATCTCCACGTCACGGTTGTAGTTGACCGTCGTGATGCCATATGCATCCAGGTGGAACGGGTCGATCATGTTCACGTCGTTGAGGTCGGCCGTAGCTGCCTCGTACGCGAGGTTGACCGGATGCGTCAGCGGAAGGTTCCAGATTGGGAACGTCTCAAACTTCGCATAACCGGCACGCACGCCGCGCTTGTGCTCATGGTAGAGCTGTGACAGGCACGTCGCCATCTTTCCGCTGCCGGGACCCGGAGCGGTTACGACAACGAGCGGTCTCGTCGTCTCGATATATTCATTGCGACCGAGTCCGTCCTCGCTCACGATTCTGGACACGTTGGTCGGATAACCGTCGATCTTGTAATGGCGGTACACGCGAAGGCCGAGGCTCTCAAGCTTTGCCTTGTACGCAAGCACCGCGTGCTGGTCCACGTACTGCGTCAGAACAACGCTGTTCACCAGCATTCCGTAACCGCGAAACGCGTCGATCAAGCGAAGCACGTCGAGGTCATAGGTGATGGAAAGGTCCGCGCGAACCTTGTTGTTCACGATGTCGTTGGCATTGATCGCAAGCACGATCTCCGCATCATCCGCGAGCTGCGTGAGCATGCGGATCTTACTGTCCGGCTGGAATCCCGGAAGCACGCGGGACGCATGAAAATCATCGAAAAGCTTGCCGCCGAACTCCAGATAAAGCTTGCCGCCGAACTGCCCGATTCTCTCCTTGATCCGGGCCGACTGCATCTCAATGTACTTGTCATTGTCAAAACCGATCCGTTTCATCCTTGTTATGCCTCCCTGCCGTTCTCGGTTCCGGATTCCTCCATCGCCATCTTGAAATTCTCTTCAACCACAAACTTTTCGATCTGCGGCCGCAACCGGATCACCGTATCCACGATGCACGGCTCAAAATGCTTACCTCTCTCGAGCGCTAACTCATGCAGCACCTCGTCAAGGTCCATGCTCTTCTTGTACACGCGATCCGAAAGCATCGCGTCGAGCGTATCCGCCACCGCCATGATCCTCGCCGAAAGCGGGATCGCCGGTCCTTTCAGCCCCTCGGGATATCCCGTGCCGTCCCAACGCTCGTGATGACTCAGCGTGATCTCCTGTGCACATTTTAAGAGGCGCTTATCGGTAAGTCCGGAAAGATTTTCCGTCACAAGACGGTAACCTTCCTTCGTGTGATTCTTAATGACTTCGTACTCCGCATCATTCAGCCCGCTCTCCTTCAGGAGGATCGCATCGGGGATCGCGATCTTGCCGACGTCATGCAACGGCGCCGCGGTCTCCATATAGCTGATGGAGCGTGCGGAA
>JBGUPV010000041.1:0-4560 GCA_045130455.1 Lachnospiraceae bacterium | reverse complement strand
CTCATAAGCACCTCGTAACCGACCCCTCCGCACAGGATCACCGCCTCGGATTCCGTCATATATTCAAGCTTCCCCTGAAGCATTGCTATCATGCTGTTACCTCTCTTTGTTCGCATGTGCGCCCATATATAGACAGTATACCACACGTAGCGCGGAAAAGCATCTATTTTCTGTTTGAAATCCGTGAGATTATTTGTTACGATAATATCGGTACAGCGTCGGAAAATGCTCGCTGTACGGGGGGCACTATGCGTTACACTGAACTTCCGATCTCGGAACTCCTTCCCGCAGAGACGATTGCGGACCTCACCGGTTTTCTCGCAGACAAACGGTATCACGAAGATCCCGATGCCGTCCCCTGCTTCTTCGACATCGAAACGACAGGCCTCGGAATGGGCTGTCTCGTCTATCTGATCGGCTCCGTCATGCCGTCCCCCGACGGTGACGGGCAATACATTTTCCGCCAATGGTTCTCGGAAGGGCCTTCCGAGGAAGACCGGCTTCTTCAGGCATTTGCCGACAGTCTTCCGGACAACTGCCTTCTACTGCACTACAACGGAACCACCTTCGATCTTCCGTTTCTCACAAACCGCTGCCGCTTTCTCGAACTTCCGATCACGTGGCCGAGACAATCCTTCGACCTGTATTCCGCGCTGCGCCGCATGAAGACGCTCTTTGCGCTCTCTTCCGCGCGCCAGAAAGACGTCGAAGCGCTGGCCGGCTACGACCGCGAGGATCCCTACGACGGCGGCGAACTGATCCGCTTCTATTCAAGCTATGTCGGGCTCGCAAAATACGACCGCGAGAAGGCGGAACCGTTCTACAACGACCTTGTCCGGCACAACCGCGAGGACCTGCTCGGGCTGGTCACGCTCTGCCGCCTTTTCCGCTGCTTCGACATCTTCGCAGGTGACATCGTCGACGCGGAGATCGCGGGGCTCGGCGCGGAGACGGTAACACTGTCAGTCGAGACCTCGCGTCCCTGGCCCGCCGGGCGGGACTGCAGGCTGCCACTCGCAACGCTGCTGACGCTTCCCGAGCGGCTCCAATCCCCGGCGCTCACCGTCTCATCCGACCCAGACGGCCGGCTCCTGATCGAGATCCCGATCCTCACGGAGCCCGCCAAACACTATTACAGCAACTACAAAGACTATTATTTTCTTCCGCTCGAGGGCCGTGTGATCCACAAGAGCATCGCGCAGCATATGGATCGTAACTACTGCCGCCGCGCCACACGTGAGGAAGCCTTCGACTGGTTCCGCGGCGAGCTGCTCCCGCAATGCGGCGAGATCTTCACACCGTCCTTCGCGTACCGAGCCAAGGACACGTGCCTGCTCTTCCCGCTTAAGGAACTGCCAAAACATCCCGAGCACCTCAAAGCCTACGCGGCAGGTCTGCTCTCCTTGTTTCTCCCGAAGAAGAAAAGCCACGCGGTATGAGGCCGCGCAGCTTGTTATCACAATTGCAAATGAGCAATGAAATAGGGCTGAACGAAATCGTTCAGCCCTTGATTAACATATCCAAAATTATGCTTCCTGCGGAATGATCTCTTTCTTGTTGTAAGATCCGCAAGCCTTACATACTCTGTGAGGCATCATCAGCGCGCCGCACTTGCTGCACTTTACAAGATTCGGAGCAGTCATCTTCCAGTTAGCTCTGCGACTGTCTCTTCTTGCCTTGGAATGTTTATTCTTAGGACAAATCGCTCCCATTGTCTCCACCTCCTTGACGACTATTCGGCCGAACCGTCTGTGCTCGGCACACGCATGATGGTATTATATCGAACCGCCGAGTGTTTGTCAACGACTATTTTACAAATCTGTGGGAGAATTTTGCGCTTCCTCTGCCGACTCAGTAACAGCTGTGTCAACCGCCTCCGAAACAACCTCCGCTGCCGATTCCGCGCGCTTGATGGAAATCATCGAGCCACGGGCCTTTCCCGTAATGTTGAGTACCGGAGCATCCGCATCGTCGATATCTTCAACATTGCTGCTGACCATGCTCGCGATCGCATCGATCTCACAGCGAACCGTAACATTGACCGGAACCGTGACCGAGATCATGCTCATGATGCCGCAAAGGTCCAGGTTGACATCCTTCGTCGGATTCTCCGTCCAGAATACATTCATGCACCCGATCAGGCAGGAAAGGATCGCATTGTCCGTCTGCGCATCACACGCCGTGCTGCCTGTGCCGAGTCCGATACACTCCACCTTGTTGTTCGCGGTCTCCTTGCCCTTCAGCTTCTTCACACTGCGTCGCATCAGCAGAGCCATTCCCGCGGCGATCGTGCCGATAAATGCGACGATCACGCCGACAAACGCAAGTATCGCTTTCTTTAAGCCGCTCATGCCCTTCTTTTCTTCTTCCATGTTCATTTACCCCCTGTTATTCTTTCGGCGCGCATCACATGCCGCACAAAAGCGCATCCGGTAGCGCTCCGTCCTATAATTATATCACAGATCAAGCCGAAACGAAAGACCGAACGTCGCCGTACGGCTCATTTTTCGGAAAATGAGCTCTCACTTGCCGGCATAATACTGCTTGAGCGCCCCGAAAAAATCCTGGCATCTTGTATCGTAATTCATACCGGTCAACGTAGGCTCCAGGTATTTTGCCGTCGTTCCCGGTTTGGCGTACTCGGTACCCTGCCCGCGTCTTCCGTAATGCTCGTAACTTGCGATCGTTTCCCCGGTGACAGCGTCCACCGCGGTGTAATAATCGGTGCCGACATACAGCCGCATCATTTTCGTTCCGCCGACCTCAATATATTCCGAAGTCTCGTATTCGTGATGATAATAGATGAACACCTGTGCCCGATCAGGGTCATCGCTGTATTTGTAGATGGAAGCATTTTCCAACCCGTCCCGGTGATCCTGCGGCGGATACGGTGCCGCCTCTCCTCCCGTGGCGTCGTAGATCAGCGTAAATGTATTCGGCTGTGGGTCGGAGGCATGATAATCCGACGTTCCGAAGTATTCCGTGAGGTTTTTCGCCGTCCACTCCGTCGCACGCGTTGAAACGCTGTAACGGGTCTTCACGACCTCCTCCATCGCCTTGAGAAACTCAAGATTCTTCTCGTCCGAAAGCCATCCGAGCACATCGGGTTCCTTCGGTGTATTCCCATACCCCGTGCCCTTCACAATATAAAGTCCATTCTCCTTCAGGCACAGAGTCGCCAGTTTCGTATGCTCGTTATAGTAGTCGCGCAAGGCGATGAGCTCGGCAAGATATTCGTCCGCATGCCCGAGCACCTCATCCGCAACCCACTCGGTCGACTTCCCATCACTGAGGATTGCTTCCCTCATATACGGATACACTGTCGCCAACTGATTTCGGCTTCCGCGCTCATCAAAATACCGGATGGCAAACTCCGTGAACAGCTTCCCGTCCATCAGTTCCTCGTAGTACGCCTGCGTGATATCGCCAAACCCGTGACCGGTGATCGCCTCATTGTCCCAATTCTTCCAGAATTCCTTCGCCACGCCAAGATTGTCGAAGCCCTCTTCTTTGGCCGCACATCCGCATAGGATCGCAGCGACAAGCAACACCGTGATCAGACCGAACCGATACCTCAAACCATTCCTTTCACCCATATTCCCTCATCCTTTCCTCAAAAAATGCCCTAATAGACAAAAGAGGAAACGCCGGGCATACGACGTTTCCTCATTCTTACGGTTACCTTTGTCCGTCCGGTCAACTGCCGGGCGGCACAAAAACTCATTATAATGCTGTCCTGTAACTTAGATCAACGCAACGGTCTCGCGGCAGATCGCAAGCTCCTCGTTGGTCGGGATCACCATAACCTTAACCTTCGAATCCGGAGTGGAAATGATAACTTCCTCGCCGCGGATCGCGTTCTTCGCGTCGTCGATGGTGATTCCGAGGAATCCGAGACGATCGCAGATTTTCTTGCGAACCTTGCCGTCGTTCTCTCCGATACCTGCGGTAAATGCGATGGCGTCAACGCCGTTCATCGCTGCCGTGTAAGCACCGACATACTTCGCTACTCTGTAGGCAAATGCCTCGACAGCAACCTGTGCTCTCTCATTGCCTTCCTTGGCAGCCGCGTCAAGATCACGGAAGTCGGAGCCGACGCCGGACATACCGTCCACGCCGGACTTCTTGTTGAGAACCGTCATCATCTCAGCGAGAGACTTATTTTCCTTCTTCGCAACGAACTCGATGACCGCGGGATCGATATCACCCGAGCGGATACCCATGATGAGACCCTCCAGAGGCGTAAGACCCATCGAGGTGTCTACGGAACGGCCGTTGAGAACTGCCGAGCAGGAAGCGCCGTTGCCGAGGTGGCATACGACAACCTTCGAGTTATTTGCGTCAAGACCGGCAACAGCGATGGCACGCTTGGAAACGTAGCTGTGGCTGGTGCCGTGGAAGCCGTAACGGCGAACGCCGTAGTTGGTGTAGTACTCGTAAGGAACCGCATACAGATATGCCTCCTTGGGCATGGTCTGATGGAATGCGGTGTCAAATACGGCTACCTCCGGAACGCCGGGCATGAGCTTCATGCACGCGTCGATACCGATCAGGTTTGCC
>JBGUPV010000040.1:0-4969 GCA_045130455.1 Lachnospiraceae bacterium | reverse complement strand
TCTTCTCAACGACGCGATGATCTCGGCGGACACGGCACGCAACCTGCTGATCATCAAGACCAACCCGGGCATGGCCTCGACGGCCGGTGCCGCGGTGGATGCGCTCGGGATCACGTCGATCGTCGGCAGTCTCGCCGGTGACGACACCGTATTCTGCGCCTTCAAGCAGGACGAGGACGCCGTTTCGGCGCTCGAGGAGATCCGCGAGAAGATTGAAAATGCGCTCGGCGGACGCAACCGTTAGGACGCATTTTCCGAAAAGCAACCATGTCAATTGCAGGGTGCCCAACGGGTGCCGTGTAAGAATATAACCAAGACAAGGAGACAGTATGTCAGGACATTCCAAATTTGCTAACATCAAGCACAAGAAAGAGAAAAATGATGCCGCTAAGGGCAAGATCTTCACGCGCCTCGGCCGTGAGATCGCGGTAGCCGTAAAAGAGGGCGGCCCGGATGTGAACAACAACTCGAAGCTCAAGGATATCGTCGCGAAGGCAAAGGCCAACAACATGCCCAATGATACGATCGAGAGAAGCATCAAGAAGGCTGCCGGCGACGCCAACTCCGTCAACTACGAGTTCGCGTCCTACGAAGGCTACGGCCCGAAGGGAACGGCGATCATCGTTGACGCGCTGACGGACAACAAGAACCGTACGGCGGCCAATGTGCGTTCCGCGTTTACCAAGGGCGGCGGCAGCGTCGGTCCGATGGGCTGCGTGTCCTACATGTTCGATGAGAAGGGTCAGATCATCATCGACAAGGAGGAGTACGAGGCGGATCCGGACGAGCTGATGATGATGGCGCTCGACGCGGGCGCGGAGGATTTTTCGGAGGAAGAGGATTCCTACGAGATCATCACGGCGCCGGATGATTTTTCGGCGGTCCGCGAGGCGCTTGAGGCGGCAGGTATTCCGATGATGGAGGCGGAGGTTACGAAGATCCCGCAGACGTATGTCGACCTGACCGACGAGACGGACATCAAGATGATCACGCGCATCATCGACCTTCTCGAGGAGGACGATGACGTGCAGGAGGTCTACACCAACTGGAGTGATCAGTAATCCATCCTCCCGTGCCGCGGAGGCGGCGGGAGACCAGTAAGAACAACACCCCCCGGAGAAAGGGAAAGGGAAGGCTTGTATGCTGGTAGAATTGCATGTGAAGAATTTTGCGATCCTCGACGAAGTCACCGTCGAGTTCGGGAAGGGGTTCAATGTCCTGACCGGAGAGACCGGCGCGGGAAAATCGCTCCTGCTCGGTTCGGTCAACGCTGCGCTCGGCGGGAAAGTGTCGAAGGATCTGCTCGGTTCGAACGGGGACTACGCGCTGGCGGAGCTGTTGTTTGACAGCGACGAGCGCGTGCGCGACCTGTTGGAAGCGTATGAACTTCCTTCCGAGGAGACGCTCGTCATCTCGCGAAGGATCACGGACACGGGGCGCAGTGTAAGCCGCATCAACGGCGAGACGGTCAATGCATCCATTGTCAAGGAAGTGGCGTCGAGGCTCTTCGATGTCCACGGTCAGCACGACCACCAGACGCTCCTGTATCCGGCAAAACAGCTGGCGCTTCTGGACCGCTACGCGGGAACGGAGACGACGCGCACGGCAGATTCGGTCCGGTCCCTCGCAAGGGAGTACCGCGCGGCGCGGAAGGAGCTCTCGGAGGCACAGGAGCACGGCGCGGCAAGGGCGCGCGAGCTTTCGATGGCACAGTACGAGTACGACGAGATCGTCGCGGCGAGACTTGTGCCGGGGGAGGATGAGACCGCGGAAGAGCGGTTCCGCATCCTCACCAACCGGGAGAAACTGACGGAGGCCTGCGGGGAGGCGGACACGATCCTCTCCACGGACAGCGCATCCGTGACGTCAGGGATCGGGAAGGCGCTGCGCAAACTGGCGAAAGCCTCGTCCCTCGACCCGAAACTCGAGGAGATCTACGAGGAACTCCGGCTCGCAGAGGAGCAGGTCGGCGATATCGCGGCGAGACTCTCGGACTATCTCTCGGAGATCACGGGAACAGAGGAGGAACTCGCGCAGGTCGGCGAGCGGCTGGACGTCATCAACCGGCTGAAATCCAAGTACGGACGCACCATCGAGGCGATACTCGCGTACGCCGGCGAGGCGGAGCGTACCATCGCGAAGCTCTCGGATTTCGACGGCTATGTGGCTTCCCTGACCGCGAAGGCGGAGGCAGCGGAGAAAGCGCTCCGGTCGGAAGCGGCGAAACTGTCCGCGATGCGCCGAAAGGCGGCGGAGGATCTCACGGCGAAGGTGCAGGAAGCGCTCGGGGACCTGAACTTCCTGGATTCCCGGTTTGAGATCGCGTTCACGGAGCTCGAAGAGCCCGGAGAGAACGGTGCCGAGGAGATCGAATTCCGGATCTCGACCAACCCCGGGGAACCGCTTCGCCCGCTGGCAAAGGTGGCGAGCGGCGGTGAACTGTCCCGCATCATGCTGGCCCTCAAGGCGGTGGGCGCGGGCAAGGATGAGATCGATACCTTATTTTTCGACGAGATCGACACCGGCATCAGCGGAAGGACCGCGCAGAAGGTCGCCGAAAAGCTGTCCGAGATCGCACAGTCCCGCCAGGTCATCTGCATCACGCATCTTCCGCAGATCGCGGCGATGGCGGACTGTCATTTTGAGATCACGAAACAGGCGGAGGACGGCAGGACCAGAACGACTCTCTGCAGGCTTTCGGAGGACGAAGTGCCGAGGGAACTTGCCCGGATGCTCGGAGGTGCGGAGATCACGGATTCCGTGATGGCCAATGCCCGCGAGATGCGGGAGCTGGCGCGAAAGAGAAAATAGCCCGCAGCGTCGGGCGGCAAAGAGGTTACTATGAAAAAAATCTTGTTTGCGGCTTCGGAATGTGTACCTTTTATCAAGACGGGAGGTCTTGCTGACGTCGTCGGCTCGCTCCCGAAGTACATCAACAAAGCGGAGTTTGATGTCCGCGTCATTCTGCCGAAGTATACGGCAATCCCGCAGAAATACAGGGATCAGATGGAATTTATCACGAATTTCACGGTCAATCTCTCGTGGAGAAGCCAGTACGTCGGCTTGTTCCGCATGACGTACGAGGGCGTGACGTTCTATTTCATCGACAACGAGTTTTATTTCTCAGGAAGCCATCCGTACGGCTACATCCACGAGGATATCGAAAAATTCGCATTTTTCGACAAGGCAGTCCTGTCCGCGCTGCCGGCGATCGATTTCCGGCCGGACATCATCCACTGCCATGACTGGCAGACCGGCCTGATCCCCGTCATGCTGCACGACCGCTTCCAGGACAACGAGTTCTTCCGCGGGATCAAGACGATCATGACGATCCACAACCTCAAGTTCCAGGGCATCTGGGACCGCAAGTCCGTGATCGACATCACCGGCCTGTCGGAGTATTATTTTACGCCGGACAAGCTGGAGGCGTACGGCGACGCCAACTACTTAAAGGGCGGCCTCGTCTATGCCGACCGTATCACCACCGTGAGCAATTCTTATGCCAATGAGATCAAGACGCAGTTCTACGGCGAGGGTCTCGACGGTCTGATGAACGCCAGGAGCAACGTCCTCACGGGTATCGTCAACGGTATCGACTACAAGGAGTACGACCCGGAGACGGATCCGCTCATTTACAACAATTACAATGCCGTGACGTTCCGCAAGGAGAAGGGCAAGAACAAGCGCGCACTGCAGCAGGAACTCGGCCTCGACGTCAACGAGAAGGTGTTCATGCTCGGCGTCGTGTCCCGCCTGACGGACCAGAAGGGATTCGACCTGATCGACTACGTGATCGAGGAAATCTGTGCGGAGGATACGCAGTTCGTCGTGCTCGGCACGGGCGATCCGAAATATGAGAATCTCTTCCGCCATTTTGAGTGGAAGTACAAGAACCGCGTTTCTGCCAGCATCTACTACAACAACGAGCGTTCCCACCGCATTTACGCGGCGTGCGACGCGTTCCTGATGCCTTCGCTGTTCGAGCCCTGCGGTCTTTCGCAGCTGATGGCGCTGCGCTACGGCACGGTGCCGATCGTTCGCGAGACGGGCGGTCTGCGCGACACCGTGGAGCCGTACAACCAGTATGAGAACAGCGGAACCGGCTTCGGTTTCTGCAACTACAACGCGCATGAGATGCTGAACACGATCCGCTATGCAAAGAGCGTGTACTACGATCACAGGCGCGAGTGGAACAAGATCGTCGACCGCGGCATGGCCAAGGACTTCTCCTGGACCAATTCCGCGAAGCAGTATGAGGATCTGTACCGTTACATGTAACGGCGGATTCCCGCGGATCATTGAGAATGTTACCGGCTTGTCCCACAGCACCGGGTGTTGTGGGACAAATCGTTGCATAGGAGGAAAATGGGATGAGCGGCAAGTTGCTTCGGGACCTTTTGAAGGACATTGCGCATGAGACGCTGCAGGGCAGCGAGGAGATCACGGTGAGCGGAGTCGCCTACGACACGCGCGTGATCAAGGGCGGAGAGATCTTCGTGTGCATCACGGGAACCGTCTCCGACGGACACACATACATACCGCAGGCGGTCGAGCGCGGCGCGGCTTGCGTCGTCGTGACGAAGGACGTCACGGTGCCGGAAGGCGTGACGGTCGTGCGCGTCGAGGATGACCGGAAGGCACTGGCGCTTCTGTCGAGAGCCTGGTTCGGCGATCCCGCGGCGTCGCTCACGACGATCGGCATCACGGGAACCAAGGGAAAGACAACGACGGCGTACATGATCTACCACATGCTCTGCGAGGCAGGGATCCCGTGCGGTCTGATCGGTACCGTTGAGATCATCATCGGCGATACGCACATCGAGGCGTCCCATTCGACGCCGGAGTCGTATCTGGTACAGCAGTATATGGCGCAGATGCGCGACGCGGGGCTTCGCGCCGTGGTCATGGAAGTTTCTTCGCAGGGACTGAAGATGGACCGCGTGTACGGGATCACATACGATTACGGCAT
>JBGUPV010000039.1:0-2370 GCA_045130455.1 Lachnospiraceae bacterium | reverse complement strand
ACTCCCTCCGTCGGCATAGGTGGAAGTCGCGATTTGCCGATTTCCCTCGTATCGGGACTCGTACTCGGTATAGGATGGGTATTCCTCGTATCCGTTCGAGTCTCCGTGATTGACACCCCGGACGACACGTCCCTCCGAATCCAGTTCGACCAACAGATCATCCACCATCTGCAGTTCTCCATTGCCGAGATCCTTGTAATAGGTTCGTCTTATGTTCTTTCGCCCGGCATCATATTCCCATTTTACCATCCTTATAAGTATCTTCTCCGGTTGTCCCTCTGAAGTATCATCGGAATCCCGGTAAACGCGGAATTCCTTTATGTATCCGTCATCATAAAACTCTTCCTGGTACGTTTCCCCGTAATCTACGTGAACAAAGACTGCCGCACCGGTCATATCCGTGAAGCGAACTATATTCCCGCCTTTGACAGTTGTCCGGCGCTCTGTTCTCTCACCGTTTTGATCATATGAATAATACATCGTCTCCCTGACGGAATCACTATCATAGTCGTAGGTTCTCTCCTCTGACAGTCTGCCCTGCTCATCATATACGTATTCCCGTTCCAAACACTCCTTGCCCGATTTCAGCCAATACACTTTTGACATAGCCCACTCACCGGCCTCAGCGATCTCCTCGCCGGAGGAAGGCGTTTCTGCGGCCTTCGTCTCCTTCGGAGCTTCCGTCGGCGTTTCCTTCGAAGTTTCCGTCGGAGCATCCTTCTTCGTAAGTTTGTATCCGAGAAAGATTCCCAGCGCAATAAGCACGACCGCACAAGCCGCGATCGCAATTATCCGATATGTTTTTCGTTTCTTCTGATTGTCTCCCATTTTGCACCTCCTCCAGTTTTACACCCCTTTAAGCCTTTTCGGAAATACGTCCGAATGCTTGTGCTAATTGTAGCACAGGCCCGCAGTCAGTATTGAAAAGTTCGGAAAAGATTCATTGAAAATTACGAAAAAAAACACCGTTCCGGGAATGTGTCAAATGAAAAAAACAATTGCAGTTCCCCCTGTGTTTTGCTACAATTTTCTTAACACTTCGAAAGGAAGGTTACATGTATGAGGAAACGTTTGGCTTTTGTTTTGACTTTGATCATGCTTCTCTCCCTCGCGGCACCTTTTGCGGCGGCGGACGGAAGCGATCCGAAACTTCCGTTTACCCTTCCCGCACCGGAACATGTTTCCGTTATGTGGGCGGAAGGCAATGACTCGCCGACGACCTGTATGTTTTCGTACAGTATTCCGACGGCACTCTCCATGTTCCAGGAAGCAATGGACACCGCGGAGGACAAGGATGCATTTTTCGCACAGTACGGACTCGAAGACGGTTGGTTCAGCGTTCAGATTGACTGGGCTCTCGACGATGTGAACGACCCCGTGTCCGGCTGGCACTACAACAAGTACTGGGACGGCGATTCCGAATACGGCATCGGACGCGATGACAACGGCGGCTATCACTACAGCGAATGGGATTATGTGGAGTGCGGTATCGGCAATGTGACGGAAACCGTCAACGATGTGTGGATCCTGCGCGGCATTCCGAATGATGAGCGCCTGAACGGCAATCCCGAGAGCGGCTGGATCGGCGTGAAGGACCAGCTCCACCCGGATCAGTTCACCTATGATTATGAAAACGAAGATCTGATCATTGATTTCACCAAACACACCGTGTTCGTGCGTGCCCGTTTCATCTTCACGGCACGGGGCTCTGAGCAGGACCGCTATTATTTCTCCGACTGGTCCGAGACCGCAAGCTGCGGCAAGGGCGTCGAGACCTATAAGCCTCTCACAGGCAAGGATATTGCCGCTCCGGATATTACCGACCTGCACATGACGGACAAGGAATTCAACGACAATCCGGTGGTTGCATTCACGCTCACGGTTCCGGACACTCTGGCAAAGCAGGCCGTCGAGGCAGAGGCTCACCGCGGCTACATCGTCATCGAGACGTATGCCCGTGTAAAAGGCGACACGGAATGGGTAGCGATGGGCAATGTCGATTGGGAAGTCAAGCCCGGCGAGATGGAGTGTGCACTTCTCTCGCTGATCAGTGACGAGCATCCGAAGATTGCGAAAGACACGCCGATCGAACTTCGCTGCCGCTACCGCTGCAGCCAGATAGATGTCGATGATGTGTACTCGGACTACTCGAAGATACTGACCTTTGAGACCACGGAAATCGGCAACGACCCGCAGCCGACCCCGACGGCGGAACCCGTTGTTGACGAACCTTCACCGACTCCGAAGACGGAGCAGAAGGAAGAAGCCAAGAAAGACAAATGCTGGCTCTGCGGTTTCTGCCCGCAGCCTCTGGGCCTGTGCATCTTCATCTGGCTCGTGATCATCATTGTGATCGTCGTGGTTGTCGTT
>JBGUPV010000038.1:0-12530 GCA_045130455.1 Lachnospiraceae bacterium | reverse complement strand
TTCACCGCCGCGAACATCGTCTCCCAGTCGGTGAACTGCCAATCTCTGACAAGACCCGCGATGTGGTCGCGAACCTCCGTCCACGAGGAATTTTCCACAAACCGGAGGAACTCCGCCGCAAAGGAGGTGTCCTTATCAACTTTTCGGATGGTCAGTCCCTTATCAGTCGCACCCGCATCTGCCGGGGCACCTTCGCTCCCGCAGAGCGTCAGCCGGTCGAACCCGAAATGCTTCGCCACAAGTGCCGCGTTTTCCTCGACACTCCGGCCGTCCGCGCGGTCGAGCCAGAAATACCCGCTCGACTTCACGTCTTCATAATATTTCGCGTTGAGCGAAAGAAGCGTTTCGTTACAGGTCGCCTTCGCCTTTTCAAAGTCCGTCGCACTGTGGATGAAATCGCTGAAGCCCTGATGATCCGGGCGGTTGCAATACTCGTCCACAAGATTTTCCGGCTTCTTCAGCATGAACGCCACATGCCCGGGGTCCGTGATCTGCGCCGCCTGCTCCAGTGTCAGATGGCAGTCGCACAAAATGATACGGTCCTGCGAGAGCCGCATCAGATCGAGCAGCACAAAATCCAGCTGCTCTCTCGTGTTCTGCAGAAGCCATGCCTTGTACTCCCCGACGCTCCTCCCGAAGAACTCGTCGGCGTCGCGGAAATCCTTGTTCATCGCCGGCTGCGACTCCGGATCGGACATCGCCTGATGCTCCGGAAAGCGCTCGTCAATATCGTACACCGGAATCCCGTATTTCTTCGCGAGCGCCCGCGACACGGTCGTCTTGCCGCCGCAGGGAGTGCCCGCGATGAAGTACACATTTTTCAGATACTGTTTGATTATGTTGTCCTGGAATATCATTGTTTTTTCTCCTTTTGATCCAATAGTTTCGCCTGTTGTTTCCAAACGTGAAACCATCGATCAACGGTTTCACGCAACTAGATATTCCGGAGTCTTAAAAACATTACCATTGTGATCACCCTTTCTGTTTCCTACGGCGCCGGAGATATATCTCCGGAAAATAACTGCCGTAACTTCTAACTCTGCGCATCCTCGATCGCCCCGGTCATGCCTTCCTCGAACACATTGAGGTGCCTTGCGTCCACCGAGTACTCGAGGAGCGGCATCGACAGTACTCCCGGTTTGCGATCAAACCGGATCGACGTGATGCATGTGTGCGGAATATGTCCGAACATCACGCACAAGTGCGGGAACGGAATATTGAACACCCGCGACAGAAGCGCCGTCGAAGAGCCTCCGTGGCTGAAGAGAACGTACGTCTTCTTCTCATCGGTCTCGTTCGTGCAGCGATAGTAAAGCCCTTCGCGCTTGTAGCCAAGGGTCGCCAGCCATCCGTCAACCCCGGCCTGAACCGAATTGACATCCACCGTCGCCGTATTTTCCGCAAAATCAGGAAAATCCTGCCAGCCCGGATCCTGCAGATCAACGCCCTTGTGCATCAGATCGAACGAGCAAACCCACGGATTTCCGGACATGTACAGATTCTCAAGCTTACCGAACCGGATCTCGCGCATGAAATCAAGCGTCTCGATCTCCTTAAGTCCCGACAGCTCCGCGAACGGCTTCGCGGTCTGCTGCGCGCGCCCCTGCGGAGAGCAGAAGATCTTCTGAATTCCCTCCTCCATCAGCCGCTGCGCGACCACCTTCGCCTGCCTGTGCCCGAGTTCCGTCAGGCAATCCAGCTCATAGTTCGGATCTCCGTGACGTACCAAGATCAATCTCATCGCTTACCCCTCACTTTCCTTTATTTCGCCTCACTCCCGGATAAACCCTTTTCCGCTCCACCGCAGTACGGTCTTGTATCCGAGCAGCCCGTACCACTGCGGTTCGTAAGTGTAGTGGATGTAACTGTAGTCGTAAAATTCATCCCGCAGGATCTGTGTGACGTTTCGGATCATCGTAAGTCCGATGCCGCGGTTGCGGTACTGCTCCAGCGTTCCGACACACCCCGGTCCGCCGATCTTCCATTTCATGCCGTCAACGACACGCTCGCCGAAATCCTCGATCAGACAGAAGCTCGCGACCCTGCCGTCGATAAAGCCACAGTAGATGCGGCTGTTCTCGTTGAAGAACTGCGGCCAATGCCCCACCACGGTCCCCACGGCCGCGCGAAGCTCATCGAGATCACCGTCGTAGTAGCCGAAGGTCACATTTTCCGAAAAATACTTCTCGTAGCAATTCGGGTCGAAGTCCTGCAGCCGCAGGATCTGCTCCGACGCGGCCTCGTCCTCCGGGATGTTCCGGACATACTCATTTTCGAAAAAGTCCGGGTACATCTCCGTGAACAGTGCCTCATACTGCTCCTGCGTCACCCGGTCGCTTCGGAGCACCGAGTAGTACGCCGTGTCGTGGATCCCGTGAACGTTCTTCTTCGATCCGCGCAAAATGCCGTCGAAATGCATGCCGGCCTTCTGCATGACGCGTCCGGACTTCGGGTTGCGAAGGTCGTGGGTCGCGTAGATGCGTTGAAGATCGCTCTCGCCCTCGAAAAGGAAGTCGATCACGGCCCGGAGCGCCTCCGGCATGATGCCCTGCCCCCAGAACGCTTTGCCCAGGCAGTAGCCGATCTCGTAGGAGCATGTCCGCTCGTCCCGCTCGACCACCGCGATGTTGCCGATGACGCGGTCCTCGCCCTTTAGGGTGATCCCCCAGTTGTGGGTCTTTCCGTCCTCATAGTACGAAACCCATTGCGTTAGAATTTTTGTCGTAAGGCCAACGCTTGTGTGGGTCGGCCATGAGAGAAACTTCGTGACCGTCGGGTCGGATGCCCAATTGTTGAACATGTCCTCCGCGTCCTCGACGCGGTATCTCCGAAGGATCAACCGCTCCGTCTCAATTGTCTTTGTTCCGATCGTATTCATGAAACTCTCCGTGTCCGTATCACCGGGCTGTCCCCGGTCTCCGTCCCTTTCGTTATGAGATCCAGTAGGTTCCGTCCGGCGCCTGATACAGCGCTCCGGTCTCCTCCGAGATCGTGTTGCCGTTCAGATCCTTGACGATCACCTTGTGGTAGTACTTATAGCGGTCGGTCGCGCGGTCATTTTCCGCGTCCCAGCCTTCCTCAACCCATTCCTCGAGGTAGACTCTGCCGTCCTCGATCAGCGCGACGGTCTGATGCGGTGTGAGCGTCATCGTAAAATGCTCCGGATAATAGCATTCCGCCGTCTCGCCGTTCTGGCTGATCACGTGGACCGCGCTTCCGAGGATCCGCAGGTTGTAAAGCTTCACCTCGTCCGTTCCGAAGCTCGTGACCGCCTCGGGCTTTTCCTCCGGAAAATAACGGTACAACGTGACCTTGCCTTTTCCGTAGTCGCCCTGCAGAAACCAGTATTTTCCGTCCGCGTACACCGGGTTTGAGTACGCGGTGTTTTTCTTCTTCCGAAACGGCCGGTAAACCTTTCCGTTCGAAAGATCATAGAAAAGGATCGCCGAGCCGGGGTAGCCTCCGCGCTCCGCCCACTCGACCAGATCGTACAGATCCGAGGTGTCCGTGTGCGCGTACGCCAGACGGTCCTGGCCGTAGATCTTCTCGATGTACCGTCCTTCCGTTTTATCAAATCGTTTGATCATGAATTGCTCCAATCTTCCCGATCACTGCTGCTCCGGTCTTCCTTCACAAGCCCGTCCGGACCGAGCCGGTAGATCGTGTCGCAGACTTCCGAGAGATATTTGCGGTCGTGGGAGACACTGATGATCGCTCCCGGGAACTCCTTGAGCATCCGCCGGATCACCGGCCCCGACAGCGGCGAAAAATTCCGCGTCGGCTCATCGAGGATGAGTACGTTTGCCCCCGACATGCTGAGTTTCAGAAGCAAAACCTTCGCTTTCTGCCCGCCCGAGAGCTCGCGGATCGGATGGTCCATCTCGTCCGCCGTATACTTGAGGGACCCGAGATACGTGCGGATCCTTGTCCGCTCCTCCTTGTCCCCGGTCGTGTCCAGGTAGTCCACCGGCGTCACGTCAAGGTCGAGAAGTTCCTCGTAGTTCTGCGGCATGTACTGCGCCCGAAGATCCGGCCTCGCCAGAAGTTCCTCCGCAATCCTGCCGATCAGCGTCGTCTTTCCGCAGCCGTTTTGGCCGATGATGCCGATCTTCTCGGAACCGCGGACCTTTAGGGAGACATTTTCCGCCAGAACGCGGCTGCCGTCCGCCGTCGTGAGTTCCGGAATATCGCACTGAACAACCCATTTGCCCGAGGGGATCACGCTGTTTGCGTCGCCGAGTTTGAAGAAGATCGCCTCCTCCTGCTCCGGCATCTCGGTCATGTTCTCGTCCTCGCGCTCGAATCGGTGCTCTAACGACTTGACGTTCTTCATCTTTTTCTTGAGGATCCGGCCAACCGAGTCGTGGAACGAATAATGCGCGTTGCTTAACTGCGCGTTTACCGCCTGCTCCTGCTTGTGGATCTTCTCATCGCGGATGCGCTTCTCACGGCGCTCGCACTGCGCGATCTGCTCCTGCTTTTCGAAAGCGCGCAGCCGCTCTTCGACGTACTGCCGGTACGGAACGTTGGCCACCGTGTGGCGGCACATCGTCTTCCTGCGCAGCTGCTCAAAATGAACCACCCGGTTCGCCGTCCGCTCGATCAGCGTCTCGTCGTGGGAGATGAACAGCACCGCGTGGGGCCAACTGTTGATCAGCTCTTCCATCCACTCGAGCGTCTCGATGTCGATGTCGTTGGACGGCTCGTCCAGCAACAGGATCGTAGGCTCCTCGGCGAGGATCCGCATCATCTGCGCCTTCACGCGCTCGCCGCCCGAGAGTGTGCACATCCGCTGCTCTCGGTAGAAGAAATCCGGCTCGACGTGACAGTCCGAAGCCAGCTTCGACAGTTCCTTCGGCGTCCTGTCGAGAAATTCCGCGCTCTCGCAGAAGTACTCGCAGACCGTCTTGTGCTTCTCCGGTTCCGGCAGTTCCTGCGGAAGATACGCAAGCTTCTCACCGCTTATGATCTTCTCGCCCTTGTACTCGATGTAGTCGTCCACCAGCGCCGGATCGTAGATCCATTTCATCAGCGTGGATTTGCCGTTACCCTCCTCGCCGATCAGCACGGCGCGGTCGCCGTCGTTCAGTACGAGGGAGAAATTATCCAGGATCGTGTGCAGGTCCTTATTATGTGTTATTGTAACATTTTTTATCTGAAACATGAAGGGTATCACCAGCCTTTCTGAAAAAACCGGAGAGCATTCGCAAACCTCATTGTATTCGGTTTGCTCATGTACGTGCGCTCGGCAAACCCATCGCGTACTTCGTACGCTCTCGCTGCTGCTCATCCATCTCGCCGAAAGCGTTGCTTTCGCGAGGATGTCTTCGCATCATCGCCGCCTCCGGCGGTGGGTTTGCACTCGCTTAGCGCGCAAAGAAGCCCCGGCACCTTCCGGTGTCGGGGCATAATATCGGTATAATAAATCCTATGCAAAATAAAGTACTGGCATAGTACTACCGTTTATTCCGCGCTTCTCCGGGAGGCAACTTTAACAATATACAAATGTGTTTTTGTGAAACGCTTCGTGACTATCATTTGTATACCTCCCTTTCTCGCTCACGCGTATTTGTATTCATTCGTCTGATGACGCTCACTGTTTGGGATTATACCGAGGCATTCGGAAAATGTCAACACCATTTTTCGAAATCCGTTATTCAATCCTTCGGCGCCTCGCTTTTTTTCTTCTTGATGAACTTCGGAACATCGAAGATCACACCGCCCTCCAGCAGCCGGTCAATGAACAGCCGGTAGTATCCCGGCACCAGCGCATCGGTCTCGTCGTGCGCGTGAAGCAGCAGAATGTGACTGCCCGGGTCACCGAAGATCGGCGCCCCGCTCGCGGGCGAAGGGTCCTCAATGCGCTTCCACACATCGTAAACGGTAAAGCCCGAGTTCGGCCGGATGCGATATTCCTCAAAATCGAACGTCCACAGAGTGTCGATATTGCGGTCGAGTCTGCTCTCTTTCCACCAGCGGTACGGGATCTGTGTATCCTTCAGCTTGTGAAAACCGTTCTCCAGAAAATACTCCTGCAGCGCCTCCTCGTTGGCGCCGCCTCGGTTTCCGTACGGGAATCGGAACGGACGGTACTTCCGCTTGACTCCGGCGTCTTTGTACAGCCGGTCGAGAAGCGCCTCATTTTTCTCGATCTCCGCCTTCGCCTCCTCAAGTGTTAACTCGGAAAATGCGGGATGCGAGTAGCTGTGGTTGCCCACGATCATTCCGTGCTGCAGCGCGTACACGGCGTTGTCGTAGTAACGCTCGATGTTCACGCCGACGGCGAACATCAGCGCCGTGATTCCCTTATCATTCAGGTAGTCGACGATCGCCGGCGTGTTGGCCGACGCGATGTCGTCGATCGTAAGTATCGCGTGGATCATAGTTTCCTCCGTATATCAATCGTCCAAATCCATCAGTATCGCGCGGCATGGCGCTCCGTCCGTGCCGCCCAGGTTGATCGGCGCCGAATCCAGCAGGTACACGCCCACGGGAACCGCCGCGAGCCGGATGCCCTCCAGCAGTACGATCTCCGCGCCGAGCATGATCAGATGAACCTCCATCGGCGCATTTTCCGGGCCGACCGTCTGCGACTCGTTGCCGAACAGCCGGATCTTCGCCTCCGCGAAAACCTTCGCGGCCTCCGCGGTCACGGTCGCGCTGCCCTTGACCAGTATCCTCTGTGCCGCCCGCGGGTCGATGTCCGCGGCCTCGCGCAGGAACCGCTTCGCATCCTCCGCCGTCACGTCGCCCTCGTGCTCCGCGACGTATGCGTAACCGACAAACCGGTCAAGGTCCACCTGATCGATCGTCTTTCCGTCATTCAGAAAATGATACGGAGCGTCGACGTGCGTGCCGTTGTGGGCACACATCTGAAACGCCGTGAGATTGCACACGGCCCCGTCGCTGATCCGAAGGACCGTCTGCCGTTCCGGCTTCGGATCGCCCGGGTAGACGTTGCATCCGAACACTTCCTGAGAGATATCGTAGATCTTCATTTTTCCTCCGATCACTATGACAAAACAACGTTTGAGACATAGACCATCGCGATCGCCGCGATGATGACCGCGAGCAGCACGCCGAGAACAAGCAGATGGCGCTTCCGCTCCGCGTACAGCGTCGCGATGAACTCGCGCACAAAGGCGTTGATCCAGAAGTACCGCTTCGTGCGGCTGCCGATCCCCTCAAGCGCAAGCCCCTGCGCCGTCGCGAGAAGACCCGCGCGGAACACATGGTAGTTCGTCGTTGAGAAGGCGATCTTCGCCTTCGCACCGTCCTCGCGTTCCCGGATCAGCTTCGCGGAAAATGCCAGGTTCTCCTCGGTATTGGTCGACCGATCCTCCACCAGTATCCGATCGTCCGATACGCCCTTCTCATTCAGGTATCTGCGGATCGCTTCAGCCTCGGCGATCACCTCGTCGCCGCCCTTTCCGCCGGACGGAACAAAGATGATGTTCCTGCCCGTCGCCTCCTTCTGCATCGCCGCGAACTCCAGCGCGCGGTCGGCGCGGGACTGCAGCAGCTTCGTGAGCGTTCCGTCCTTGCGGATCATCGATCCGTGGATCACGATATAGTCCTTGTCAAAAGCGGGGATGCGGCGCGCGGCCTTGATCCCGACGATGATGGTTCCGACAAGAACACACTCCAGATACATCGTGAACATGCTGCTGGCGCTCTCCAGAAAATACTCCGCAAAGCGGCCGAAGCCCTTCCAGTTATGAACATCGATCACGGTCGAATTCTGCATAAAGAAGGCGATGATCTCCGGAAGGATCACCAGTACGCTCAGAAAGATCCCGAGGAAAAACGCGAGCATGTTGCGCCACGTCCGTCCTTCCCGCCGGATCAGTTTCACATTGCTGACCGTAACCAGGATCGCCGTGATGACCACCAACGGAAACGTGAACAGCGTCAGTGTCTCGCCGAGCCTTAAGATGCAGTCGATCTCTCCGACGATACCGTTGTTGTTTCTGAGAAAGATCACTTCACTCAGCAGCATGAGCGCGAGAAAAATGACCAGACTGTAATAGAGAATGTTCCGATACCGGTACAGGTTGGCGCGAAGGCTTCTCCGGAGTTTGCCGATAAAGACGAGGAGCCAGACCGCGATATAGACGCAGATCACGATATGCACCACGCTCATTCCGGTACAGTTGCCGAAATAGTCATCCTCGGTGATCACGCCGTTACGGTGCACGTACAGCACGGACAGATTCGCATACTGCCCGCTTTCGGTGTACAGAGACTCCAGATACACTCTTCCGGGACTCACGGAACGAACCGTAATGCAGAGCTTGTCCCCCTCCCGGTGCACTTCTTCGATCTCCGCGTTGCCCTCTGAATCGTCGGCCACCCGCGCGAACACAGCTCCCTCTTCGGCCAGATCCTGCTGAAGGCTGTACCGGTCCCCGACGATCGTGACGTAAATGCAGCAGGCCGCCGCCAGCAAAACACCAAGCAACGCCGCGCACAACGTCTCGTGTGACCGGATCCATTTTCCGAAACCCTTTCCCTTCACAACCGTTCGCTTCCTTCCGTCTTTTTCACTGTATCATATTTTACCACAGAGTTCCCCGGCGTTCAAACCTCTATACGGAAAATGCACCGCCCCTGCAGGCGTCCAAAGGAAAAACGCTGCAGCCGAGGCTGCAGCGCTGTCGGCGTCTCCCGCCCGATGATCAGACAAATATCTCAGATGATGTAGACGTAGTTTTCCTTGCGGGGATGCGGCTCGTTGGCCGGTCCCGCCGCGTATCCGAGCGCGCAGTGACCGATTCCTTCGTAGTCGCCTTCGATCCCGAGCTTCTTGAGAAGTTCCTTGCCGAAATCAGCCTCAAACTCCTCCTGTGCGCGGTGGATCCAGATGCTGGCAACTCCCAGACTCTCTGCCGCGTTCATCAGGTTGCCCATCACAAGCGATCCGTCGTAGACGTGCGTCACGACCGACTTGTCGGCCAGCACGATCAGAATGACCGGCGCACCGTAGAACGGGTCGTAATCTCCGGCATTACCGATAACCTGACGGTTAGCTTCCATGACCGCGTCTCTCGTCGCCTTGTCCTTCACGGCGATGATGATCGGACTCTGCTTGCCCATACCGGTCGGCGCGTACGTGCCTGCCTTGAGGATCTCGGCGAGAACATCATCCGGAACCATCTTGTCACGCTGGAAATTTCTGCAGCTGCGTCTTGTCTCCAATACCTTCAATACTTCGTTCATGCTAACACCTCCGTTTATTTCAGCTTTTATAAGCCTTTTTACAATATTATTTCCCCATGAGCCGACGTCTCGCGCCGGCCTGTGTTCCGAACCATTTCCCCGGTTCCGTTACAGAACGATCGTCTCCGTCGCGTTGCTGCTCTCGCGGAGCGAAAGCGCAACCGTCTGCGTTCCGTCGGTCAGCTCGTAATCGCCCTTGAAACCGGTGAGCGTCACACATCCTTCCTCGTCGGTCGTCACATCGGTGACCGTCCACCACTCGCGGCGAATGAGATCCTTGAGCATCTCGTACGAAGGCTTTGCGGTGCCGTCCTTGCGGACCACGCCGCTCGGTGCGCCGAGCCATGCGCCGTCCGTGAAATCCCAGCCCGTGATGGCCTCCACAAGCGGATGCTCGAAGAGAATGCGGTACATCTCCTCCATCTCGCGGCGCTGTCTCTCCTCGCCCTCGGGGGTCGTCGGCCACTCCGGTACCTGCCAGTCGTTTAGGTCTACAATTTCAGCCGGCATCAGATCGCCGGAGATCAGCGTATTTTCCGTAAAATGAATCGGCTTCCCGAAATGCTCGAACCGCTTCAGCACTTCCTCCACCTTCGCGGCGCCCCAGTAACCCTGGTGCTGGTGCGACTGAATACCGATCGCGTCGATGGTCACACCGGCGTTCAGGCAGCCGTCCACGAGGATCTCGTACGAGATCGACGTGTTAAAGTCGTTGAGCAAAAACGTCGCGTCGGGATTCGCCTCTCTCGCCTGCGCAAACACGCGCTTGATGAGACCGACGCGGCCGAAATCGTTGCAGATGCGGGTGATCGCGTTGTCGTATTTGTCGAAGATCGGCATGATCACGACCTCGTTGATCGCGTCCCAGATGTCGATGACGCCCTTGAAGTCCGTGACCTCGCGGGTGATGCGCGCCATCTGCTTTTTGTAGATCGTGTCATTGTCGTACTTCATCAGCCAGTCCGCGCACGCCGTGTGCCAGCACAGCGGGTGACCTTTCACGGTGACGCCCTGCTCCTGCATGAACTTCGCCGTCTTGAGAAGGTTCACCGTGTTGGGCTTGCCCTCCTCGCGCTCGAACATTCCCCAGTAAAACGGAAGCGTTCCGTAGTTGTAAACATCCAGCCAAAGGTCGATCTTTTTCTTCAACGTCTCCGTGTCCGGCCGGAAACGCGCCGGCATATCCGCCGGCAGATC
This sequence comes from Lachnospiraceae bacterium, assembly GCA_045130455.1. Taxonomy (GTDB): domain Bacteria; phylum Bacillota; class Clostridia; order Lachnospirales; family Lachnospiraceae; genus ISDg. The sequence goes on along the minus strand of JBGUPV010000038.1, from coordinate 2,114 downwards.
GCCGTCCTTGACCATCACGTACGGCAGAAAATCAAACGCGCCGCAGCCGAACAGAAACTTGTGGTTGGTCTGACGGAGCGTCAGCTTCGTGTTCGCCATCGCTCTTCCGGCAGCATCCGTCACCTTGACTTTCCTTGTTGCTTTTCTGTGTTCCAAACTCATTTCGGGTTCCTTTCCGGGCCGGTCGGGCCCTGTCACTTCATTTTCCTCAATCCCCTGATTTCCTTGATCGCTTTTCCTTGATTGTTTTTCTCAATTCTGTTATTTCACTAAGTTCTACCATTGTAGAATCTCGTTCGTTAAACACTGTACTTAAAGTCCGTGAACGTCGCCGATCCGCCGGCTTCCTTCTCCGACCATACGCAGAGCCCGAACCGCGCTCCCGTAAAATGATCCAGCCGGAAATGCAGCTTATGCGTTCCGCCGACCGCGATCTTTTCTCCGTCTCTTCGTACGAAAAATGAGACGGTGTCCTTCATGTCCGTAAACTCCGCCGCGATGCCGACAGTCACCGGACACACGCCCGCTGCCGCTTTGGAAGACTTCTCCGCTGTGGCCCCGGCGAACACCTCCGTCAGCTCCTCGCGGCACGTCACCTCGCCCGGCTCGGTATCGTTGCCGCCGATTCCGAATCCCTTGACGGGCTCCTTCTTCTCGATGATCTCGAGATAGTATCTGCCGTTCTCCCGCGCGATGCCGATCATCGCGTAGCAGCCCTGCATCGCAGCCATGCCCGCGCGGTCGCCGTCGCGAAGTCCGCACGCGTCCACGGTCACTTCCGCCTCGCACACCGGATAGCACATACGCTGCGTGAGCATATTGCGGGCCTGCGTGAGATTCACGCTTTTCCTTTCCGTCGTGATCCTCAGGCCGCCCTCCGGAAGGATGTCCCAGCGCTCATCGTCCGGCAAATGATTCCACTGCCACTGCGGCGCCAGAAGCCTGCGGGTCTTGCTCAGTATCGTATTCGCCGCAGTTTCTTTCTCTGCAGTTCTGTTTTCGACATTTCGGCTTTTGCCAGCACCGGCACCGGCCGAAAACACCGTGCCGGCAGCCCCTTCAAACCGGTCCGAAACGTACAGCGGCGCATACACATACCCCGGCCGCATGCTTTCGATCACGATGTCCTCCGGAAGTTTTCCGTCCTCACCGAACACCGCCTCGTCGCCGTCCCACCGGACCGGTACGAGCACGGGGATCCGCCCGATCGCGCCTGAATCGCGGAACAGCACCGCATACCAACGCCCGTCCGGCGTGTCCACGATACCGCCCTGCGCAATGCCCTGTCCGCAGTAGCCGCCGTCATCCCAGAAGACGTCGCCGCCCGTATAGGGACCGTCCACCGTGTCCGCGGAAAATACAGCCTCCGTCCGACGGCTCTTGTCCTTCGGCCAGTGGATGAGCGTGAGATAATACCGCCCGCGGATCTTGTAAAAATGCGACCCCTCGTAGCCGAGGAACACCTTCTCACGGTCATCCTCGAGGATCACCGTGTCAATTCCGCCATCCTTCGGTCCGGTAAGATCGTCCGAAAGCTCCGTCAGATGGATCTGCGTATTGCCGTGCGTTAAGAAGACTCTTCCGTCGCCATCGAACAGGAGCGAGCAGTCGTGGTAATACCCGCGGATCATCCGATGCTCCCACGGACCTTCAATGTGCTCCGCCGTGAAGAGATGCGTATTTTCCTGTCCGTGGCTTACGAAAACCGCGTAGAAGCGTCCGTCATGGAATCGCAGGCTCGCCGCCCACATTCCCTTGCCGTAGCTGTTCTTGCCGTTCTCCAGCCGCTCGGCGGGCGTCCCGTCGAGCTCGTCGAACACGTACGCCGCGATCTCCCAGTTCGCCAGGTCGTACGAACGAAGGATCACGCCACCGGGCATGTAATACATCGTCGTACTGATCATGTAATAGGTGTCGCCCACGCGGATCACGTCCGGGTCCGGGTAATCCATGCGTGTGAGCGGATTGATGTTGCGCAACTTATTTTCCTCCGAATTATGCTCTTACGCGCGACGATCCTACAGCTGGTCCAGCAGCGCCTTCAGACCGCCCTCCTTGTACACCTTGCGGTAGTACTCCACTTCCTCGCGGATGATGTCATCGATCATGTGCAT
>JBGUPV010000037.1:0-5554 GCA_045130455.1 Lachnospiraceae bacterium | reverse complement strand
GTGAGCGGAAAGGAGTACTGTCTTCACAGGAACGCGGAAGGCACCGACCTCGATGAGGCCAGCGGTGCCGCGGTACGGTCGGCGTGCGTCGGTTTTCTTCGAAAGATCCGCAGCTGCAACCCGAACGCGTATCTTCTGTGGTCGTACGGGATTTTTGATAACTTCCTTGAGCGACAGCTACGCGCTGCATTGGATAGTTATCGCGAGGAGAGCGGGGATCTCCGGTGCGGATATTGTCCGCTTCCGGCGATGACGGAGGAGACGATCGGGGCGAGGTCGCACCCGGGATATCCTGCGCACCGCGATGCTGCGGATGTTCTGTCCGCGAAGATCCGGGAGATTCTCGGATTGGGGTGATACAAGCGGGAGACCGTTTGAATAAATGTGTGGAGGAAATAAGTCATGTCTTTGCTTAGACTGAAGGATGTCGGCAAGATCTACGTGTCCGAGGGCAATGTCGCTGTCGGTATCCGCGGCGTGAACCTTTCGTTTGACCGCGGTGAGTTTGTTGCCATCACCGGTGCTTCGGGATCGGGCAAATCCACGCTGCTCAACGTCTTGAGCGGCATGGACACGTACGAGGAAGGCGAGTTCTATGTCGAGGAACAGCCGACCTCGCATTATCTCCAGCCGGATTGGGAGAAATACCGGCAGGAGTATATCTCTTTTATTTTCCAGAATTACAACATCATCGAGAGCTTCACGGTCCTGCAGAACGTGGAGCTTGCTCTGATGACTATCAGCGACCCGATCGAGCGCCGCAAACGCGCGATCGAGCTGATCGAACGTGTCGGTCTGAAGAGCCACATGCGCCACAAGGGCAGCCAGTTGTCCGGCGGTCAGAAACAGCGTACGGTCATTGCCCGCGCGCTCGCTAAGGACAGCCCGATCATCCTCGCGGACGAGCCTACCGGCAACCTTGACTCCGAGACGTCGAAGGAGATCATTGCGCTGTTGCGCGAGGTTTCCAAGGACAAACTTCTGATCATGGTCACGCACAGCTATGACCAGGTCAAGGATTACGCAACTCGCCACGTGCGAATTTACGACGGTGCCGTGGAGGCGGATCAGGTGATCACGCCCCCGGAAGACCGTGAGTATCCCGAGATCGAGCACGATCAGACCATCAAACCGATTTCCAACGGTTTTCTGCTCGGCCGCTCTTTGTTCACGGCTAAGCCGCGTCTGAGTTTCTTCCTGTGTACGCTGATGATCATCGGATCGCTCGGCATTTTCTTTATGACCGGCGCCTGCGGCGATTTTCAGGAAATGTTCCGAAAGTACACGATGTTCCGGCCGATGGAAGGACGTCTGGTCCTGATCCGGCAGGACGGAATGCCGATGACCGACGAGGAATTGCAGGGGCTTGCGGAGAAGTATGACGCGAAAGACGCTCTCCACTATGACATGGCTCTGGATGTGCAGTTCTATGACCTGGATACGGGCGACGGTTGGGACGAAATGCACAACGCCAATTATTATTGCACCTACGGTGAGGATTTCGGAAAGCCGAGTTACGGCCGGTATCCGGAAAATGACCGGGAAGTTCTGTTGCGCCTTCCGATCTATTACCAGGAGTGGTACGGCCTCGATTCCCTGAAGATCGATACCCTCGACATGGAAGCGATCTCTTTCGACATTGTCGGGATCAAATATGTCGCGGACAACTCCAAGGATATTCTGGCTTTGTTTACACGTGAAGGGTATGATCTTGTCAGTCTTTTCAGCAATAACCGGTTCTTAAATATCACCGGTGTTACTGCAGACGGTGAACAGCTGGAATCCATGGAACTTGTGATCGACCGGGACATGGATGCGAACGGTATCTGGTTCAATAAGAAAGAGTATCGGAGTATGATCGATGCGGCCGATGATGTTGAGATCGGTTTTGTCCTCGATTATCGCCGCCGATACAGAGAACAAGGTGTGGAGCCCGGTTATGTCGCGGATAAGAGCCATGTTCTTACCGAGAAGCCGGGGCATCTTCCGGATGAGAATCCGAACGAGACTGAGACTCCGGTATGCTACATCGGTGTTGGATTTGCAAAAGAGATCAGCAGCGAGCTGATGAAGGAAGAGTCCTATACGCAGGCGAGTCTTTTCTTTAAGAACGATCGAACCGCTTCCAAGGTTGCCAAGAAGCTGAATAAGGAAGGCTATATCGCCGTGCGTTCGGATACGACGTACAGTTATACCGATATTGAGGTAATCTTCAATGGTATTTTGCTTGCCTTTGTTTGGGGCATCAGCATTATGTTCATCACGTATTTTATTAATCTCTGTACTAACAGGACCGTGTCCGCATTCCGCGAGGATATCGCGATCATGCGCTCCATGGGTATCCCCGCCAACGTCATCAAGACAGGTATTTATGTCCGTATGTTCCTCGCGCTGATCCCGGCAGTCATCGTGCTTCCGATCGTCGCATATCTCTTTTACCACAGCGTGCGCTGGAATCAGACACTGGTATACATGCAGCCCTGGCAGTATGGGGTGCTGTTTGTCGGTATGATCATTTTGACGCTCAATCTGACCCGCAGACAGATCAAGAGCCTGTTCGGCGAGAGCGTTAAGAAGTCGCTGAGAAAGGGGGAGGACAAATGATCGAGCTGGTTGGTGTACAGAAGTTTTTTAACAAAGGCAAGCAAAATGAGATCCACGTCATCGACGATGTGACGATCAGTCTTCCCGACAAAGGAATGACCGCGATCTTTGGTCCCAGCGGCTGCGGCAAGACTACGCTTTTGAATGTCATCGGCGGATTGGATGATTATGAGTCCGGTACGCTCGAGATCGACGGACTCGCGATGACCAAGGACACGGATCTCGTTCGCAACAAGTATATCGGTTTTATTTTCCAGAATTATAATCTGAACGCGGAAGAGACCGTGTATCAGAATGTTTCCGACTCGCTCCGCCTGTGCGGCATGAGAGATGAGGAGGAGATCAATAAGCGGGTCAATGCGGCACTTTCCAATGTCGGTATGCAGAAGTATATCAACCGTCTGCCCGACACTCTCTCCGGCGGTCAGCAGCAGCGTGTCGCGATCGCGAGAGCTCTTGTGAAGAACCCTGCGGTGATCCTTGCGGACGAGCCGACCGGTAACCTTGACGAGGCCAACACGGTGCTCGTCATGGACATCCTTAAGGAACTTTCGAAGGAGCATCTCGTTCTTCTTGTCACCCACGAGGAGCAGCTGGTTGACTACTACTGCGACACGGTGATCGAGCTGAAGGACGGACGCGTGCAGTCCACGCGGACCAACGAGGACGCGAACGGTTATGTTGTCCGCGACAAGAATGACATTTTCCTCGGAGAGATGGAGGAGCGGGATGTAAAGGATGAGGATTTCGACATCCGCTATTTCGGCGATAAGCCGGAGAAACCGCTTCGACTGACGGTCGTCAACCACAACGGAAGACTTCTGCTCCGGGTGGATTCGCCGGAACTCACGGTGCTTGACTCTTACAGTGAGCTGAAGCTTCGTGAGGGTGTATTTACCGTACAGGAGCAGAAGGAGAAGCAGCGCGGTGAGTTTGATATGTCGGATCTGCCTCCGGTGGAAGGCAAGGAATACGGCAAACTTTTTGATTTCAAGACTTCGGTCAAGCGCGGGTATCAGGTGAACTTCAAGTCGATGATGAAGCTCAAAGGAAAAAAGCGCCTTCGTACCACGCTGATGCTGTTCGGTATCGTTCTTGTTCTGATCTTTGCGATCGGCGGCACGGGAATCCGCCAGTACTTACGGATCAACAAGATGTATAACCGCAATACATTCTATGTCCTCGCGGAGCAGGAGGATCTTACAGACCGGATCAAAGCAATGGCGGAGGATCCGTCTTCCGGTGTTGACAGTGTCTACGTACAGAAAACCAACGTATTCCTGCCGCAAGAGGAAGAGGTTCTAATGTATCCTGCGGGCTTCAAGAGTTTCGGGTATTATGTGAGCGGTTCCGGAGCTGAATGGGTGGTGCCGGAGAAGAATGTTATCGTGCTGCCGTACAGTTCGGCCGGGAATTCCGAAGTTCTTTCCGGTGACCCGGAGCTGATGAAACAGGGCGGAATTGCGATCTCGAAGATGTTCGCAGATGAGTTCATCGATGAAGGTGTCTTTGAATATATCAAGGATTACGACAATATTCTCGGTGCGGCCTGTTCAACGAGAGATGAGATCTATTACATGTCCAACGATGTAATGGACAGGGTCGGCGGAAGAGTCTGTTGTGTATTGGACACCGGGGAGAGAGCGATTTATATCGATGACGAGCTTTTCCTCGACCGTCAGAAGTCCCGCCGTGATACTTGTGCAGGGATCATAAAGGACAACGGTACGTTCGGACTTGCACGCGGCGAAGCGGTCCTGTACTATTCAGCGAATTATTGGAAAGAACGTGTAAATACGCTCGGGGAAAATCCGGTTCTGATGGTCAACGGAATGTCGTTCAAGATCAATTCCGTTGAGGATCTTACGGTTCCGACTCCTGATGAATACGGGATCAAGAACCGCTATTATGCGCAGGAAGGGTACTCTCTTGAACATTTCGAAGAGGACGAACGTGAAGCCGTGATCAAATATCGCGAAGATGATAAGAAGGCACGGGAACGCCGGAAAGAGTTCGCTGATACGATTGATTACAACGGATACTACAGTGGCTTGCTGTATGATGCGGGATACGTACTGATCATGAATCCCGAGGATTACAGGGAATGCGCTCTTCGAGTCGGAGGGACATCGGCTGGTCTGTTGGCCGGTGGTTATGCTTCGAGCAGATATGATCTCAAAGATGTGATCGATCCTTCCGAGACGTACTCGTATAATATGTATGATCGGGAAAAGCTGTATTATGTCATTCATTCCAACGACCCGGATGCGACGGAAGAGTATATCACGAAGAACTTCGGCCATCTTTCGGACCCGGACATCAGGGACGATGTCGATGAGAAGCGTGTGGCGAGAGCGATCTTTACGCCTGACACGATCCACAAAGCATATTTCCACGAGTTCAGTCAATCGATCATCCGGTATCTGTTGATCCTGGCGATCATGCTCGGATTCATGAGCCTTTGCATGTATTACATCATGAAGTCGACGATCATGATCCGGATGAAAGAGATTGGAATCTACCGCGCGATCGGAGTGACCAAGAAAAATGTGATCTTCCGTTTTGCCGTGGAAACCGGTGTCGTTGTGACACTCAGTGTCATCATCGGATATATCCTCGCGAGCGCGTTCTGCTTCTATTTCGGCGGAACGGGCGGAGACGGTCAGTTGTTTTATTATCCGGTATGGTATGCAGTGATCGTTCTTGCAATCCTTTACGCGGTCGGTATCCTGTGCGGTATCATTCCCGTTTTGGTCGTGTTGCGAAAGACGCCGAGCGGAATACTGGCGCAGTATGATATCTGATGAGAATCACAGGGGAAAGAAATACAGGCGCGGTGCCCATAGCGGGCGCCGCGCCTGTTTGTTTGTATCGAAGGTACAAATAAACCACCTGCTATGCAGGTGTGTTCCCAGTGAGCTTCAGCTTCAAGGAAAAAACCTCCTGAGGT
>JBGUPV010000036.1:0-2800 GCA_045130455.1 Lachnospiraceae bacterium | reverse complement strand
CGGGGACGGCGAATGGCGAAAGGGCATGCGTCCGTACGCGATCGGCGCGGCATTGTGCGGCGTGTTGATCACCGGGCTCAGCCTGTTTCGGCGGTCGTCGGAAAAATGGGAGATCTCGCGTCTCGACGGAAAATCCAAACTGCCCGGGAATGCCGGGTCCCTTCTTGAGCGGATCCGCGAGGAGATCGCGGCGCTGCCCCCGGAGGAGGAACTGCACCGGCAGATCGAGAGCGCGGTAGCGGTGCAGGCCCGCGCGGATGCAGGGAAAGATCAGCTGAAGCGGCAGCGGGGGGAGCTGGCTGCAGAGCGTGAACGGCTCCTTTCGGAGCGGGAGCGGCTTCTGGAAGCCTGGTCCGCGGTGGAGCCGATGGCGGATCTCACGGACGCGGCGGTAACGCAGATCCGCTCGCAGGCAGCGGCGAAGCGCGATGGGAACGCGGCGGCGCGGAAAGAACTGGCCGAACGCAGGGACGTGCTGCGCGCAAGGATCGAACGGCTGGATCTGCAGATCGAGAACGCGCAGGAGCTTGACGCCGCCCTCTATGATTCGGAAAATGAGCTGTCCGCGGTGAAAAAGCAGCGCGAAGCCGACGAGATCGACCGGCGGGCTCTCTCGCTTGCCGAGGAGCGGATCCGCATGATCTCCGCGAAGATCCACGACAGTTTCGGCGCGGAATTCGGCAGTCTGCTCTCGCGGCTGGCGGAGGAAACGACCTCCGGCGCGCACGCGAAGATCGTCGCGGACGAGAAGCTTTCCGTGAAGACGGAGGGCACGTACCGGGCGGTGGCGGTCGACAGCTTAAGCGCCGGCGCGGCGGAGCAGCTGTACCTTGCGCTGCGCCTTGCGGTGGCGGAAAAAATGTACGGAGGGGAACATTTGCCGCTTGTTTTTGACGATAGCTTTGTGTATTATGATAGCGTGCGACTTCGCTCGACTCTGGCGATGATCGCCGCGCGCGGGGAGCAGGTGCTGCTCTTTACGTGCTCGGAGAGAGAGTCGGAGGCGCTCACGGAACTGGGAATCCCGTTCCGGCAGATCGAGCTCTGAGAACTCGGAAAGGACGTGTTATGAAGCTTCTTGAGGACCGGATCCGTACGGACGGGATCGTTCGTGACGGAGATATTCTGAAAGTGGACAGCTTCCTGAACCACCAGATGGACGCGGGGCTTTTCCGCGAGATGGCGAAGGAGTGGAAGCGGCTGTACGCCGACGCGGGCGTCAACAAGATCCTGACGATCGAGGCATCGGGCATCGGGATCGCATGCATTGTCGCCGAGGAGTTCGGATGCAAGGCGGTATTTGCCAAGAAGACGTCCGGGCGCAACATGGATTCGGAGCTTTACACGACGCAGATCACCTCATTTACCAAGGGCCGCGTGTACGACGTGGTCGTGTCGAAGAGGTTTCTCGGACCGGAGGACCGCGTGCTGATCATCGATGATTTTCTGGCGAACGGCTGCGCGCTCGAGGGCATGATCGACCTGGTGAACCAGGCCGGCGCGACGCTGTGCGGCTGCGGGATCGCCATCGAGAAGGGCTTCCAGGGCGGCGGCAACAAGCTGCGCGCCGAGGGAATCCGCGTGGAATCCCTCGCGATCATTGAGTGCATGAGCGACGGAAAGCTTATTTTCCGCGGCGAATGACAGGCGTACGATAAGAATTGACGGAAAGTTGAAGAACTATGAGATTTTTGGTTCAGCGCGTGACGGAGGCGTCCGTCACAGTGGAAGGGGAAGTGATCGGGAGCATCGGCCGCGGATATCTGGTGCTGGTCGGCGTCTGTGACACGGACACGGAGACCATCGCCGACGCGATGACGAAGAAGCTCGTCGGCCTTCGCATCTTCGAGGATGAGAACGGCAAGACCAACCGTTCCATCGGCGATGTCGGCGGGGATATGCTGCTGGTGTCCCAGTTTACGCTTTACGCGGATTGCCGCCACGGCAACCGTCCGTCGTTCGTGCGGGCGGGCAGCCCGGATGCGGCGGAGCGTCTTTATGAATATGTGATCGACCGGCTTCGTTCACAGTACGGGATCAACGTACAGACCGGCAGTTTCGGCGCGGATATGAAGGTGCGTCTGCTCAATGACGGACCGTTTACCGTGATGCTGGATTCGGCGGAGCTGGGGAAGGAGTAATACAAGGATGGATCAGAGATCGTTAAGCCGTGAGGAAAAGGAGCGCAGACGGCGGATAGCGGAAAGAAAGAGATTGGCGCGCAAGAAGAAAAGACATCAGCAGATCCGAATGGCGATCCTCGTCGGAGCCATCGTGCTGGTGGCGATCGTCGGAGGCATCATTCTCTTCTCGAAGCCGAAGGAAAATAATACCGACAAGACAGTGCCGACCCCCACTTCGGGAACACCGGGCCCCGGCGATGTGACTCCGGGTCCGACCGCCGAGGTGTCACCCGGCATCGACGACCCGACGCAGGAGGACGGCATCGATTGGAAGAAGATGCCGCTCACTGGGCTGGCATTTGACGAGGCGATGTCCTCGAACAGCAAATACGCGGAGATCAACGGTGCGTACTGTGACTGGGTCGAGCTGGTCAACATCTCCGACGAACCGATCAACCTGAGCAAATACTGGATCAGCGACAATAAGGATAACCCGCAGAAGTATCAGCTGCCGGATGTTACGCTGGCGGCAGGTGAGCGGTATATCGTCTACTGCAACGGCGTGGGCGAGGGCAACCAGGCACCGTTCCAGATCAGTTCAAGCGGTGAGAAGGTCTACCTCTCCAACGCGGACGGTTTCTGCGACCGCATCAAGGTCCCCGGGGATCTTCCGGCGG
>JBGUPV010000035.1:0-52541 GCA_045130455.1 Lachnospiraceae bacterium | reverse complement strand
CATAAAAGAAAGCCGTGAAACCCGGTTTTGTCCGGATTCCACGGCTTTCTTTATCTGTTTTTATGCTCCTGCGGGAGCTGCGTTCGCCGCATCTGTCGCGATCTCCGCAGCATCCGCCACGATCGCATTTTCCATGGCCGCAGCGGCGTCCTCGCCCTTGAGCGCCTGCATCTGCAGCTGCGCCGTGACGAGTCCGTAGTAGATGCCCTTCTGCTCCATCAGCTCGTTGTGCGTGCCGACCTCCGCAATGTGGTGACCGTCGATGACGACAAGTCGGTCCGCATCCTTAAGGGTCGAGAGACGGTGTGCGATGGCAAATGTCGTGCACCCCGCGGTCAGTCGCTCCAGAGCCTTCTGGATCAGGTACTCGCTCTCCGTGTCAAGCGCCGAGGTTGCCTCGTCGAGAATGAGAAGCTTCGGCTTGTTGAGGATCGCCCGCGCGATCGCAAGTCGCTGGCGCTCGCCGCCCGAAAGGCTGTAGCCGTGCTCGCCGACGTACGTGTTGTAGCCGTCCGGCGTCTTCACAATGAAATCATGCGCGTTGGCCATCTTGGCCGCCATGATGATCTCCTCCTCGGTCGCATCCGGCTTCGCGAATCGCAGGTTGTTGTAGATGGTGCCGGCAAAAAGGAAGTTCTCCTGAAGCACGACACCGATCTGCGAATGGTATTTTTCGATCCGAAGATCATTGATGTCCACGCCGTCGATCAGCAGATGTCCGTCATCGACCTCGTAGAGACGCATGATCAGGTTGATCAGCGTCGATTTGCCGGTGCCGGAAGCACCGACGAGACCGATCATCTCTCCCGGCTTCACCTTCAGATTGATCTTCTCAAGAACCGGCTCGTAGGAGCGGTAGCCGAACGTCACGTCCCGGAACTCCACCTCGCCCTTGACGTCAAGGTCAACCGACTGCTCGTGATCCTTGATGAGCGGCTCTTCATCCATAACGTCGTAGATACGCTCGAGACTGGTCATCAGCTGCGTGATCATTCGAGGAAGGAAAGTCATCCACCCCAGAGGTCCGTACAGCATCCACGTGTAGTTGATAAACTGCTGCAGCTGACCGACCGTGAAGCGGTCCTCCAAAACACCGACGCCGCCGAAATATGTCACAACGTACACGCCCATGCCCATGACGAACGAGATGAGCGGGAACAGCGAAGCCCAGAACACCTCGTTGCGCTCCTGAACCTTCGCAAAATCATCGGTCAGCTTACGGAAATGCTCGGTCTCCTGCTCTTCGGTTCCGAAGGATTTGACGACGCGCATGCCCGCAAGGATGTCCTGCAGACCGCTGTTCGTCTTGTCAAAGCGGTGCCACTGCATGTGGAAACGCTTGTGGATATTCTTACGGAACGAGATGGACAGTCCGAGCGCGATCGGTACGAACACAACCGACATCAGCGTCAGTTTCCAGTCCATCGTAAGCATGATGACCACAACCGAGATCATCGAGATGATGCACGAGAACATTCCGGCAAACGCTTCCTCCATGAACCGGCGCACCTGCCTCGTATCGTCCACGATACGGTTCATCAGCTCGCCCGGACGGCGATCCTGAATGAACGACAGCGACAGGATCTGCACTTTCTTGTAGAGCATTTGTCGAAGATCCATGCTCATCTTCGTTCCCATCGAGATACACATCCAGTACCGCATCACGTGCAGCAAAATGGTGATGATCGTGATTCCGATCAGGATGCCGGCATAGATGAGGATCTCCTTCATTCCGCCGCGTCCGACCTTCAGATAGTCATCGATAAACACCTGCTGGATCTTCGGGATGACAAGCTGTACGACCGCCACGCCGAGCATGAGCAGGGCGATGATCGCCAGCCGTCCCTTGTAAGCTCCGCAGAGCTTGAAAAACTTCCACAGAACGGAGGGCTTGTGGCTGCACTTCGGGCACTCCTTCGTGCCGCGCAGAGCGCGTCCGCACACCGGACAGGTCTTGTCGTATTCGCGGCTGATGACCTGCTTCGGCACGCCGTCGCGCAGCAGCAGCGCTCCCTTGGCGATAAACGCCACTCTCGACACGTGCTTCATCGTGAACCGTGCGAGGATCCGCTCCTCCGGCTCCTGCACGGTGCGAACGATGAGGATGCCGTTGTTCACGAGCGGATCGCACTTGAGGTACGTGATGTCCGCAAGCGCAAGCTCGGTCACGACCTCCGCCCCCGAGATCACGAGCAGTCGGTGATTGGTCACGACAATGTAGCCGTCGTGCTTGATCTGACCGTCTGTCCCGATGTCGTAGGGCGAGCAGTAGCGAATCTCCTCTCCGTCCGCCGGCGTAAATGCACTCCTTTGCATCGCCGGCAAATCAAATTTTAAATTCATATAGTCCCCCTTTACAGGAATAGATCCAATTTCTTCAACTCTCCCGCCGACATTTGCGTGTAGTCGGGGATCTCAAAACGGTTTCCGTCCAGGTCGGTGATCATCAGTCGCACGTCGCTCAGACTCACAACGGAGCTCGAGTTCATGTAGATGACGAACTTGCACGGACCGCCCGTGGTCTCCACGTCCCAGTACGCATGACCGTACTCTTCCTTGATGTCGTGGATCTTTGTGATCACCGGCGTAAAATAACGAAGGTCCATCTGCTCCTCGAGCATTTTCCGGGTATCCTTCGTGACATCCTTCGTGATGTCCCTGATGATACCGATCTCCTTCGATTTCTCCTCCGTCGTGCGGATGGAGATGTATGTGTTCGGCGCGGTGAACGGAAAACTTCTCACAACGCGAACGCGGTCGTAGTGCTCCGGCTTGTCGTCCTCGCCCTTCGCAATGTCGAGCGAGACGAAACCGCCGGGAGTGCGTGCGAACACCGCGTTGTCCCCGTTCAGATAGCGCAGACGAAGCATGGCTTCGGTCTCCGCCTCCATCTGCTCGAGGTTAAATTCCTCATCGGCGCCTTCAAAATTCTTAAAACCCATATGATTACTCCTTTACTCAATGCCCTTCAGCGCAAGCGCCTTAGTCTGCAATTCCTTCAACTTGTAGTACACACCCTTCTTCGCAAGGAGCTCCTCGTGCGTGCCTTCCTCGGCGATCTTGCCCTCGTCGATGACGATCAGCGTGTCAGCATCGCGAAGCGTCGAGAGACGGTGTGCGATGGAGATGGTCGTACGTCCCTTGATGAGCATGTTGATCGACTGCTGGATTGCCTGCTCTGTCTCGGTGTCGACCGCTGCCGTCGCCTCATCGAGGATGAGGATCTTCGGGTTGGCGAGGATCGCTCTCGCGATGGAGATTCTCTGACGCTCGCCACCGGAAAGTTCACGTCCCGACGAACCGATGATCGTGTCGTAGCCGTCCGGCATGCGGCAGATGAAATCATGCGCGCTCGCCAGCACCGCTGCCCGGATGATCTCCGCGCGGGAGGCATCCTTCTTCGCGTAGGCGATATTTTCCGCGACGGTTCCCATGAACATGTAGGTCTCCTGCGACACCATCGCAACGTTGCCGCGCAGTGTCTTGAAGGAGAGGTCCTTGAGGTTCACGCCGTCGAGCGAGACCGTGCCCTCCTGCGGATCATAGAGCCGCGAGATCAGGTTGACGATCGTGGTCTTGCCCGCGCCGGAACGACCGACGATACCGAGCATGCGCCCGCCCTCGACCTTCAGGTTGATGTTCTTCAGAACCGGCTTGTTCTTCTCGTATCCGAAAGTGACATCCTTCATCTCGATCGTACCTTCGATCTTATCGAGCGAGACCGCATCTTCCTTCTCCTGGATCTCCGGAACCGCGTCGATGATCTCGAACATACGCTGCGCGCTGTTCATGCAGTTCGTGAACCAGCGGAAGAAGAAGGACATGAAGTCCATCGGGCCGGTCATCTGGCCGACATAGCCGGCAAATGTGATCAGCACCGCGAAGTCAAACCGCTTCTGGATCAGGATCAGGTACGCGCCGACGATGTACACCATCAGCGACGCAAGATTTTCCGCCGCCGAATACAGCGCGGAAAATTTGTTGTCGTAGTTCATGACCGCGAGATCGGCGCTTCGCACCTTCTCGTTGGCCTTGTCGAAACGGCCTACCTCGCTGCTCTCCTGACCGAACGCCTTGACGACGCGCGCGCCGCTTAAGTTGTCGTGGATCTTCGAGTTCAGCGATCTCGTGGCGCGGTGTCTGCGCCCGTAGCGATGCCACAGCCGCGGCAGCATGAACCAGCTCACGAGGAACGTGATCGGCATGAACATCAGCGCCACGATCGCGAGCACCCAGCTCAGTTTGAACATGACGACCGCCATGGCGATGATGGAAAATACGTTGATCAAAAAGTACGGAAGACCGTCGATAAAGAAGCCCGAAACTTCGTCCGAGTCCGACATGACACGGGTCATCAGGGAACCGGTCTGCTTGCTCGTGAAGAAGTTGATCGAGAGCTTGCCCATCGCACCGAACACGTCGTTTCGCATGGTCTTGACTACTCTCGGCACGATCTTCGCGGTCATCACACCCTGCAGGATGCCGACCAGCTGCATCGTGATCTTCGTCATGACCATCGTGACAACCAGAAGAAGCAGGATGGTCACGTAACGGTTGCCTTCGATCGACAGGAAGGACAGGAATTTCTCGTCCTTACCGAGCACTTTTCGATACAGCACGACACCGTTTAGGTACGGCCATACGATGTTGAGCGAGGCTGTTGCCAGGTAGCATAAAAACATCACCAGAATACGCCATTTGTAAGGCTTCAGGTAGGCGATCGTTCTTCGGAAGATCGACTTCTTGTTCATGCACTTCGGGCAGACCTTGCGGTCGGGATTCGGATACATCGTGCCGCAGTTCGGGCAGTAATCCTCATTCTCATCGTCCTTGAGCATGTCCTCGTCGATCTCCTTGCCCTCGGCAAGCTTCTCGCAGATGCGCTCGATCTTGGTCGCACTGCTCATGCGGTGGTTGGAAACGGCAGCCACAGTCTGCGCCTCGCCCTCCGCCTCGGGATCGTCGGCGGCCTTGTGAACGATGATCAGAAATCCGCCGCTCACGGTCCGCTCGACATACGTATTTTTCAGATCGGTAATGTCGAACTCCGCGAACTGCCACTCGCGGTCCGAAGCGATCTTTCTCGTCGCCCGGGTCTCCATTCCCTTAAAATAATGCACTTCTCCGGACAGCGGGTCCGCCGTCGCGGTGATCAGTTTTGTCTTGGTTAAGATCATCCAGCCGGGCGTGAACGCGCACGTCAGATCCATGTCGGTCCGCACGCACACGAGGACATCGTCCTCGCTCAGGCCCATCTGTCGAAGATTCTTTTCAATCTCCTGCGGAAGCTTTCCGGTCTCTGTCTTCCCGACCGAAATCTCCCGATTCTTCTTACTCATTGTTACCCTCATTTCTCTGCCCCACAGGCAGGTATGTACATGGTTGCGATCTCCGGCACAAACCCCCGGATATACAAAACGGCACGACGAAAACCGCCGTGCCGATATCAAGCTACCATGCAGGTTTCGTCATTCCTGCCGAAACCGCATCAGTAATGTCCTTTCATGATGTCACTGAAATCAAACGTCGCGAAGTAATCCGCAGGCGTCTCCGCCCTTCGGATCCGCTGCACCGTCCCGTCCGGCCGGAGCAACAACTCTGCTGATTTCAATTTACCGTTGTAATTGTACCCCATGGCAAAGCCGTGGGCACCGGTATCATGAATAAACAGGTAATCACCGATATCGATCTTCGGCAGTTTGCGATCGATCGCAAACTTATCATTATTTTCACACAAAGAACCGACCACATCGTACGTGTGATCACACGGCGCATTCTCCTTCCCCAGCACCGTGATGTGATGATACGCTCCGTACATAGCCGGACGCATCAGATTGACGGCGCAGGCATCCACGCCGATATACTCCTTGTAAATATGCTTCTCGTGGATCGCCTGAACCACAAGACCGCCGTAAGGCGCAAGCATATAACGTCCGAGCTCGGTAAAGATGGCAACATCGCCCATCCCTGCCGGAACCAGGATCTCCTCGAACGCTTCCTTCACACCGCGGCCCACGGCTGCGATATCTACAGCCTTGTCCTCCGGACGGTACGGGATGCCGACTCCCCCGGAAAGGTTGACAAATGCGATGTGCGCTCCCGTCGCCTGCTTAAGCTCCACTGCGAGCGTGAACAGAGTCCGAGCCAATGTCGGATAGTAATTCTCCGCAGTCGTATTGCTCACCAAGAAAGAGTGTACGCCGAAATGCTTCACTCCGAGTGCCTTCAACTCTGTAAACGCCTCGATCAACTGCTCCTTCGTGCAGCCGTACTTGGCGTCGCCGGGGTTGTCCATAATTCCGTTGCCGAGTTCATAGACTCCGCCCGGGTTATAGCGCATGCAAAGTGTCTCCGGAATGCCGCACTCCTCCTTCAGGAACGGAATGTGCGTGATGTCGTCGAGGTTGATATACGCCCCCAACTCGCGTGCCTTGGTGAATTCTCCGAACGGAGTCTCGTTCGATGAGAACATGATATCCCCGTCCTTCATTCCCGCCGCGTCGGCAAGGCAAAGTTCGGTAAAGGAAGAGCAGTCAACGCCGCAGCCTTCCTCCTTCATGATCTTGAGAATAAACGGATTCGGAGTAGCTTTCACGGCAAAGAACTCCTTGTAACCCTTATTCCAGGCAAATGCCTTCTGCAATTCGCGCGCATTGCGACGGATCGCAGCTTCGTCATAGATATGGAAAGGCGTAGGATACGTCTTTACGATCTCTTTGATCTGCTCTTCGGTTACGAACGGTTTCTTGCTCATCGTGGCTCTCCTTTCTTCGTTATTTGGCACGAAACTTTATGCATTATAACACTGGATTTTTAAAAATTCAATGGGCAAAGTTCGAGTTTTCATGAAAAATATTATAGACCATTGTTTGCTTGCAAGAAACCTCAAAATGTGGTATCTTATTAAAGATGTAGGCACAAAATAAAGGCCCTGCGCATTTTCCGACGCAAGGGCTGAAGAGGAAGGTATCCCATGGCAGAATACAACGGAAGTCAGATCGTCGTTCTCGAAGGGCTTGAGGCCGTCCGCAAGAGACCGGGTATGTACATCGGTTCCACGGGCACCAAGGGTCTGCACCACCTCGTGTGGGAGATCCTCGACAACGGCATCGACGAGCATCTCGCGGGCTTCTGCAGCGAGATCAACATCATTCTCCGAAAGGACGGCGGCATGACCATCATCGACCACGGCCGCGGTGTTCCGGTGGACATCCACCCGACGAAGAAGATCCCGACGGCGCGCGTCGTCTACACGATCCTTCACGCGGGCGGCAAATTCGGCAACTCCGTGTACAAGGTTTCCGGCGGTCTTCACGGCGTCGGCGCTTCCGTTGTCAACGCTCTCTCCTCCCGCATGGTCGTGGAGATCAAGCGCGGCGGCAACATCTACCGCGACGAGTACAAGGACGGCGGCCACCCCGTGACGAAGCTTGAGAACGGGCTTCTTCCGGTCGTCGGCACATGCAAGAAGGGCGACACCGGCACGAGCGTCACCTTCTACCCCGACCCGTCGATCTTCGAGACCGTCGAGTTCAAGGCCGAGACCATCTGCAAGCGTCTCAAGGAGATCGCCTACTTAAACCGCGGTCTCACCGTCACCTTCACGGATGAGAAGGCCGGCGGAGAGCCCAGAGTGTTTTACGAGGAGGAAGGCATCAAGAGCTTCATCTCCTACATCAACCGCGACGCGACACCGCTGCACCCCGAGCCGGTTTACCTGAGCGGCGAGAAGGGCGACATCGAGGTTGAGGTCGCGTTCCAGTACATCAACGATTACGCCGAGCAGATCAACGCCTACTGCAACCGCATCAACGTCGTCGACGGCGGTACGCTCGTGACCGGCTTAAAGACGGCGCTCACGCGCGTGCTCAATTCCTACGCGAGAGAGCTCGGCTACCTCAAGGATAAAGATGACAACTACGACGGCAAAGATGTCCGCAACGGCCTCGTCGCCATCGTTTCGATCAAGCACCCCGACCCGCAGTTCGAGGGTCAGACCAAGACCAAGCTCGGCAACACCGACGCCAAGGTCGCGGTCGACGAAGTCTTCGCCGCGGAAGTCACGCGCTACTTCGACAAGAACGTGGAAGTGCTCCGCGCGATCCTCGACAACACCGCCCGCTCCTGCAAGGCCAGACAGGCGAGCGACAAGGCGCGCACGGCGGTCTTAAAGCAGCTCAACGACGTCGACACCAAGAGCAAGCTCGCGGCATGCTCCTCGAAGAAACCTTCCGAGTGCGAAGTTTACATCGTCGAGGGTGATTCCGCAGGCGGCACCGTGAAGACGGCCCGCAACCGCAAGACCCAGGCGGTCCTTCCGCTGCGCGGCAAGATCATCAACGTCGAGAAGGCAACGCTTGAGAAGATCCTGCAAAACAACGAGATCCGCTCGATGATCGCAGCGTTCGGCTGCGGCATCGGCGACGAATTCGATATCAACAAACTCCGCTACGACAAGATCATCATCTTAACCGATGCCGATGTCGACGGCGGCCACATCAGCACGCTTCTGCTCACCTTCTTCTACCGCTTCATGCCGGAGCTGATCATGGAGGGCAAAGTATTCCGCGGTCTCCCGCCGTTATACAAGGTGGAGTACGAGACGACCGGAAAGAAAAAAGGAAAGCACAGCGCTTACCTCATGAACGATTTCGAGCTTGAGAAGCTCCGCAAGGAACTCGAGCACGGCGGTAAGATCCTCGGCGTACAGCGCTACAAGGGTCTCGGCGAGATGGATGCGAACCAGCTCTGGGAGACGACGCTCGACCCCGAGCGCCGCGTTCTCGCGCAGATCACGATCGGCGACTCGGTCGAGGCCGACGAGACAACGCAGCTTCTGATGGGAAGCGCCGTTCCTCCGCGCCGCGAGTTCATCATGAAGGAAGCACAGTACGCAACGCTGGATATGCAGGCGTGATCCGGACCTCCGGCCCTGCTCTGCTTTCCCGCGGCTGCCTTTTCGGAACCTAATGTTCTGCCGACCAATACATTTTCCAACGGAGCCTGACCATGGACAACGAACGCAACGACACCATACAGATTGATTTTGCCGAGGAGATGCGCAATTCCTTCCGCGACTACGCGGTGAGCGTCATCATCGCGCGTGCCCTTCCGGACGTGCGCGACGGCCTCAAGCCCGTACAGCGGCGCATCCTCTATGCGATGAACGAGCTCGGCCTCGAGCCGAAGAAACCGCACCGCAAGAGCGCGCGTATCGTCGGCGATACCATGGGTAAATATCACCCGCACGGCGACTCGTCGATCTACGACGCCCTCGTCCACATGACTGAGGACTACTCTCTCGCCATCCCGCTCGTGGACGGCCACGGTAACTTCGGTTCCATCGACGGCGACGGCGCGGCTGCCATGCGATACACCGAGGCCCGTCTCTCCGACGGCGCCATGACGATGCTCGAGCATCTCGACAAGGGCCTCGTGGAGTTCGTCCCGAACTTCGACGAGAGTGAGAAGGAGCCGACAGTCCTTCCGGCGATGCTCCCGAACCTCCTGATCAACGGAACCACCGGTATTGCGGTCGGTATGGCGACCAACATTCCTCCGCACAACCCCGTGGAGGTCATCGACGCCGCCATCGCGGTGATGCATGACCCTGCCGTGAGCACCGAAGAGCTGATGCAGCTTCTGCCGGGTCCTGATTTTCCGACCGGCGGCACGATCGTCAACGGCGACGAACTGCTCTCCCTCTACGAGACAGGCGAGGGCAAGATCCGCATTCGCGCGAAAGCGCAGGTGGAAGGCGGCGACAACGGCAAACGGAACATCGTCATCACCGAGATCCCGTACACGGTGGCCGGCACGAAGCAGAAACTCGTTGAGGCGCTGGCGGACGCGCTCCGCAACAAGACCTTCGACGAGATCGCGGACGTGCGCGACGAGTCCTCCAAGGAAGGCATCCGCATCGTCATCGAAGTCAAGAAGGACCGCGATGTGGAAAATCTCCTGAACGGTCTGTACAAGAAGACCCCGCTGGAGGACACATTTTCCGCGTACTTCCTCGCGGTCAAGGACAACCAGCCACAGCAGTTCGGTCTGCGCGCCCTTCTGCAGGAGTTCATCGACTTCCAGGAAGAGCTCTACACGAAAGAATACCGTTACCTCCTCGACAAGGCCGAGAAGCGCCTTGAGATCGTCTCCGGTCTCATGCGCGCCGTCGACGTGATCGATCACATCATCGAAGTCATCCGCGGTTCCTCCACCGTCAAGCAGGTTAAGGAATGCCTGACGACCGGCAACATCGCGGACATCCGCTTCCGCACCGACGAAGCGAAGCGAGCCGCTGCCGGGTTTGATTTTACGGAGCCGCAGGCTGACGCGATCCTCGCGATGCAGATGCAGAAACTCGTCGGTCTGGAAATCCTCAAACTCAGCGAGGAACAGTCCAAACTCGAGAAGGACATCAAGCAGTACAACAAGATCCTCAGCAAGCGCTCCGAGCTCTATAGAGTCATCGAGCAGCAGCTTCTCGTGTTCCGCGAGAAATTCGCGCGCGAGCGCCGCACCGTCATCACCAACTCGGTGGCAAAGGAGTACGTCGTCGAGGAAAAGATCGAGGATCTCATGGTCCTCATGGACCGCTTCGGCTACACCAAGGCCGTCGACGTCACCGCCTACCAGAAGGCCGGCGAGGAAGCGCTGAAGGAATTCACGCAGACCGTTCGCATCACCTCCAACGACCGCCTGTGCATCTTCACGGTCGAAGGCAATATGTACCAGCTCAAAGTGTCGCAGATCCCGCGCTGCCGTATCAAGGAAAAGGGCACGCTTCTCCAGGTTCTCACAAAGATCGACCAGGAGACACCGCTGCTGCTCGTTCCCGCGGAGGAGCTCGACAACTCGATGCTTCTGTTCCTCACGAAGCACGGCTGGATCAAATGCGTCTCCGGCTCCGAGTTCTTCACGAACCGCGCCGTCATCGCCTCGACGAAGCTTGAGGACGGCGATGCGCTCGTCGGACTGACCGCGCTCTCCAGCGCCGAGTTCGGCTCGGGCAAGCAGAAGGTCATCCTTCTCACCGAGAAGAAGCTTTCCCTCGGCTTCCCGCTTGAGCAGGTCAATGTGCTCGGCAAGACCGCCAAGGGCGTCCGCGCGATCACACTCGACAAGAAGGACGCTGTCATCTACGGCGCGTCCATCGACATGAACACCGACGAGTTCACCTTCGACGGCAAAGTGTACCACGCCAAGAAGATCCGCACGCGCTCCCGCGGCGCCAAGGGACAGAACGCGACGCTGTAACCGGAAAATGACACAAAAAAACAGGGCTGTCGCCCGCAGGTGACCTTTCCGTCACCGGCGTATGCGACAGCCCTTATTGTCTGCCTTACCCGGCCGGCGCCCTGCGGCGCAGCCGTCAATTGTCGTAGCCCATCAGCATCTTCTTGCGCGTAGGATGGCGCAGCTTGCGGATCGCCTTCGCCTCGATCTGGCGAATACGCTCACGCGTTACGTTGAACTCTTTGCCGACTTCCTCGAGCGTGCGCTGACGTCCGTCGATCAGGCCGAAACGAAGTTTCAGCACGCGGCGCTCGCGCTCCGTCAGGGAGTCGAGAAGCTTCTCGATCTGCTCCTGCAGCATCAGGTAGGAGGTCGCTTCCTCCGGTCCCGGCGTCTGCTCGTCCTTGATGAAGTCACCGAGGTGACTGTCATCCTCCTCACCGATCGGCGTGTCCATGGAGATCGGATCCGCGCTGATCTTGAGAACCTCGCGCACCTTCTCAACCGGCATGTTCATCGCCTCGGCAAGCTCTGTCTCCGTAGGTTCGCGGCCGAGTTCCTGCAACAGCGTACGGCTGACGCGGTACGTCTTGTTGATCACCTCGGACATGTGAACGGGGATACGGATGGTTCTGGACTGGTCCGCGATGGAACGCGTGATCGCCTGGCGGATCCACCAGGTCGCGTACGTCGAGAACTTGTAGCCCTTCGTGTAATCGAATTTGTCAACGGCCTTGATCAGACCGAGATTTCCTTCCTGGATCAGGTCGAGGAACGAAAGTCCGCGGCCGACATAACGCTTGGCAATGCTGACCACGAGACGAAGGTTCGCCTCGGTCAGTTTCTTCTTGGCTTCCTTGTCACCGTCGAGGATCTTCGTCGCAAGCTCGACCTCCTGCTCCACGGTGAGAAGTCCGAAGTTACCGATCTCGCGCAGATACTGCTTGACCGGGTCATCCGACATCGCGTTGGCAATGCTGTTCAGTTCATCGTTGTCCGCAGGGACAACCTCATCATCGGTCTCGAGAAGGATATCGTCGTCAAACGGTCCGATATCATCGAGGGAACCGATGTCATTTTCCAGTTTCTTGAGAACCTGATCGTTCGGGTCCTCGAATCCCGCGTCCGGATCTTCCTCCGGCTTGTTCAGGATCACAAATCCGCGGCCTTCCAGGTAGTCGTACACCTGCTCGGTCTGTTCCTCTGTCTTGCAGTACTCCCCCATCAACTCCGCGATGAAGGAGGCCTCAATACTGCCGCCGTGCTCGTTACCGTACTGCGACAGCTCCTCCAATTTCGCGCCAAAATCTGCTGTCTGATCACTCATAAATCCTGTGATTTCCTCCTGGGATTAACCTTCGGTATCCGCGCCCGCGTCCATCTGACGCAGCTTGCGGAAGCAATATTCCATGATATCGCTTCGCTTTACGATGCCGATAAATATATCATTGTCATCCGTAACCGGGACAAAATTCTGTGTCATCGCAACCTTGATCAGATCCTCGACCTCAGCGTTGACGTTCACAACCGTAAAATGCAGCTTGCGCGGGATTCTCGTGATCGGAATCTTCTCCGCCTCGTGCATGTTCATCTCAGCCTCGTTCTTGATCCCCCACAACAGGTCGCCCTCCGTGATCGTACCGACGTACCGGCCGTTCCGGTCCAGCATCGGGATCGCGGAGTATCTGTGAAACTCCATTTTCTCCAAAACCTGACGTAAACTGTACTCATTCGTGACGTACGCGACATCACTCTTCGGCGTCAGGAAGAACAATATGTTCAAAACAACAAACCACCTTTCCTCAGAGCGCACACTTCGGTAAGTATATCATTTTCCACGGGTTCGTGTCAACAATTCATTTCCGGCTTTTGGACTCTTTCACCCGCGGACTCACCGCACGGATCCCGCCTTCCGAGCCGACCGCGGGACCGGCCGGTCAGTTCCGACCGGCCCCGTGCCGGATCACGGATTACCACTCGTAATCGTCATTGTAATCGTCGTAGTAATCTTCGTAATAATCGTCATAATCATAATCGAGTCCGGTAACCTTGTTATCCAGAGCAACCGCATACGGAAAATGAAGGCTGTCCTCCGCAATGATGTTCAGGTACACTTTCGTATCGCCGATCTTTCCGAGAGACGAACTGTGCGCGTCATAGTAACCGCCGCTGCGGTCTCGTGCCTTCATGGGCTCGTAGGTGCTGAGCTGAATGCTGTCATTACCGACAAGCGAGCCGGACGTTATCGTCCAGTGAATACCGGAGACATCGCTGGGATCATCTGCGTTGGCAACACCGTACAGAGTGATGCTGATCATGCGCTGATCGATCTTCGCCCACGGTCCCTCCACCTCGATCGTATACTCCGAGGTCACATTCTTGCCGTTTTGGTCGATGATCCTGATCTGATCCTTTATCGTATCGTTCGGATCGTAATCATACTCTTCCGGGAAAGCGTCCGTGATCGCATTAAGCTGGAATACGGGAGCCTCGATATGATGGCCCTCCTTCAGTCTGCAGTAGCTTGCCAGATGCCACATCGACGTTCTCGCGGGAATTCCCGTACCGTCGTATTCCTTGTAGACGCCGTCATACCGGATCACCAGGTTCGGGGTATAATCACCGACACCGCCGCCACCGCTTCCGTCGCCGCCACCATCGCCGATCCCGGAACCGTCGTTGGAGTAACCGGTCACTTCAACAGGCACCCAGCCGGTCCCGTCGAGATAGACCTCAACCCACGCGTGTCCGTGGTTGGACATCACGTTTGACCACATGTCTTTGTATCCGTATTCGGTGAAACCGATAGTGTATCTGGCCGGAATACCGAGACAACGGTACATCATCGTCGCCGCGCTCGCGAAATGCTGGCAGATACCGATGCGCGTGGTCGTAAGGAAATAAACAACCATGTCCTCACCCACCGGAATCTCCGGAAATCGTAACGAGTACGAAGCCGCATTCTGAATATAATCGGCGACATCCTCGATCAAAGTCGGCGAATCCGAAGACAGACCGTTTTCCTCCGCGAGCTTCATCAACACCTCGCGGGTATAGTCCGGCACGCTCATGTAATTGTTGTACACGAAATCGCGGTAGGCCGACGCATCGGAGCCCTGGTAAGCCGGATAATCCCTGTACCCGTTCTTATAGTACGTCGAGCTGACATACGCGTCAAAATTCGGTTCCGAATCATCCGCCATCTGGTACGGATATACCAGATGATCGAGAATGCTGTCTTTAATCTCCACTTTGTTGACGGATACGCCGGATTTTTTGAGTGCCCTTCCGGTCATGTAATCCGCGTTGACCTCAAGCCAGCTCTCATCGGGCATCTGAAGCCATGACGATCCGGTATAATCCCCGAACGAACACTCTTTAAAGTAGTATTGCCGGTTCTGCTGGCAACGGAAACGGAACACCCGGAACGGGCTTCCGCCCGTTCCGCCCATTCCGTCCATTCCTACCCGTGAAATGTCAAACCGGGTCGGATCCAGGTAGATCTTATTCGGATCGAAGCGATCGCCGCCGGAATCGATCCTGCCGGTGACCTTGAGCGTTCCCCAGCGTGTATCGACGTCATAGAACGACGACACATCGCCGTGTGTTGCGCTGTTAATATGGTAGGACGTGTAGTTATAACTCTGTCCGGGATACGTCTGCGAACCGACCGCATTGATATCCAGCGAGTCGCCGGGCGCAAGTCCGTCGCCACCGCCCAGCAATACGCATTCGTCGTTGGTCAGAGGAGTCCCGTCGTATTCCTTCTGCGCCGAACCGGACTGCACGATCAACCTGCGCTTCTGGAACGAAACCATGCCGTCCGCATATTCGATGCGGTATTGATACGCGACATCGTTGCCCTCGGCGTCGGTGATCTTTGTGCGCGAACGATCGATCGTATTGGCGTGATCGCCGAGCCCGTAGGATGCACCGGCCAGAGCACAATGGAACTCAGCCGTATGACCTTCCTTCAACTCCCCGATGATCTCATACTCATCACAACTCAGATCCGGCTGCGGATCCCCGTCATACTTGATCGTCTTGCTTCCCGCCTTCACTGTGAGAGGAACTCGCATATCGCGGATCTCACCCTGGGTATCCGGAAGCGTATAGCAGTCCGTCGCATCGCTGCCGTCCGCGTGAACCGCGCGGAAATCGCTGACTCTGTAGACGTTCAGCGTGGAGCTGACCTCGTTGACCGTCACGTTCGAATCAACGATCCGGTCTCCGAAGACGGTTCCGCTGATCGAGTAATCGTTCCCGTCTACGGTAACTCTTGACGGCTCCCCGTAGACCGGTTTGTCCGTCAGGGTAACCGTAAGTTCTCTCGGGCGGATCACGAACTTCGTGCTGCTGAATTCATGCTTGATCCCGAGGACGGAAGTCGACGTCGCACGGACTTCGTATTTTCCGACCATCGTCGGCGCTTCGGTTGTCCACTCTCCGTTGCCGTCCTCACCGATCGAGCGATACTCGTACACGGTATCGCCGATCGCCGAAAAGCCGGCACTCGGCTTTGCCTCGCCGCCGTACTCAAACGAAGGGCAGCTCAGCCGGTCGGTCTCGATCCCGACCAGATAGAAGAAAGCGAGCCACACCGCCAGAAGACCGAGCAGGATCGGGACAACGATCTTGGCGGCCTTCACAACCCGGCGAAGCCTTTCCATTCTTTGTTCATACTTCTCGTACATTATTCATCACTCCGTAATCAATAGCGTGCCGCTCACATACGAAAGTCGGTAGCATGCCGTAACATCCATACCGAGACTCTGCGATACGACATTATAACTCACCACACTGTTCACATACTCCCCGTATTTGGGGTTGTAGCTCATCTGCTGGACCGTCATCACGGTCAGACGGTCTCCCTCCACACACTGTCCGGAAACAAGTTCCCAGTCGTTTCGTTCGGTCATGTCCGACGCGCCTCTCCGGACATCCTTCGTTTTCACGACGATATCCCGCGGCGTCACGGTCAGCTCACCATATGTGTACTGCAGATCATACTGGTCCGTGACATCATTGCCTGCGTCATCATAGATGTTCGCCTCGATCCGGTTGCTGCACAGACCGACCGTCGTGATGGTTCCCCACGTTTTGGCTTCCAGATGATGTCCCGCCATGAGCGAACCGCCGATGATCTTGACCTCATCCGAGGAGAGCGGCTGCCCGTCATACACTTTCGCGGCGCTTCCGGACTGGATTTTGAGCTTGCCGGCCTTGATCTCCAGGCTGCCGAACTCACAGCTGATGTCATAGTTTCCGGTGACATCCTCGCCCTCCGAATTTTTCACCGTAACGGTAAATGTGTTCTCGTGAATACCGACTTCCACCGGCGCGGCAAAACCGTCGAACTCCCACACGTCGCCGAATGCGAGATGTCCGGAGACAAGCCATGCCACAGCCTGCTTGAGCTCCCGGCCGTCGTACATCTTCATCGCGGAATCGCTCGAGAACCGGAGCTTTCGCGGCTCGACACGGAGCTCTCCCGCCATCAGTTCGATGTCATACTGGTCCGATACATCCAGTCCCGACGAATCGATTACGCGGACGATCGCCTTATTTTCGCTCTGTCCGACTTCGATCTGCTCGCCGGTCGTCACGACATCGACGCTGTGTTCCTCGTTCAGTTCGCCGCTCACCAGCTTCCACGAGGAGTTGCTGATGGGCTTTCCGTCATAGGTTTTGGACGCCGACCCGGTCGATACCACGATCTTCGTCTTCCGGTAGTGGAAGCTCCCGGTGGCGATCACACAGGCGAAAATGATCATGAGCACCGTCAGGATCAGACTGATGATTCCGACCACATACGCCGTAATTCTCTTCTTGCGCATAATTCTTACCTCTGTCAGGATGCCATCTGGCGCAGATATCGGAGATAACTGCGGCACAACGGCATCGAATCTTCCCCAAACAATTCACTTAACATTCCGTCGAGCGCTTTGCTCGCCTTCGTGATAACAACCGGATTCTGGCCCTCAAGCTTGCGCAAAACCTTCTTCACAAGGAAATCGTCGAGAGCATCCTCCTCCGCTCCGCCGCACGCGAGGAACACCGCGATATACTCATCCATCTGCTTGCGGATGCGGTTACCGTACGTGATATGGTACGTATCCGAGAGGAAACGGTCGATCTCCAGAACCTTGCGGCGGTTGCGGGACGACATCTCATAGTTCTGCAGCGCCGCATTGACGATCCGCTGAAAATGCGTGAACGAGATGCGGACGCCGTTCGAGGGCTGCGCTTGGAACGCTCTTGCCTTCTGGTCGAGGTTCATGACCATCGCGCGGTCATACACCTTGTCCGAGATGGCAAATGTGGAGTCGTCGTTGTTCGCCGTACCGATGAACCAGACATTTTCCGGAATCTGGAAACGTCCGTTGCGGAACAGGTAAGGGTCCTTGCGCCAGCTGTCCGAGGTCATCTCGAGGTAACGGCTGCGCGGGTTAAGTTCCATGAGCGAGAGGAAATCCGCGAAGAAGTACTCCACGCGCGCGATGTTCATCTCGTCGAGTACGATGACGTAGATCTCATCCGTATAACGTGCTTCGTACAGTTTCTTCAGAAGTGCGCTCTCGCTGAACTTCTTGGTAAACTCGTTGAAATAACCGATGACGTCGGCGCGCTCCTTCCACATGGGCTGTACGGAGATGACCGACGACGAGTTGTTCAAAAACTCGCCGAACGCGGTGGCCAGCGACGTCTTACCCGTTCCGGACAGACCCTGCATGACCATCAGGTGCGATACGGCAAATCCGGCGATGAACTTCCGGATATCCTCCTCGCTGTAGTACAGTTTCAGGTTGCTCGCCGCATAATCGCGGAATTCCGTGCAGATCCTCTGCAGCGATACCGTGTCGTCGTACGCCGGCGCCTGGTAGCGGCGCATCTCCGAGTCGATCCCGCTGAGCGCGGCAAACCGCTTCGTCACCGCCTCGTCGCGCTTTCTTCCGCGGAAATACGGGAGTCTGCGTCTTCCCTCACGCACGATGAAATATGTCATCACGCAGATGCCGACCGGCACTAAAAATGCGAAGATCAATGTCAGATATACGGTCTCCGACCGGACGAACGAACCTTTGCCGAAGAAATCGCCGAGGTTCCGGCTGTCCGAAAGACCGATGACCAAAAGGATCATGATCACGGCTACAAGGGCTGCGATGCCGACTCCGATGAAGAGGCGGTACCACAGAAAGCCGTTGAGTTTCTTCTCTTCCGTTTCCACGTCTCTCACCCCTTTCTCCACAAGATTCTCTTGCGGATCTTCTTCTTGGCGATGCCCCAGTTTCTCTGAAGATAGCGCTCAAATGCATCGCGCTCCTTCTCCAGCTCCAGGAACTCCTCACGCTCGGACATATCCTCGTCACAGCGCTTCACGCCGTACTCTTCCAAAAGAGCGATCACGCGCGCATCCAGAGCGCGGGCGCGCTCCGTCTCCGCCGCAAGCTCCTCGCCGAGTTTCGTGCGGGACTCCTCCGCAGCCTTCTGCTCGTCGGCAAGCTGCGTGCGAAGCGCCAGGGTATCCCTGCGAAGCTGCTCGATGCCCTGCTGAAGACGTGAGTTGTAATTTTCCGCATCCTTGACCGCCTTGCGCATCGCCGCGGTCTCGACGGAAAGCTCTTCGATGCGCTCCTCGCCGGCCTCTCTGCGGCTTCTCTCCTGCACAAGCGCGCGGATGAAGTCCTCCCTCGTCGCGGTGCCGTCGGCGATCCTCGCATCCACCTCGCGGAGCATCTCCGCCTGCGCACGCTCGAGTTCCTCGGCGCGGCGCGCCTCCTCTTCCTGATAGTTGCGCTCCAGCTCCTCGCTCATCTCACGGCCGTACTTCGCGGTCAGATAGCGGCTGAACATCACCAGCTCGGCAACTTCTTTCTGCATCTCCTCCGGGAACGGAGCCATGTTATTTTCATGACGGACGATTGAGAAACCGTCCTCCGTGTAGCTGCTCAGGTAATCGTACAGCTCGACGACGCCCTTGAAATGGTTATCCATGCGGAGCACGTTCGTACGCGTGATGGGCGGCGTGACCATGGGTGCAAGCGCGACCTCTTTCATCAGAGGCATGGAAAGCAGGACAGAAACCTCGCCGGCTGCCGCCTCGATCCTCGCGATCTTCTCGCTGTTGTTCTCGTCCAGATCCGGAAGTCCGATGGTTCCGTCACTGAGCTTCATGGCGAACTGGATCGGCCCGCCCTCAGTGCGCACGGACTTGCGGAACTCCATCTCCGCGCGGCACTCCTTACGCGCCTTCGCGATCTTCATGAAACGGTAGTCCAGGAAATCGCGGGTATAGCAAAGGACCATGTAGAGAACGCGGTTCTCGTACACGGCAAAGTTACTCTCATTTTCATACACTTTGAGTTTGTCCGGGATCAGATCTCCCCCATCCTCCGGAACATGCGAGATCATCTCGCTGTGGCGCGCCAGATGCTCCACGGAAGCCCGCGAAACCTTGCGCACACGCTCGATGGGCGAGATGTTGCCCTCGGACTTGATAAACTGACGGTCCTCGCGGATCGCGCCTTCGAGGTGCGGCAGCGCCGCCTCGATCTTCTCGATCCACTGCTCGTCGATCTTGATGTCAAAATGAACCGACATCAGCTTCTCGGTATCGGTACCGTTGCGCGCGATCAGTTCGCGCACTTTCCGCTCGGCGTCGCCCTCGGCAACCTGCGAGGCGAACAGCTTGGCGGCACGGTAATACCGGTCCATAATGTTCTGACTCATCCCCGTGTCCCCCTTTACGAAGCGTTGCGGCGGAGCCGGTCAAGGCTCTCACGACACAGCGGCATGTTCGCGAGACCGAACGTGGAATCAAAGACTTCCTCAAGCTCTCCGATGGAGTAACGGATCACAACGGGGCTCAGGCTGTCAAGCTTACGGAGAACCTTCTTTGCAAGCATGTCGTCCACCGCCTCGAGTTCGGTGCCGCCGCACGCGATGTAGATCGCAACATACTCCTGCATCTGCTTGCGGATACGGTTACCGTACGTGATACGGAACTGTTTCGTAAGGAATTCGTCGACCGTGCGGATCTTGGCCTCCGTCTCCTCGGAAAGGCTGTACGTCGCCAGCGCTTCCTGAACGAGATCACGGAAATGCGGGAAGGAAATGCGGTCGCGGTTCGTCGGCTCCGGATCGAAGAGCTCCGCCTTGCGGTCGAGGTTCATGACCATGGCACGGTCGTAAACCTTGTCGGAGATGGCAAATGTGGAGTCGTCGTTGTTGGCGGTTCCGATGAACCAGATATTTTCCGGGATGCGCAGCATACCGCGCTCCAGAAGCTTCGGATCGTCCTCCCACGTGTCGGAGACGACCTCGAGATAACGGTTGTTCGGATTCAGCTCCATCTGGGACAGGAAGTCCGCAAAATAATACTCGACACGCGCGATGTTCATCTCATCGAGAACGATGACATACATCTCGTCCGTGTAGCGTGCCTCGTAGATCTTCTTCAGCAGCGTGCCCTCGCTGAAACGCTTGGTGAACTCGTTGAAGTAACCGATGATATCCGATCTCTCCTTCCACATCGGCTGCACCGAAATAACCGTGGAAGGGTTCGTCAGATAGTCGCCGAACGCGGTCGCCATGGACGTCTTGCCGGTACCGGAGAGACCCTGCATGACGAGCAGACGGGAAACACCGAGGCAGGCAACAAACTTGCGGATGTCCTCCTCACTGTAAAACAGCTTCAGTTCCGAAGCCGCGTAATTGCGGAAATGGCGGCAAATGTCCACAAGCGTCAGCGTGTCATCGTACGCGGGCGCCGTATAGTGCTCCGCCGCGCGGTCCATCTGAACAAGCGAGTGGAAACGCGACGTGATACCGTCGTCCTCCTCCAGCTTGAGCACGTTGCCGTTCTCGTCGACGGTGGTTTCCGCCTTTTCGCCGTCGGCCGTCTTGGCCTTTGCCAGGCGGCTCTTCTTTTTCGCCTTATCGCTGATGGAAAGCATCGAGAGAACCGCGATGATCATCGCGGCGATGCATACAAACAAGATGATAAAATAGAATACGAGAGCCGCCGGGGACGACAGAATATCCCACAGGCTCTCAAAAAAAGTTCCGAACGCAAGCATTCTCAGCAGATTCATACATTCCTCCCGGAAAATAAATTAGTCTCGAACATCCCCCGACACCTCACACCCAAGCGTCTTCATCGACGCTTTCGGTTGCCGGCACACTCTCATCCTTCGGTCCGCTTTCAGGACCGGTCTTACCCGCAGTCACGGTTTGACCGGAATCATTCGCGGTCTCCGAACCTTCGGCCGGTTTGCTCTCCGCGGCATCCCCGGCTGTTCCGGCGGCCGGATCATTTTCCGAAGAAGCCGGCGTCGTAAACTGCGCGGTCTTCAGGAAGATCTTGCTCTGCGGAAGCTTACGGTCCGCAAATTTGTCTTCGAAAAGATGTCTCGCAGTGTTGCGCCAAGCGGAATTTCCGATGGTGATCTGCGGCAGCAGACCCGCGTGCAGCGCCCGGTCAAGTGCCTCGTCCTCGGTCGAACCCGTCGCGAGCAGAATGGACGCGGTGCGCTCCATACGGCGGACCGCCCAGTTTTTCTCTCCCGGCAGCCACTGTTTCTCTCCGCGCTCAAAGAACACGTCGACCTTCTTCCATACCTCCTCCGGCAGGAAATACTCCTCCTCCGTCTCGCGGAGGATCGAGCGGAACGTATTTTCCGAGATGCCGTAGTAAACTTTGATCTCGGCATCCTCCTCTTTCACGGCCTCGATCTCCACGCGCGCAAAGCTGTGGAACGTCTCGTCCGCAACGGTAAACAACTTCGAAGGCTCGCCGCCCGGCTCGCTCTTCTCACCGAAGAAGAACGCCAGCAGCTCGCAGACCGTCTGAACGGTCCCCGGATCGGTTCCCGCCGCGGGATACAACCGCACGGAACCGGTGGCTGCGTACTCGGCAAATATCTTGCCTGCATCCTTCGGTTTTACCTCAATTCCGCTCCTCCCTGCGTACGCGCAGAAGCGCTCGGCGAGCATCTGCATCGTCTCTCCGGGAACGGTCTCCTCCGGCTCACGGTCATTTGCCATGACAACCGGAGTCAAAACTTCCTGACGGACCGGCTCTGCCGGTCTCTTACCGCTTTCCTTGCCGAGTTCCCTGATCAACAGCCAGACCACAAGAACCATCAGCGCGATGATCCCCACGAACCAACCGGCCGAGATCTCTAGGAACGCCGCGTGCGCGGCAAACTGCTTCGCGAAATAAATCCTATTCACGAATCCGACTCCCCCTTTCCGGCCACTGAAATACAAAGTAGCCGCTTCTTAAAATTTTATCAAAGAACACGAAACAATGCAACAGTTTCCGGCATGGTTAACAAAGCTTTAACAGTTGGGCTGATACCGCAGGCGCTCTCTTGTATATAGATACGGAAACCGGGCGGTTATTTACGGCTGTACGGATACGAAGTCCGGGCGGTAATTCTCAGCTGTACGGACAAGGAACCGGACGGTGTTGTTCCGCCGCCCGCGGGCCTCAGGTCCCGGTACGGTCGTGCCCCGCAGAATTGCACAAAAACGCGGCTCATTTTTCGTCAGCGGCCGGGCGCCGTTCGCCTTGACAAAAGGCTTTCCGCGGTATAAGATTGGGAACATATATAAATCCGAAGACAGGAGGATACCGAAATGAAGATTCGCACAAGATTCGCACCGAGCCCCACCGGCCGCATGCATGTCGGAAATCTTCGTACCGCGCTGTACGAGTTTCTGACCGCGAAGCACGAGGGCGGCGATTTTATTTTACGCATAGAGGATACTGACCAGGAACGTTACGTCGAAGGCGCCGTGGACATCATTTACCGCACCTTGGAGAAGGCAGGCCTGATCCATGACGAGGGTCCGGACAAGGACAAGGGCTTCGGTCCGTACGTGCAGAGTGAGCGCACGAAGTCCGGTCTTTACATGAAGTACGCGAAGATGCTCGTGGAGAAAGGCGAGGCGTACTACTGCTTCTGCACCAAGGAGCGTCTCGACTCCCTGAAGGGCGTTGTGGACAGCGAGGGCAAGGAGATCACGAAGTACGACAAGCACTGTCTCTCCCTCTCCAAGGAGGAGATTGAGGCCAATCTCGCGGCAGGCATGCCGTTTGTCATCCGTCAGAACATTCCCACCGAGGGAACGACCACATTTACCGACGCCAACTACGGTGACATCACCGTGGACAACGATGAGCTCGACGACATGATCCTGATCAAGAGCGACGGCTTTCCGACATACAATTTCGCGAACGTCGTCGACGACCATCTGATGGGCATCACCCACGTCGTACGCGGCAACGAGTACCTCTCTTCGACGCCGAAGTACACGCGTCTCTACAACGCGTTCGGCTGGGATGAGCCGGTGTACATCCACTGCCCGCTCATCACCAACGAGGAGCACCAGAAGCTTGCCAAGCGGAGCGGTCATTCCTCCTTCGAGGATCTTCTCGAGCAGGGCTTCGTTCCGGAGGCGATCATCAACTTCGTCGCGCTTCTCGGTTGGAGCCCGGTGGACAACACAGAGATCATGTCCCTTCAGGAGCTGATCGAGCAGTTCGATTATCACCACATCAGCAAGTCTCCCGCCGTGTTCGACATGACGAAGCTTCGCTGGATGAACGGCGAATACATCAAGAATATGGACAACGAGCGTTACTATGAGTACGCGCTTCCCTACATCAGCGCCGTCGTTCACCGTGACTGCGACCTCAAAAAGATCGCCGACCTGGTGAAGACCCGCATCGAGACGTTCCTGGATATCGCCGAGAAGATTGACTTCTTCGAGGAACTTCCGGATTACGACATCGAGATGTACACGCACAAGAAGATGAAGACCAACTCCGAGATCGCTCTCGCGGTCCTTCGCGATCTTCTGCCCCGCTTCGAGGCTCTTGACGATTATTCGATCGCCGGCATCGAGAAAGTCTGCATGGACTACGTCGCCGAGAAGGAGATCAAGAACGGCGTCTGCCTGTGGCCTCTGCGCACAGCCGTATCCGGCAAGCAGATGACGCCCGGCGGCGCATACGAGATCATGGAGATCCTCGGCAAGGACGAGAGCCTTCGCCGCATCCGCATCGGCATCGACAAGCTTGCCGCAGCCGCTTCGGCAGAGTGAGCAGTGTCAACCGGTTCACCGAAGCAGTGACCGCGGACCGTACCGTTTCAGCCGCAACAGGAAAATGAACGATCGCAGGAGGTTTCCCGAAGCCTCCTGCGTTTTTTATTCTTTTTCACAAAGTTATATTTCTACGGAGTGATATATGAACAGTAATCCTGCACAACAGGAAGCCATTTGCCACAAGGACGGCCCGATGCTTGTCCTCGCCGGCCCGGGCTCGGGCAAGACCTACGTCATCACCAACCGCGTTCGGCACCTGATCGAAGAACATCACGTGCCGTCGCAGGAGATTCTTGTCATCACGTTCTCCCGCGCCGCAGCCGGCGAGATGAAGGAACGGTTCGACAGCCTGACCGAGGAGCTGTACCCGGGAGTAACGTTCGGCACATTTCACGCATGTTTCTTCCACATTCTTCAGCATGCGCGCGGCTACCGCGCGGACGCGATCATCCGGGAACAGGAGGCCGTAAACCTCGTCGGCGGGCTCCTTGCCGAACAGCGCCCGGAGTATGCAGAGGACCGGCCGCTTGTGCGGGAAATCTACGAAGAAATCCTAAAGCTCAAGTGTCAGAATGTGTCTTCTACGTCTGTAGAACTTAGTAAATATATACCTTCCTCCTGCGACCGTGACACCTTCCGCCGCGTCTTTTCGCAGTACAATGAGGCGCTTCGTCTCCGCCGAAAACTGGATTTCGAGGATATGCTCCTGCTGACGAAGGAACTTCTCACGGAGGACCCACAGACTCTTGCGTTCTGGCGTGCCCGCTGCCGCTATATTCTCGTCGATGAATTCCAGGACGTCAACCGCCTCCAGTATGAGATCGTGTGCCTTCTCGCCGGCAGGGACGGCAACCTCTTTGCCGTCGGCGACGACGATCAGTCCATCTACGCATTCCGCGGGTCGGACCCGAAGATCATGCTTCATTTTCCGGAGGATCATCCCGGCTGCCGCGTAATCGCGCTGCCGGTCAACTACCGCAGCTCCGCGGCCATCATCGATGCCGCCGATGCGCTGATCTCCCGTAACAGTCAGCGATACGACAAGCACCATACTCCCGCCCGCGGGCAGGGGCAGCCGCCGCGCATCCTCCCGTGCCCCACCGTCGCCGAGGAGGACGCCCTTCTGGTGAATGAGATCGTCGCCCTTGAAAAGGCCGGGTGTCCGTTCACGGAGATCGCCGTTTTGTTCCGCACCAACCTCCAGATGCGAAGCCTGTGTGCTTCCTTCGGAAAGGCCGGCATTCCCTTCCACATCCGCGGCTTCCTGCCGAGTCTCTATGACAATCCGTCGGTGCAGACCGTGCTTGCCTACCTGCGCGCCGCCTACGGTGACCGTTCGCGCGCCACGATACTCGCGATCGCCAACCGGCCGGCCCGATATCTCGAGCGGCGCCTTCTCACGGAAGCCGAGGTCGACCTCGACCGCCTCAGGGAACGCGCGAAAAATGAGGGTAAGGATTACCTCGCCCGCAACATTGACCACCTGATCTACGACCTTTCGATGCTGTCGCGCATGAACCCCTTTGCGGCCGTACATTATATACGGAAAGTCATCGGTCTCGACGCGCACATTCTCTCGGAGAGCCCGCGCGGTGAGGACGCGATCGAGGTCCTTGAAGAGCTCGAGGAGACGGCCAAAGCACACGCCACGATCCCTCTCTTTCTCGCTGCCGCGGACAATGACAGGCGTGACACCGCGCAGCGCGCTGAGACACGGATCCGCGAAAACGGTGCCGAGGGCGTGGCGCTCATGACATTTCACGCGTCCAAGGGACTGGAGTTCCGCCACGTCTACATTTGCGACTGTAACGAAACGATCGTGCCGCACAAAAAAGCGCTCCTCCCCGAAACCATCGAGGAGGAACGCCGTCTGTTCTACGTTGCCATGACGCGCGCCAAGGACGCGCTCACTCTGTTGTATGTCTCCAAGCGGTTCGGCAAAGCCCTTCCTCCGTCCGAATTTCTCGGCGAAGTGCTGCTGCCGATCGAAAGACTGACGCCCGGCACCGCCGTCACGCACCGCCAGTTCGGTGACGGGACCGTCGTCGAGCTAGAGGGAGACCGTCTCAAGATACGATTTGCCCGTTTTCTTCTGCCGAAGACGCTGTCGCTCGCACTCTGTGCGCGCTCTCAGCTGCTCACGATCAAAACGCCGAAAAAATCGTGAGGATCACTCCTCCTCATCCTCCTCGTCGAGAAGAAACTCCTCGGCCATGAAATCATCGTACGCCTTCGCTGCTGCCTCAAACTCCTCATCGCTCTCGATGTTGTCGAGGCGGATGTCTTCCTCATCCTCGGGATTCTCGTAGAAGCGGTAGAGGTAGATCTCCGGATCCTCCTCGTCTGCCTGGGACTGCGGAACGAGCGCGATATACTCGCGATCCTCCGGACCCGGGAAAATACCGATCACGTCGCAGACAACTTCGGTGTCGTCATCCAGCGTCAAAGTTACCTGATCCTTGTCATAAATATCATCAAACTCACTCATGGGGGTTCCTCCGAATTCTTGTTTTCCTTCTGCGGAAGAGGCTCTGCCCCCTCTGCACATGTGTGATTATATCAAAAAGCGATGCGCTTGTCTACAACAGAAAACAG
Organism: Lachnospiraceae bacterium; assembly: GCA_045130455.1. Classification (GTDB taxonomy): domain Bacteria; phylum Bacillota; class Clostridia; order Lachnospirales; family Lachnospiraceae; genus ISDg. The sequence continues at coordinate 25,595 of JBGUPV010000035.1, read as the reverse complement.
CGGGCAATAGCCCGCCGTCTTCTTGGAATAGTGTTATTATAGAAAGCCATCAAACTCTCATATTCCGCTTCTTGGAGCTGCGAACAACTGCAATCGCCGTAACGATCGCGAGAAGCAGCAGGATGATCCAGAGCATGATCGATCCGGTGTCGGAGGTCTTCGGAGATACCGGAGCCTCTTCCTGCTTCTTTTCCTCTTCCTTGTTCTCGGTCTCCTCGATCGGCGTCTCCTCCTGCTTCTCAGGCTCTTCAACAGACTCCTGAATTGCAGGAACTACGATGTTCGCCGTAACGGAACCATCCTGGAAACTGATGAGGATCGCATGCTCTCCTTCGCTGAGAGACTTGAGATACTCTTTGTGCAGTTTCAGCTTCAAACTACCGGATGCAGCATCGTATGCCGTAGTTGCGATCTCGATACCTTCCTCGCTGAGGCCTTCGAACAGGGAGAACGTGATCTGGTCGTCGATCGTACGATGAACCGTAAGATTCATATCGTCAACGCCGTTCCAGTTAAGGTCGCCCTCGATGATGTACTCAGCCTTCTCAGCTTCCTTGATCGTAATAACATAGCTGCCGCTTACATCTTCGTAATCCACGGTCAACTTCTGGTCAACCGCTGCTGCGGAGCTGTCGAAACCGGATACCATCTCAGGCGTAACCTGGATTCTCTTCTCCGATCCGTCGCTCATCTTGTAAACGATCTCTACACCGCTGAGGTCGAGCTCTTCGCCTACCAGATAAGACTTCTTCGCTGCGTCAAGTCCGCTGATCGTGATCTCTTCCACAACCGGGATGAGCTTCTCAACAACAACCGACTCGCTCGAAACAACCTCGCCGCAAACCTCGCATCTTACAACCTTGTTGTAGCTGCCTTCCGCCTCATAGGTCGGATGAACATGATCTTCCTCGACAGCCTCGCCGGGCGTATGTGCCTTCTTTGCAATCTCAACCGTCTCCTTGGAGATGATCTCGCCGCAAACTTCGCAGTAAACAACCGAATCGTAAGAACCGGTCTCTGCGCAGGTGGAATCTACAACATTTTCCTGAACCGCTTCCTTAGCCTTGTGGCCGTGAGCGTCAACCTTGAAGGTATCGCGGGAAATAACTTCGCCGCAAACCTCGCAGTATACAACGGAATCGTAGGAACCGTCTTCCGTGCAGGTAGCATCTACAACTTTTTCCTTGACCGCTTCCTTCGGCGTATGGCCCGTAGCGTCAACCTTAACGGTCGTGCGGGAAATAACTTCGCCGCAAACCGCACAGTAAACTACAATATCGTAGGAACCGTCCTTCGTGCAGGTAGGATCTACATTGTTCTCCTTGACTGCTTCCTTCGGCGTGTGACCCGTAGCGTCAATCTTGATCGTCTCGCGGGACATCTCCTCACCGCAATCCTTGCAGTAGATAACAGTATCGTAAGAACCGTCCTTCGTGCAGGTAGGATCTACCTTATTTTCCGTCTTGATCTCGCCGGCAACATGATCTTCGCTGGCCGGGATCGTAACCTTCGTTCTGCTCAGCTCTTCACCGCAAACCGTGCAGTAAACAACCGACTCATAGGAACCGTCAACATCGCAGGTAGCATCAACAACGTTCTCGGCAACAGCATCGCCGTACTTGTGACCCTCTGCCTTAACGGTAACGGTCTCGCGGGAAAGCTCCTCGCCGCAATTCGCGCAGTATACTACGGTATCGAAGGAACCGTCCTTCGTGCAGGTTGCAGCCTTCTCGTTCTCCTTGACAGCCTCAGCCTTTACATGCGCTGCAAGCTCATCCTCAACCGTTACGCGGGAAAGTTCCTCGCCGCATACGGAGCAGTAAACAACAACGTCGTGAGTGCCGGCCTTGGTGCAGGTGGAATCAACAACATTTTCCGTAACTGCCTCTGCCTCGACATGACCCTTAGCCTTGATCGTCTTCGACACGCGGGAAAGTTCCTCGCCGCATACCGAACAGTAAACTACGGAGTCGAAAGAACCTTCTTCCGTGCAGGTAGGATCTTCAATGTTCTCCTCAACAGCTTCCGCCTCAACGTGGCCCTTCTTCTCAAGAACGACCGTCTCGTAAGTAACATCGCCGCATACGGAGCAAACATACTTATTCTTGTAACTTCCGTCCTCGGTGCAGGTAGGCTCTACACGCTCAAGCTCGGACTCGCTGAGTTCCGGCTTGTGACCCTGTGCTTTGATCACAGTATTCACACGGGAGAGTTCCTCACCGCAAACCGAACAATAAACAACCGTGTCAAACCCGCCGTCTTTCGTGCAGGTAGCAGCAATCTCATTCTCAATCTCGGGCTCACCCTCGGTATGACCGGGATGCTCGAGCGTTACCGGATTGCGGGAAAGCTCCTCGCCGCATACCGTACAGTAAACAACCTCATCGTACCCGCCGTCTTTCGTGCAGGTAGCAGCTACGCTGTTCTCGATCTCGACCTCGCCCTCGGTATGTCCGTTCGCCGGGATCTCTACAAACTTGCGGGAAAGCTCCTCACCGCAAACCGTACAATAAACAACCTCATCATACCCGCCGGACTCCGTGCAGGTAGGATCTACTTCATTCTCAATCTCGGTCTCGCCCTCGGTATGACCTTTCTTCGGAACCGTGATCGTCTTACGGGAGATCTCATCTCCGCATACCGTACAGTAAACTACGGTATCATAGGAACCATCTTCCGTACAGGTAGGATCTACTTCATTCTCAGTCTTGGGCTCGCTCTCGGTATGACCGTTCGCCGGGATCTCTACAGGCTTGCGGGAAAGCTCATCACCGCAAACCTCACAGTAAACAACCTCATCATATCCGCCGGGCTCCGTGCAGGTAGGATCTACGCTGTTCTCGATCTGGGTCTCGCTCTCGGTATGACCGTTCTTCGGAACCGTGATCGTCTTACGGGAAAGCTCGTCACCACATACCGTACAATAAATTACGGAATCATAGGAACCATCTTCCGTGCAGGTAGGCTCTACTTCATTCTCGACCTCAGCCTCGCCCTCGGTATGACCGTTTGCCGGGATCTCAACATGTTCGCGGAAAAGCTCATCGCCGCAAACCTCACAGTAAACAACCTCATCATATCCGCCGGGCTCCGTGCAGGTAGGCTCTACTTCGTTCTCAATCTCGGTCTCGCCAGCGAAATGACCGTTCTCCGGGATTTCTACATGTTTGCGGGAAAGCTCATCGCCGCAAACCTCGCAGTAAACAACCTCATCATATCCGCCGGGCTCCGTGCAGGTAGGATCTTCTTCGTTCTCAGTCACGGTCTCGCCAGCAGTATGACCGTTCTTCGGAACCGTGATCGTCGTGCGGGAGATCACTTCTCCGCATACCGTACAGTAAATCACGGAATCATAGGAACCGTCTTCCGTACAGGTAGGCGCTACTTCGTTCTCAATCTCGGCCTCGCCGGCAGTGTGATCATTTGCCGGGATCGTGACCGTCTTGCGGGAAATCTCAGCTCCGCACACCGTACAATAGATTACGGAATCATAGGAACCGGGCTCTGTACAGGTAGGCTCAACTCTGTTCTCCGACTGAGCCTCGCCGGCGGTGTGTCCTTTCGCCGGAACCGTGGTCGTCTTGCGGGAAATCTCATTGCCGCATACCGAGCAGTACACTACGGTATCATAGGAACCGGGCTCCGTGCAAGTAGGCTCGACACTGTTCTCTGTCTTAGTCTCGCCTTCGGTATGACCTTTCTTCGGAACCGTGGTCGTAACACGGGAAAGCTCTTCGCCGCATACCGAGCAGTAAACTACGGTATCGAAGGAACCGTCCTTCGTGCAGGTAGGCTCGACGTTATTTTCCGTCGTCGCCTCGCCAGCCTTGTGTCCGGTTGCCGGAAGCGTGGTCTTCACGCGGGAGAGTTCCTTGCCGCAGGTCTTGCAGCGAATAACGGTATCGTAGGAACCGTCTTTCGTGCAGGTAGGTTCAACCCTGTTCTCAATCGTAGCAGCACCGCCCTCATGCCACTTGGAGTAGATTATCGTATCCTTATTAAGCTTCTGCGTGAAATCGAAAAGCTTCGTCTTAGCCTTATCGGAATACCAATTGTCGAAAATGTGTTTAGACGGAGAAGTGCAGATCGGATCGTCCTCCGGTCTGGTGACCGTCGTGTTCGGCGCGATCTTTACAACGATGTCCTTAAGACCGTGACCGTTTTCGAACGTGAATGTAACTACGACCTTCTTGGTCCACTGTGCATACAGCGTGATATCCGACGTGATCGGAGTGCTGAAATCAAACGGCGTATACGTGTAATAAAAGAAACTGCCGCTTCTGGTCGCCCAACCGGTGAATACATAATCTTCATCGGTAGGAACATTCGTCGGCTTCGTCGCCGTCTTGCCTTCAAGAACCTTCTGATCCGCCGGCTTCTGTGCCGCGGTTCCGTGACCGTTCATATCGAACTTCACGGTCTTCTCCGTCAACCACTTTGCATACAACGTGAACGGCTCCGTAACCGGTGTATTGAAGTTATACTCCTTCGTGCAAGCCGAATCGGTGTACCAGCCGCCGAACGTCTTATTTCCGTTCTTGGGATCCGCCGGCTTGGTGGCGAGCTCACCGTACTTCACTTCCTGGGAACTTACAACGGAAGATCCGATGCCGATGTTGTTGTTGAACTTCACAACTGCGGAATAATAAAGTCTTGCGTTTGCCGTGTAAATCGTCTGAAGGACGGAGTTGCCATCCAGCAGTTCAATCTTACAGCGGTAGAGCATTCCCTTCTTGGAATCCTCAAGACCTTTATCGGAAACAACCGACAGGGTCTTTTGCTCCGTGCGGGAACCGCGTCCCGACAGATTCTTAATCTCTGTCACGGAAGGGTTTTCTGCGCCGTTGAGCATCTCGGTTATTCCCCAAACAGCTCCATCTTCGGCTGCAATCTCCTCCCAAGTCGTACGAACCTTCAAAGTCTTTTTGGAATTCTTGTTGTTCGTCACCGTATACTGGAACGCGAACTTGATCTCTTTCGATGTCGGCTCGTCTTTCCAGTAAATGTCAGCCAGCTGGGTAGAAACGCTAACAGTATAATCGTTGGCTGCCGCCTTGGCAGTCTTCGGTCCGATCACTCCCAGAACCATCGCAACGCACATAAACAGTGCGAGAATTCGAAGAGAGCGAGGAAACCTGTTCTGTTTCTTCATACTTGTTCCTCCTGTTTTTTTCTCTTCTCCGCGGTTTGTCTTCGATATAACACTTTCCCGTGAAGATACTATTTTGCAACACTGCCATTATAAGCGGTGCCAAAAAAAAAGAAAACGGCAGTTCGAGTAGGATTCCCTACCGTTTGAGTAATTACTACTAAAATATGCATATTATGCGCATAAAATGAGCTCCCGAACGGTTTCGGGAGCTCTGAAAAGAGTTTCTTCCATTATATAAATACGATGATCCTATCATAAATCAACCGATTGATCCGCCTCCGTCCGATCAGTCTTCAGACATTCAACTGCCGTATCGGTCGATACTACTCCTGTCGACAAAGCTCAGTGCTTTTTTCTACTGCTGTCTTCTGTTGTTTCATTTTTCACATACATCATGACAGATACACAAAATCTCTCGCCCTGAACATCAAAGCATATTGTTCCATCGTACCGTTCGACAATATCCCGAACGGACTCGGTTCCGATCCCTCGGCCTTCGTGCTTCGTTGAGTTAAATCCGTCGCCGTCTTCCTCCGGCGCGGTCGATAACAGGTTTTCCACCTTGAACGCGAGCACGCCTTCGTTCAGCATACCGCCCTTGATCTCGACAAAGCCGGTTCCCCTCGGAAGCTTGGCGCTGGCCTCCAGCGCATTTTCCAAAAGGTTACCGAACAGTACCGAGATATCGCTTCGGTCGATGCCGATCTCATCCGGCAGTGAGAACTCCGCGCAATACTTCGTCTCCTGCTCCTGTGCCACCTGCGCAAAATACGAAATGACGGCGTTCGCGGTCATGTTCTCGCAGTACACGATCGGATCCTCAAGCCGCCGCACAACGCGGAACTCGTCGATGTATTCACGAAGCGCACTCCAGTCCTTCTTGTCCGCGATCGTCTCCAGCAGCGCCAGGTGATGGCGAAGGTCGTGCCGGGATTTGCGCGCGTCGTTGATGCGGTTCCGCAGGTTGTCATACTCCATGACCTGCATCTCCAGCGAATGATTGACCACTCTCTCCCGCATCAGACTGTTGTGCTCGAGGACGAGCCGGATGATCATGTGGTAAATAAAGAACGCCGATACCTCGATGGAGAAAATGAACAGGATGTTGGAACCCTTGCTTGCGTACTCCAGCGTGCTGTCCGCGCTGGCATAAAAGCTCTGCATCCAGAAAAGGTAGAACGCGCCGGGGATCAACCAAAGGTATCGCCACATGCTGTCGTCACCTTCCTTGCCCATAACCGCCCGGAAGTCCTTGTGGATCAGGACGACGACGGGCACCAGGACAATGCATATCGCAAGAAGGATCGTGACGGAAGCCGTCCAGCGGTATCCCTGCCATGCCATCTCGCGGTTCCAGCCGATCTCCATGTATTTGGCGAACAGGGAGATGAAACTGCCGAGCGTATATAACATAAAGAAGACAAATAAGACTTTGCCGATCCGCTCTTTCAGCGTTATGAAGAGCAAAACGATCAGCATGACGGTCTGAACAAGCTCGATCTTCGCGGCAAATCCCATCGTCCGGATCTTCGGGATCATACCGATCTCCGCAAGCGCTACCCAAAGGACTTCCATCAGGATGAACAGGAAAGCCGTCGTTCTCTCGGAAAAGCGCCCCTTATTTTTTAGGAACGGGTACGCCATCAGGATCATACAGCCGCTTCGCAGCGTATTGTATAAAATGAATTCCCACTCTGCATACTCTCGCATCAGGAGTGACCTCCTTTTTGAAGCGTTCGCATGACATAATCGGAATGTGCCTTCCGAAGCTCGGGACGTCTCGCGCGGCTCACCGGCACCAGATCACCGGTGTCGAGCTTTACGCTGTCCTCCTCGAAGCTGACAAGTTTCTCCAGGTTGACCATGACACCCTTCGTGCAGGTGAAGAAGTCTCCCTTGCTGCAGAGGATATTTTCCATCTCTGTGTGGGACGTCCACACGCAATGCTCCTCCCCGCCGGTCAGATGGATCGTGATCTTATGATTGGAATACTCCGTATAAAGAATATCATGCAGACGGCAACGGCTCTTGTCGGGAAACTCGACCATACGCTGCCGCTCGTATTTCTCCAGATCGATGAGGCGAAGCATCTTGCGGACATCCTCGCTCGTATACGGTTTCAGAAGATAATAATCTGCGCTGAGCTGGTAGCTCTGCGCCGCATAATCGTTGCTCGAAGTACAGAAGATCAGCCGGACGTCATTGTCCTTGCGGCGGATCTCCGTCGCGGTATCAATGCCGTTGACATCTCCCATGTAAATATCCAGAAAGACAAGATCGTACTTGCCCGCCTCAAACACTTTCACAAGCTCATTGCCGTTGCTGAAGCAATCCATCAGCTCGCTCGTGTAGCCGAACTCCGAAAGTCCTTTGACCAATTCGGTTTTCAGGTGTTCGATGTCCGAAACACTGTCATCCGCCATCGCGATGCGCATACAAGTTCCCCCTCTGCGTTAGTTTCCCGATCTTTGCTCGTTAAGTATAGCAGTTATCCATGATTCCCGCAAGCCCAAAGACATAATCTTGCGTGACTTTTTCACCGATGTTCCGACCGCTTCTCCCCCTGTGCCATCCTTCTCTTTTCGCGGAAAATGTGGTATACTCTTTCTGCGGTTCCGCCCCTCGTTTCCGCGGGGGATCCGGCCGCGATCACCCGGAAGGGAGGAGTCGAACATGCGCCGCAAGACCGCCGCAGACAAAGAAACGGCAGCGAAAAAAACAACCGGCAAAGAAGAAACAGCAGCGAACAGCACGATCGTCGATGATGCGATGCCGGCGAACGTCGAGCCCGCCCTAACGAACGAGCCGGCCGCACACGATGAAGCGCCCGCGGAAAATGATCCGGTTCAGGTCCGCGTGTCGGTCCGCGATCTCGTGGAGTTCGTGACCCGCAGCGGCGACATCGACAACCGCTCCTCCGGCCGCGACGCGGACGCGATGACGGAAGGCGCGAAGATGCACCGCCAGATTCAGAAGAGCCAGCCCGTCGGCTACCGCGCCGAAGTCTCGCTCCAACATGAGGAGCTGCTCGAGTACGAAGGGCGAATGTTCACACTGACGATCGAGGGCCGCGCGGACGGCATCTACGACGATCCCGTCTACGGACATGCGATCGACGAGATCAAATGTATGCTCCGCGACATCGACACCCTCCCGGAACCGGTTCCCGTGCACCTCGCGCAAGCCCGCTGCTACGCCTACATCGAGGCGCTTCAAAACGACCTTCCGGAGATTTCCGTCCGAATGACCTACGTTCATCTGGACACCGGAAACATCCGCTATTTCTATGAAACCTTAACCCGCGACACGCTCACCGAATGGTTCCTCACCCTCTGCCGTGAGTACTGCCGCTTCGCAAAATGGGAGCAGGACCACAGGGAAGCCCGCAACGCTTCACTGCTCTCCCTCGCCTTCCCGTTCGACTACCGCCCCGGCCAGAAGGAACTGGTCACCGGCGTCTACCGGACGATCCTGCAGAAGCGCAGGCTTTTCATCGAAGCTCCGACCGGCGTCGGCAAAACCGTTTCGACCTTCTTTCCCGCGGTCGTATCCATGGGCCGCGGTCTGACCGAAAAGATCTTCTACCTGACGGCCAAGACGATCGCGCGAACCGTCGCCGAGGAGTGCTGCCGCACGCTGATCGACGCCGGCGCTTCGCTCCTCTCCATCACGCTGACCGCCAAGGAAAAACTCTGTGTTCTGGAGAAGCCCGAGTGCAACCCCGTGGCCTGCCCGCGCGCCAAGGGCCATTTCGACCGGATCAACGACGCGCTTCTCGCGCTTCTGTCCGAGTGCGTCTCCGCCGAGGCGGACGTTCCGCAGTCCGGCATGATCGTGACCCGCGAGACGATTCTCGAATACGCCGAGCGGTATCAGGTGTGCCCCCACGAGCTGAGTCTCGACCTCTCGCTCTTCGCGGACTCCGTCATCTGCGACTACAACTATGTCTTCGACCCGACCGCCTACCTGCGGCGGTATTTCTCCGAGGGAATTCAGAAGGACTACATTTTCCTCATCGACGAGGCGCACAATCTCGTCGAGCGCTCGCGGGAAATGTACTCCGCCGAGCTTGTGAAGGAGGATCTGCTCGCCTGCAAGAAGGCGCTCGCGGAGCATTTTCCGGCGGCCTCGCGCCAGTGTGAAGCCGTCAACAAAGCGATGCTCGCCCACCGCAGACAATGCGACGGTTTCACAGTGCTTGAGAGCATCTCCGACCTCGTGACACGCGCGGAGCGGCTCAACTCCGCTCTGTCCGATGTGCTGGCGGACCGCCGCCATCCCGTGCCGGAGGAGGCAGTCGAACTGTTCCTGAACCTTCAACATTTTCTCTCGATGTACGAGAACGCAGAGGACAACTACACGGTCTACGCGGACTACCGCGACGGCAATCACTTCTTCATCCGCCTGCAATGCATGGACGCGTCTCCGCTGCTGGCTGAGAAGCTTGAGATGGCAAGAAGCAGCATTTTCTTCTCGGCGACGCTGCTCCCGATCTCGTATTACAAAGAGCAGCTGGGCGGCAAGCCCGACGACTACGCTGTCTACTCGCCGACGCCTTTTGATCCCGCGCGCAGGCTCGTGATGGTCGCGCGGGACGTCAGCACGCGCTACAAGAGCCGTACGCCCGAGTCCTACCGCAGGATCGCGGACTACATCCGGGCGATGACCGCCGCAAGGAAGGGAAACTACATCGCATTCTTCCCGTCCTACCGGTTCGCCGAGGACGTCGCCGGATATCTGACCGATTGGGACGGCACGCTCCTTCTGCAGACCGCCAACATGAGTGAAAAAAAACGCGAGGAGTATCTCGCGGCGTTCGACACGGAACACGAGGGTTCCCTGCTCGGGCTGTTCGTGATGGGCGGGATCTTCGGCGAGGGCATCGACCTTCGCAACGATTCTCTGATCGGTGCCGTCATCGTCGGCCCCGGGCTTCCGATGGTCTGCAACGAGCGCGAGCTGTTCCGCGAATACTATGAGAACCGGACGGGGCAGGGCTTCGACTACGCCTACCTCTATCCCGGCATGAATAAAGTGCTTCAGGCCGCGGGCCGCGTCATCCGAACGATCGAGGACGCCGGCTGCATTCTCCTGCTCGACGACCGCTTCACGACGTCCTCCTACCGTGCCCTGTTCCCGCGCGAATGGACGCCGGTACACAACGTGACGCCGCAGTCCATGTCCGGTCTGCTCGAGGATTTCTGGAGCCGCATGTCCGACCCCCCAACCGCAGAAACCACAGAATAACGCAAAAATGACCCGTCCGGTGACGGGTCATTTCTCTGCAATTCACGTATTCATTATTTTGTATAGTCCGTGCCGCAGGCCGGCATCCGCATCTTCTCCTCCAGACACCGAACCTTCACATGGCGCGTAAGCGCTTTCACGTCGCCGTCCGTATGAAGGAACTGCTTCTGATCGGCGATCACCTCGATCTCGCTGCATGTGAAACACTCCACATTGCGGTGCTTCACATGCGTTCCTCGCATCAGCTTCGGCAGCATCGTCAGCACGCGGATCGGCCGGATCCCGTGGGCGATCACGACGGAGAGTTTCCCGTCGCAGGGGTTGGCCCCCGGCGCCATCTTGAGGCCGCCGCCCTCGTAAGGACTGTTCATAAAGCACAGGAAAATGACATCGCTGTACGTTCGGGAAATGCCGTCCGTGATCACGGTCGCGCGAAATCTCGGGTTTGCCCAGACCTGCTTGAACGCGGTCAGCAGATACGCAAGTTTACCGAGCCGCAGTTTGTTCAGGATCGGTTTGAGCGACGAGCTGTCCACCTCATGGCACACCTTCGCGTCATAGCCGATACCGCAACTTCCTGCGAACCGCACGGTGCCGCTCTCCTCGTAGGTCGCGACACTTCCGACATCGTACTCCCGCGTCGCCTGCTGCGCCAAAATCTCCTTGACACACGCGAGCGGATTCTTCGGAAGTCCGAGCCCCCGGGTGTAATCGTTGCCGGAACCGCCGGGCAGTACCGACAATCTCACCGGTGCGGACAGCACCAGGCCGTTGACCGCCTCGTTGATCGTCCCGTCCCCGCCGAAAACCCAGATGTCCGCCTCCTCGCCCTTGCCGCAGATCGCGCGCACAAAGCGGGTCGCGTCACCCGGTTTCTCCGTCCGAAGCACCTTGTGAGCCACCGACATTTTCCGAAGGTAGGCCGTGATCTTGCGAAACTTGCTGCCGCCCCCGGTCTTTGCATGATCATTGACGATCAGATAAACCATAAACCCCTCACTTCTCTCTTTGCTACTCTGTTACTTCTCTTTGTTCTCCGCGCCCTTCTTTACCTTCTTCTCCCTCGCGATATAGATCGGGCGATGCTTGCCTTCCGTGTAACTTCTCGAAAGATACTGTCCAAGCACGCCGAACATGAGCAACTGCAGGCCGCCCATGAACAGGATCACCGTGACGATCGTCGGATAACCGCTGACGTCGTTGCCCCAGATCAACGTTTTAACGATCAGCCAGATCATCATCAGGAACGCGAAGATGCAGAAGAAAACTCCCAGGAACGAAGAGATCGCAAGCGGCACCGTGGAAAATGAGACGATACCGTTGATGGAGTATTTCACAAGGCTGCCGAACGACCATTTGGTCTCGCCCGCCGCGCGCTCCACGTTGTGATAGCCGATCCACTTCGTGCGGAAACCGACCCAGGCGAAAATGCCCTTCGTAAAACGGTTGTACTCCGGCATATCCAGAACCGCGTCCACCATCTGCCGCGTCATCATGCGGTAGTCAGTGGCACCCTCGACGATATCCACACCGGAGATCTTCTTGTTGAATTTGTAAAACATGCGCGAGAAGAACGAGCGGATCTTGCCCTCGCCCTCGCGGTCCACGCGGCGCATTGCCACGCTGTCGTACTCGCCCGAGAGAAGCGAATCGAGCATCTCGGGGATGTAGCACGGCGGATGCTGCAGGTCCGCGTCCATCAGAACGACATAGTCGCCGACGGCGTTGGACAGTCCCGCGTAGATGCCGGACTCTTTGCCGAAATTTCTGGAAAATGAGATGTACGAGACTCTCTCATCCTTCTCCGACAGCTCGTGCAGGATCTCCAGCGTCCGATCCTTGGAACCGTCATCGATAAATAAAAACTCACACACGGCGCGGTCGCTGATCTGCTCCGCGATCTTCGTGATCTCTTCGTAAAATGCCGCCAGCACCGACTCCTCATTGTAGCACGGCACCACGACAGACAAACAGGGTTTCTCCATTTCCGTTCCTTTGTCCTTTCCGGTATTACACTGTTTCTTTCCGGCAGCTCTTTTTGTTCCCCCACAGCCGTCCGGTATCCTATTCCCCGGAAGTTCTGCCTCCGGGCGGATATAACTTCCGTTATTGTATCATATTCCTTCACCGGTGGCAAGTGTACCCGCGAAACCGCGGAAAACCATCCGCAAAACCGCAGGTCATTCTACAGTAGTAGTGCCACGGATACGGCCAGTCCGATCAACGCAACAGCGATGGCCGGTACCGCGATCCGGACTCCGTAGGAAACGAAGCGCCCGAAGGAAAAATCGACCCCGACCGTCTTCAGAAGTGACATCCACATGATGCCCGCAAGCGCTCCGACCGGCGTCAGGTAGGCGCCGAGGTTCGAACCGATGATCGTCGCGTACACAGCGCTGAGCGATGCCGAGCCGTACGTCAGCAGCGACGTGAACAGCACGCTCATGGGAATGTTGTTGATGATATTTGCCGCGCAGGACGAAGCCACCCCGTAGGTGACGATCGGATTTCCGTGGGCGAGGATCTTCGCGATACGCCCTGAAAGTCCGCTTTCATTCATCGCGAGAACCAGACCGAACATCGAAATGACGAACGGGATCAGAAGCCAGGGAAGACGATGGATGCTTCGGAACATTTGACGGGGACCGCGGCGCGTGACCGCGTTCATCACGCACGTGCACAGGATCAAACTTCCCGCCGCGCACACCGCGATCAGCCACATCGGCAGATCAATGTACGAAGCAACCGCGAGCAGGACCGTGCAGACCGAGAGATGTATCATGCCGAGCACCACCGTGGGCTTGTGGCGGATTGAACTCTCCGCCGCTTCACCGTGCATCGGAACCGCCAGCGCCTTGCGGAACAGGATCCGGATCATGACGTACACCGCCGCTCCCGCGCACAGCGTCGGGATCAGCATCACTTTGACGTACGCGAGGAAATCGATGCCCGCGCCGCTGGCGAGGTAAATGTTCGTCGGGTTGCCGATGATGAACATCATGCTGAACGTGTTGGCCGCGATAAATTCCGTCACCAGATACGGGACCGGATCGATCCTGGCGGCCTTCGTAAAATACCCGATGAAAGGCGTGAATGTCAGCACGACAATGTCATTGGAAGTAAAAACCGTGAGGATCGAGACCGTCACGAACAGCGATGTCAGCAGCTTCCGCTGGTCGCTTCCGGCCCGCGCGAGCGTTCTGCCCGCGAGATAGTGAAAGAATCCCGCCTCATCGAGGTAGACCGAGAGAAATGTCATCGAGAAGAAAAGCGCAAGGATCTTGATCGGATTGACCGCGGTGTCGGCAGTGAGCCCGGCACCGAACGCCCGAAGCGACAGCCCGCCGCTCAGAAGAAGCGCGATCACGCCCGCGGCCGCCACCAGCGGATACGTATCGAAAACAATACCCCGGATCGTAATCCGCGGTTTCGCAATGATCCCAATCATCATTGTCAGACATGTCGCCAGTGCGATAATCCCAACCTTGATCATGGCAGCGCCTTTCCGTCAATATCGAATGATCAAACCAAACGAATGGTAGCACAGAGTGCGACGGAATACAAGGTCGATTTTTCGCGGGTTGCAGGACGCGGCCAAATGTGGTAGGATATGCCAATAAGAACCGCGCCGTACAGCGGACAAGGAGGATTTGCCATGAAATTCGATGCAGCAAAGACGAAGGACGAATGCGTCGCGTGGATCCGCGACTTTTTCGAGCATAACGGCCCCGGCTGTAACGCCGTCGTCGGGATCAGCGGCGGCAAGGACAGTTCGATCGTCGCGGCACTGTGCGTGGAAGCGCTCGGCAAGGACCGCGTCATCGGCGTTCTGATGCCTAACGGCGAGCAGCCCGACATCGACTACGCATACAAACTTGTGGAACATCTCGGCATCCGATACTATGTTGTCAATATCAACGAGGCATTTCGCGGCGTCATCAACGCTCTTCCCGAGGATCTTCCTCTGAGCGATCAGGCCCGCACCAATCTCCCGCCCCGCCTTCGCATGTCGACACTGTATTGCATCTCCCAGTGCTGCAACGGCCGCGTCGCCAACACCTGCAACCTCTCCGAGGACTGGGTCGGCTACTCGACGCGCTACGGTGATTCCGTCGGTGATTTCAGCCCGGTGAGCCACCTGACCGTACAGGAAGTCAAGGAGATGGCCAAACTGATGAACCTTCCGGCGGAACTGATCGAGAAGAAGCCCTCCGACGGTCTGTGCGGAAAGACGGACGAGGACAACCTCGGCTTCACGTACGCGACTCTCGACCGCTACATCCGAACCGGCAAGATCGACAGTGCCAAGGACAAAGAGCGGATCGACCGCCTGCACCGCAGGAATCTCTTCAAGCTGTTTGTGATGCCTTCGTTTGATCCGGGCATCGAGACCAAGGCTGACGAGTGATCGTATCATTTTCCGAAACATCAAAAAGGGACTGCAAACGCAGTCCCTTTTTTCACGGGATCCGAATTACGGATTTCTTTTCTTAATCGATTCCATCAGCGGTTTATTCCGCTGCTTCCTCAACAGGCGCAGCTTCCTCCTCGACCGCTCCGTCAAACGGTGCGGGCTTCGTGCCGCCGCGCTTCAACATAAGGTTCGCAAGGATACCGAGGATCAATGCGCACGCAACCTTGGTGATCGTGATCACGCCCTTCGACGTCGTGAATACAACCTGAAGACCGCCGACACCCGCGATCAGGATCACGGACACAACGAAGAGGTTTCTGTTCTCATTCAGATCGACCTTCTGGATCATCTTCAGACCGGAAACGGCGATGAATCCGTACAGAGCCATACATACACCGCCCATGACACAGCTCGGGATCGAGTTGATGAACACGATGAACGGATTGAAGAACGAGATCAGGATCGCTCCGATGGCCGCGGCAAGGATGGAAACCACGGAAGCATTTTTCGTGATCGCAACACAGCCGATGGACTCACCGTAAGTGGTGTTCGGGCAGCCGCCGAAGAAGGCACCGACCATGGATCCGACACCGTCGCCGAGGAGGGTCTTGTCAAGGCCGGGATCCTTCAGAAGATCACGCTCGATGATCGAGGAAATGTTCGTATGATCGGCAAGATGCTCGGCGAAAACCACGAAGGCAACCGGAACATACGCAACCAGGATCGTAAGGAAATAGGTTCCGTTGAAATCGCTGAAACCGCCCTTGGCGTTCAGGAAGGTGAACTCCGGTACGGAGATGAAGGATTTGAACGTCACGTTGCCGTCCACCAGGAAACCGTCCCAGGCATTTTCCGAAATGATGTACATCTCCGGAACCTTGAGCATATAACCGCAGTGGCTGATGATCAGCGCGAAGAAGTAGCCGGCCAGAACACCGTAGATGAACGGGATCAGCTTGCCGCTCTTCTTTCCGTAAACCGCGGAGAACATGACAACCGCAAGCGTTACCAGACCGCACAGAATGGCGATCTTCGGATCCGTCGCGACAATGCCTGCCTTTTCATCTGCCTTGATCGCTGTCTGGAGATCACTTACGGCATTCGTTGCAAGTGACAGTCCGATGATGGCAACCGTAGGTCCGATTACGACCGCCGGCATCAGTTTATCGATCCACGTCGTTCCGCAGAACTTGACAATGATAGCGATGACAACGTACACAAGACCTGCCAGGACCGCGCCGAGGAGCAATCCGACATATCCGAGTGCCATGGTCGATGCTCCCGCAAACGCGGACGTCATGGATCCGAGGAATGCGAAGGAAGAACCGAGGAACACAGGACTCTTACGCTTCGTAAAGAGCAGATAGATCAGAGTTCCGACACCTGCGCCGAACAGGGCTGCCGCAGGGCTCATGGTCTTCGTCATCGCCCAATGAGTCTCGCCCTTCGCGACCGCTTCATCGATCAGATTGGCGACATTCGTGTTGATAATGACCGGAACAACGAGCGTAGCCGTCATGATGGCCAGCAGCTGCTGAAGGGCAAACACGATCAACTGCGGAAATTTCGGTTTGTCTTCCACTTGATAGATCAGTTTCATAACTACCTCCTCGAGTATTAAGTTTTGCTACACAGAGGATAAAATCCTCACTGTTTTTGATATTATCACGATGAGTTTCCTTTGTAAACCGAAAAGCGACAAATAACGTGTTTTCTACAAAATAAAACACCACATGTAGTGTTGTACTACAAGCATAGTACAACAGTGTGTGGTGTTTCGTCAATATCATTGACATATTGAATTATTCGATTTATAACCGCTTTGGGCAGATGTCCGCGAGGCAGCATTTTTCACAGTAGGGCACTGCGGTCCGCGCCGTGCACACGGCTCTTCCGTGATCGACCAGACGGTGGCAGAAGTCGTTGCTCTCCTCCGGAGGTATGATCTCGCGGAGCAGTTTCTCAACCTTGTGCGGGTCCCGTTCCCCGTCGACCAGCCCCATGCGGTTCGAAAGCCGGATACAGTGCGTGTCTGTCACGATCGCGGGCTTTCCGTAGATGTCTCCGAGCACGAGATTGGCGCTCTTGCGCCCCACACCCGGAAGCCTCAGAAGCTCCTCCATCGTATCCGGCACGCGCCCGCCGAAATCGTCGCGGAGCATCATCATGCACGCTTTGATATCGCGCGCCTTACTCCGGCCGAGCCCGCACGGCCGAACGATCTTCTCGATCGCATCCTCTGACGCCTCCGCGATCGCATCGATCGTCGGAAAATGCTCGTACAGCACCGGCGTGATCTGATCGACCCTCGCGTCCGTGCACTGCGCCGCCAGGCGCACGCTCACCAGAAGCTTCCATGCCTCATCGTAGGCAAGCGTACAGTGCGTATCCGGGTACTCCGCCTTCAGGCGCCGCACGATCTCGCAGGCACGCTGCTTCCTCGCGCGGGCACTCTCCCGCGCTGCAGTCTTTCCTGCTGAACCGGCAGTCTTCCGCGCGACGTTCTTTCCGGCCGCGGATGCACCTTCAGAAAGGCCGGCACGCCCGGACTTACGTCCGGCTGCCGACCCCTGTGTCTTCTTCGTTATGTCTCTGCCGCTCACGCGAGCACTTCCGGAGCCGCCGTGAAGGAGAACTTCGATCCCTTCGCGTTGTCAATGTAGAGAACTTCGAAAATGCCGTCGCCGACATGGTACATCATACCGAGCCCCGGGTTGTCCGCAAGCATTGCCGCTCTCGCCTCGTCGCGGTCGTCGCGAACGAGCTCGCCGGAGATGCGGAGCCATGCCCCGTCAGGGTACATCGCGCTGATCTCGGTCTTCGGGTTCGCCAGCATCTGCGCATAGCAGGCCTTCGTGTTGTTCGTGCAGATGTAGGTCTTGCCCTCAAACTCCGCTACCGCACCGAAGGGGCGCACGCGGGGCTGATCGCCCTCAACCGTCGCGATGAAAAATGTTCCGACTTTCTTCAGTTCTTCCGTGATCCTGTTCATGGTATCCCTCCTGTTATATAACTCTTCCTTCATCGATTGCCTGTCATTTGCCCGAAAATGTTTCGGATCGGATTGCAGGAAACCGTATTTTCAAATGTTCCAGTACCAGGTTTCGTCCTGCTCGAGTTCCTTCTTCGTTACCTCGCCGGTCGGCTGTCCGCCGGCATTTTTCATGGTCATCTCCTGGTTCTTGATGCTTACGCGCGTTCCGGGAGCGATGGGCTTCGTGATAAACGCGTTACTGCCGATGATCGAGCCCTTGCCGATCACGGTATCGCCGCCGAGGATAGATGCTCCGGCGTAGATAACCACATCGTCCTCGATCGTAGGATGACGGCGCTTGCCGCGGAGCTTCTGTCCGCCTCTCGTGGAGAGTGCGCCGAGCGTCACGCCCTGATAGATCTTCACGTTGTCGCCGATCAGCGTTGTCTCGCCGATTACGATGCCTGTGCCGTGGTCGATGAAGAAATTGCGTCCGATCGTCGCGCCGGGGTGAATGTCGATCCCGGTCTGCCAGTGCGCATGCTCCGTCATGATACGCGGGATCAGCGGGATCTCCAGACGGAACAGTTCATGCGCGATACGGTACACCGTGATCGCGTAAGCGCCGGGGTAGCAAAGGATGATCTCCTCGCGGAATTTTGCGGCCGGATCCCCGTCGTAAAATGCTTCCAGATCCCCTTCCGCATACTCGCGGATCGCCGGCAGTCTCCGGAAGAAAGCAACCGTCAGCCGCTGCGCCTCCGCCTCGACCTCCGGGTCTTCGGGCGAACGTCCCTCATACTTCTCCTCGTACGGAAGCGCCCGCGCGATCTGCTTGTTCAGGCAGAACACGGCGTCCTCGATCTGCACGGAGTAATCATTTTCCAGATTATAAAACTTGCGCGAACCGTCGCGGAAATACCCGGGATAAATGATCCGGATCAGCTTCTGGAGCACGCTGATGATCATATCCTTCTGCGGCTGGCGGAACAGATCCAGTTTGTCGATGGACCGGTTCTCCTTGTAATCCGCAAGGATGTTGCCGACGATGGCGCTGATTTCCTTTTCGATGATATTGTTCTGCATGACAGACTCCTTCCTCTGCTTCACGACACGGTGCGGGGACACTCTGATCATGTCCTTTTGCGCGACGTATGAAGCACTCTGATCATGTCCTTTTGCGCGGCATTTGAAACACTCTGATTATATCATTTCACCCGCGGAAAATGCAACTGAAATCAGACGTTGCCGCCCTTGCGGATCGCTTCCACGAGATTCCGCCCGTACTCCTCCGTTCCGAGGCAGTTCGGGTGCAGATTGTCGATATAATACTCGCTGCGGTGAGGCACGAGCGTCAGGCCGTCGATCACGCGGACATTCGGGTATTTTCCGGCGATCCGCTTCACTTCCTCACAGAAGTGCAGGAACACATCGTATTCCTCGGAATGATCCCCGCGCCAGATCGGCGAGATGACGAGCACCGGGATCTCTGTTCCGTAGATCCCCATAAGCGTCTCGTAATACTCCTCCACCATCGTCATATCCTTCGTGCCGTACTGGTTCGTACCGAGCGCGACGATGATCTGCTCCGGCTCATAACCGTCCATTTTCATCAGGGACTTTTTATCATAAATATAGCCGCCGATGCCCTGGTTGATGATGTCATAGTTCAGAAGACGGTTGGCAACGCTCACGTACGTGTGCGCCGACCTGAGCGGCCCGTACCCCTGCGTGATGGAATCGCCGAGCCACAGGACCTTCTTCCCCCTCGCAACCGGAGCGACATCCCCGTTCACAGCAAAATTCTTCACAAGCACCGTGGCGTCCGCCGGCAAATAGATCACCGCCTGCTTCGCGCCCTCGGGCATCGTCCAGCGGATGCTTCCCTCCTCCGGCAGATCATGCACATACGCGATCTCCACGGCAAGGTTGTCGATCCAAAGCTCAAACGAGTCTTCCGATCCTCTCCACGCAAACTTGTAATCGAAGGACACCTCCGTCGCCGACGTCACAAACTCGATTGTCTTGGCCGTCGTCGCCATGCACCGGTCGTACCAGAAATCAAAGGCTCCGCGGAAGTACTCCATCTGCGCCTTGCTGTACTGGAAAGCCTGCAGATAGCCGTCGTCCGTCTCCTCAAAGAAATAAGCGCCGCAATAATACTTCTTCAGTTCCTCATTTGTCATCGTCTTCATCACCGTCATCGTCTGTCTCCTGTCGTCTTTTTCCGTCTTAAGCCTCGCCTTTTCACCGCCGAAGCCGCGCACTCTTGGCAGATATTATACCACACGCAGACCCTTCTGTCACTTGGTACTTCTTCATTGTTTCCACTCCCCCGGCAGGGGCGGGGCAGCCCCAAGCACCCCACATGAGAAGGGTTCAGGGAATCTAAGCGTCTGCTTCGTTCGCTAAATCGAGGGCGCTTTTGCGGAACTCGCACGTCGCCATGAAAAAAAACAAGGTAGGCGACGTTCATCAGACAATCCTCAAAGCGCCCTTCGCTCACTCGCACACGCTAAGATAGCCCTCCCGAAGCCATTCGGCTTCGGGAGCCACATTCTCCTGCGGGGTGCTTGGGGGCTGCCCTGCCCACCGCGTTAAGTGCACAAAAAAGGAAGCCCCGAATCTCGGAGCTTCCTTGAAGTGGCTTTGTGGTTTGTTATCAGCAAACGCCCTGAGCGAGCATAGCGTCTACAACCTTCTCGAAGCCGGCGATGTTAGCGCCTGCAACATAGTTGCCTGCCATACCGTACTTCTTAGCAGCGTTGTCAGCGTTGTGGAAGATGTTGACCATGATGCTCTTAAGCTTAGCGTCAACCTCTTCGAAGCTCCAGGAAAGTCTCTCGGAGTTCTGGCTCATCTCGAGTGCGGAGGTAGCAACACCGCCTGCGTTGGAAGCCTTGCCGGGTGCAAACAGAACGCCGTTCGCCTGGAAGTACTTCGTTGCCTCGATCGTGGTAGGCATGTTAGCGCCCTCTGCAACAGCGATCACGCCGTTAGCAACAAGCGTCTTAGCGTCGTCGATGTTAAGCTCGTTCTGCGTTGCGCAAGGAAGAGCGATGTCAACCTTGATCGTCCACTGGTTCGTGCCCTCGGCAGCCTTGTCATGGTACTGAGCGCTCTTGCGAGCTGCAGCGTACTCGGTAAGACGTGCACGCTTAACTTCCTTAACCTCACGAAGGAGATCAACATCGATACCCTCGGGATCATAGATCCAACCGGTGGAATCGGAGCAAGTAACAACCTTAGCACCGAGCTGCTGTGCCTTCTGAATAGCGTAGATAGCTACATTGCCGGCACCGGAAACAGCAACCGTCTTGCCTGCGATGTCGATGCCGTTGGACTTGAGCATCTCATCGGTGAAGTAAAGAAGACCGTAACCGGTAGCTTCCGTTCTTGCAAGGGAACCGCCGTAGGAAAGACCCTTACCGGTCAGAACGCCCTCATAGAGGCCGCGGATTCTCTTGTACTGTCCGAACATGAAACCGATCTCACGAGCGCCTGTTCCGATGTCACCTGCAGGTACGTCGGTGTCAGCGCCGATATATTTGCAAAGCTCGGTCATGAAGCTCTGGCAGAATGCCATGATCTCACGATCGCTCTTGCCCTTCGGGTCGAAGTCGGAACCACCCTTGCCGCCGCCGATCGGAAGGCTGGTAAGAGAGTTCTTGAAGATCTGCTCGAAACCGAGGAACTTGATGATACCGATATTTACGGAAGGATGAAGGCGAATGCCGCCCTTGAACGGTCCGATCGCGGAGTTGAACTGTACACGGTAACCGGTGTTCACACGAACCTGGCCCTTGTCATCAACCCACGGAACACGGAACTTGAACTGACGCTCAGGCTCGGTGATTCTCTCAAGGATCGCTTCTCTCTTGTAGAGCTCCTCATTTGCCTCGATCACGGGCTTGAGGGACTCGAAAACCTCGGTAACTGCCTGGATAAACTCAGGCTCATTGGAATTCTTCTTTTTTACGAGTTCCAGTACTTCATCAACATAAGACATAGATAATATCCTCCTAAGTATGATGTATTGCCGCGCGAATTTCGGTTCCGCGCAACTCACGTTACAGATTATATCCAAAACAATTATGATATGCAATAGGGAAATGCAATTTTGTATACATGTTTTTTCTGTATACAATAGAACAAAGTTTCATTTTTCTGTCTTTTTGTTTCGGAAAATGATAACCCCGGCCGTACCGCCGGCCGCAAACACCGCTCCCAGAACGATCATCAGGACGGCGAGCGTCTTCTGAACGCCGTAATCCTCCGGCTCCGTGTACTCGACATAATAATGGACAAACGTGATATCATCCGTCGGGATCTTTGATATTTTCAGCTGCCGCACCGTCATTTCCTTAATATAGGTAAATGCCAGGTTCACCTCATCCTCCGGCTTCCTCAGGAACCCGGTGAACGGAAAGCTGTCTTTTTTACCTTCCTTCAGAGCATCCATCGTCTCATAGAGCTCCGGTCCCACGCAAACGATGACAAACCGCTTCGGATTCTCCTTGAATACCGCCGGGTAATACCGGAAGGGCTCGGTTCCGTCCGATTTCACGACATTGGAAAATGCGACCCCCACAACGGTGATATCCCCGCGGCAGAACTGTCCCTCCTCCAGTTTGTAAAGCTCTTCGGAAGATAATTCTACCGGTGTAGAATACGGTTTCTCCCGGTCCTTCGCGCCGCAGAAGATCACGATCCCGCCGATCACCGACGCCACGGACACAATGATCAAAAAAACACACAATTTTCTGATGCTCACGAACTGCCTCCTACTTCTGTGCATCCTCCGACGTGCTTTCTGACGTCCCCTCTGAGTTGCCTACTGCCGCATCCTCCGATTCGGATTTCTGCTCCGCAGGCTTCTTCGGCTTCGCTAAGAGCAGGATGAGCAATCCGATAATGAGGATCGCTCCGCCGATCCCGATCCCGATCCACTCGCCGGTATCCGTGACCAGCTCGACACAACAGGTATCGAGGATGCAATCCGCGGAAACCGTGTAACCGGCCTCGCCGAAATGTGCCACCAGATCCTTCTTGAACGCGGCGAGCATCTCCGCGGGCTCACCCTCAAGCGCTTTCAGCTTGCCGGCAACGGCGATCTTGTCACTCAACGTCGCCATGATATAGTTGTCATACTTCCAGAAGAGATCCTCGGGAACCTGCACGCTCAGATATACGCCGTCCGTCATCCCCTTCGGCACACAATACACCAGATACCAGCGGTAGAGCGCCTCTCCGCTGCTCCCCGTCTTCTTCACCGAATACCAGTTCAGTACTTCATCGACTTCCGCCTTCAGCCACTGCCCTGCTTTCAACTCCGAAACGTCCAGCTCGGACACCGGCGTCGCATTGTGCATGCGATACATGCGGATGCCGCCTCGGGCCGCGATCACCAGTCCTGCCGCCAGGAACAACACGGACACGATCGCGATCACTGTTTTTCGATTCATCGGTCATTTTCCTCCTGCGATGAACTACTGAAGATCATTGCCGTTGTTTTGGTCGTTGTTCCGCCGAACGTTGGCGTTAAACTTCGAAACCTTCTGATCTTCCTGCTCCAGCAGAAGATCCAGCTCATCCTTCGGGACTCCCGCGGAATGCGCGGGTGCCGGGTAACCGTTCTCGTCCGCGAACGGCATGTAGGGCGTCCGCGGCGTGCTGTTGTAAGTGTCCGTTGAAACGGGGGTGTGCGTGCTGCCGGCGGACGTGGTTCCGCCGTACGGATTGTACGTGTTGCCGCCGTATCCGCCGCCGTTCGGGCCGTTAAACGATGCTCTGCTGCTGTCCGCGGGAGCATCCGCATACGGGCTGGACTTTCTCGACGAGAGGATCGTCGCAACAACGCAGACGACACCGACGCCGAACAGGAGAAGACCGATGAGCAGGAATGTCGTTCCCTGCTTGGTCGTCATCAATTCAATATAAAAATCGGGAGTATAATCCTTCAACTGATAGCTCAGCTTCTGCTCGCTCTGAATCTCGCGGACAAAGTCATCGCGGAACTGCAGCTGCTGTCCCTCGAGTCTCTTGATCTTTCCCTGGAACGAGAGCTCAAGATTATTTTCCGTGCTGTCGCTCATCTGCTGATACATTGAGAAATCAGCGGCCGGCACCTTGACACCGATGAAGTACTCCACCGGGTTGCCGCTCGCATCGGTACTCTCATAACCTACCATATACCAGCGGAACGTCTCGGTCGTCTTGCCGTTCTTAGTGCTCGTCTCATAACAGTAATAGCCGCCGACAAACTCGGTGACACCCTTGACAAACTGACCGTCCTTGACATCAAGGCCGATCTCGGAAATCTGATCCGCGCCGCGAAGACCGCTGCGTCGGGAAATACCGATACCGACAAGCACACCGCCCAAAACAAGACATCCGATCATCGCAATAAGGAACCGTAAACGATTGTATGAATTTAACATATTTTTCCTCCGCTCTTTGTTATCCGAACAATCGATTCATTGTACCATGAACGCCCCGCAAATGCAACCGAAAGCGACCATCCGCCGCCGGACGCAAAAAGGCTGCCGTCGCCGGCAGCCTCTCTGTATCGTTATTCATTTGTCGTCGGAAAATGATCACTTGTGGAAGAACACGCCCTCGTCGTCGAGATCGGAGAGATCATCGAGCTGGGTCATCTGGTTCTTCTTGCGGATGGCTTCCAGTTTCTCCTGGAGCATCCTCTTGCGCTCTTCCATTCTCGCGCGCTCATCGTCCTCCGCGCTGGTCTCCTTCTTCGGCTCTGCCTCCGCAGGCTTCTCAACCTGCAGATCCGCCAACGGATCATCGTCCATCGGTGCCGACTCCGGAATCTCCGGCTCCGCGAAATCCATCTCGGACGACGGAAGTTCCGGCTCCGCGAACATGTCATCGAGATCATCGATCAGTCCGCCGTGTGTCATCGCTGCGGTCGCTTCCACGCCGTGGTAGATTCCGCCGGACGATGCCGTCTCTTCCTCTGCCGTCTCCTCATCATCGCCGAAGACGAACTGCTGCATTGCAGCTTCCTGTGCCGACTTTCTCGCCGTGAAGAATTTGCTGCGGTACGAACCGTTGTACATCTGCTCCGCCGCGTCTTCCTCGTAAGTCTCCGGCGTATTGTTCTCGTACTCTACGCCTCGGAACGTCGGAAGGACAAATCCTTCGATGATACCGTCATCCTCAACCGGCTTCTCCGGCTCCGCCTCCTTGGCAACCTCAGGGATGTTCACTACCGGCATCTCACCGTCAAAGCTCTCATCCGTGAGCGAATCGGTGTCGTAGATCGATCTGCGGTAGAACCCGCCCGGCTGTACCGTCTTGTCGGCTTCCGCCTCCGCCGAGGCGTCCGTGTATGCCGGCTGCTCGGGAAGCGTTTCCTCGAAGGTCGCCGCTCCGCCGAACTCCGTTGCCTCAGGCACCGGCTCGGCTTCCGTGTTCACATCCGCCGTGTAGTCATTGGAAAATACCACCGGATTCTCAGGAACATCGTCCAGAGCACCGTATCCGAAGGTACCAAACAACGGCTTCTGCGAATTCCATGTATCGCCGTCCGAAGACTGAACAAACGCGTTGGTACCATCGTCCTCAGCCGCGCGATCGCTGAAGAATCCGAACGAACCGAACGAATCGGTCACCGGCTCAGCCGCGGTTTCAAACGTATCCGTTGCGGTTTCAGCCGCGGCAGCAAAGGTGTCTTCCACGGTATCCGTTGCGGTTTCAAATGTGTCGGCTGCGGTTGCCTCCGCGGTCTCAACAGCGTCCGCGAAGCTCTCGGTTGCCTCTGCCGCTTCCGCCGCAAATGCTTCCTC
>JBGUPV010000034.1:0-7705 GCA_045130455.1 Lachnospiraceae bacterium | reverse complement strand
TTGTTCAGAAAATGCGACCAGCTGCCGTGCCCGATCGAATGACCGAAGAGCCGGACATACATCAGGGGATCCGTGAGCGGAGCCCGGTGGGTCGAGAAGAAGGTTAAATTCGTCCAGCCGCCGGTGAGCTTGTTGAGCAGAAGTGCGAGGAGGCAGACCAGCGCGAACGTCAGTGTCACGGGCGCATTGTAATGGAACTTGCCGATAATCTTTTTGAAAAAATTCATGGTTGTTTCACGGGCTTCCGCCGACGGCGGAAACACCGGGATCCTCCTTTCGGATGGTGTGATCGGACAAACAACTGTTGAAATCGGTTCGACGGGATCACTCCGGAAGCTTCAGATCGCCTTCGCGGATCCAGCCCTGACGGCGGAAGAGAAGGCCGAGAAGATAGCAGAGGATTGCCGGAAGAACGAAACTGATCAGGATCAGGCCGAGCCAGTCAAACCAGCCGGCGTTGCCGTTCCAACCGGTGATGACACCGATCTGACCGACGAGACCGCAGGTGCCCATACCGGACGAGATCGCGGGACCGTTCATCTCCATCTTGAAGAGGCAGGTAGCGATGGGGCCGGTGATCGCCGAAGCAATGATCGGCGGAAGCCAGATAATCGGCTTCTTGGCGATGTTGCCCATCTGCAGCATACTGGTGCCGAGACCCTGCGACACAAGGCCGCCGACTTTATTTTCTTTAAAACTGAGCACTGCGAAACCAACCATCTGTGCGCAGCAGCCTGCGACTGCAGCACCACCGGCAAGACCGGTGAGAGTGAATGCGGCACAGATCGCGGCACTCGAGATCGGGAGCGTGAGAGCAACACCGATGACGACGGATACGATGATACCCATGAGGAACGGCTGCTGGATCGTTGCCCACTTGGTGAACTCACCGACCTTCGTAGCAACCCAGCCGATGCGGGGAGCCCAGCCGAGAGCCAGGAATCCGCCGAGTGCAACGGTGACAAACGGAGTGACCAGGATGTCGATCTTCGTCTCCTTGGAGACCGCCTTGCCGACCTCGACGGCGATGATGGCGATCAGCAGAACTGCCAGCGGACCGCCGGCACCGCCTTCCGCGTTCGCGGCATAGCCGACTGCGGCAGCGGAAAATACGACGAGCGGGGGAGCCTGCAGCGCGACGGCGATGGAAACTGCCATCGCGGGTCCGGCGACGCTCTGCGCGAAGACGCCGATATCGACCAGAATATCGAAGAACGGTTTTACAAATTCAACCCAGAAACCATTGTGCCATTGGATGTCCGCAACGGCTTTGCCGGCCTGCTCACCGAGCGTCTTGATGATCGTACCGATCAGCAGGGAAGCGAACAGACCCTGGGCCATGGCACTCATGGCTTTGATTCCGTAGCTCTGCCAGGAAATGCTGATGTTCTTGCGTTTCAGAAAAGCTTTCATTGAACCCCTCCAAAAGCGTTGCCGTAAAGGCGAATTTTCTACAAACTACCATAATTAATCGAAAAAAACAAGGGAGAGCATAGAAAAAGTCGGTGCGGCAAATAAGGAAATAAAGGGGCTTTTGCGCGTCGGTTTCGTGCATGTTATACAAATCATAAGCGACGCTTATAGTTCAAATAAGTATAAAAAAAGACCTCCTGCCTTGCAAGGCATTTTCCGAAAGAGTACAATGTAGCAGTCGGAAACCGCGGAAGAGGGCGTATTGCCGTACTGTCCGCTGCAGAAATAAGCCGACTACGGGAGGATAAACCATGGGTGGATTTTTCGGTGTTGCCACGAAAGAAGACTGTATCTTCGATCTCTTCTTCGGAGTGGACTACCATTCGCATCTCGGCACGCGCAGAGCGGGTCTTGCAGTATACGGAGACGACGGCTTTGAAAAGTCGATCCATAAGATTGAGAATTCCCCGTTCCGTACCAAATTCGAGAAGGAAGCTCACGAGATGCACGGCCGTATGGGTATCGGTTGCATCTCCGATTTCGAGCCTCAGCCGATCCTTGTGCGTTCGCACCACGGCAAATTCGCCGTCACGACGGTCGGCAAGATCAACAACAAAGACGAGATCGTTGACACGATCCTCAAGAATAATTCCCACTTCTTCATCATGAGCAACGGCGAAGTCAATGCGACGGAGCTGGTTGCGGCGCTCATCGATCAGAAGGAGAACCTGGTGGACGGTATCCGGTATGCGCAGGAAGTGATCGACGGTTCCATGTCGATCCTCGTGCTCACCGAGCGCGGCGTATTTGCCGCCCGTGACCGCATGGGCCGCACGCCGATCTCCATCGGCAAGAAGGACGGCGCGTACTGCGCGGCGACCGAGGGCTTTGCGTATGCGAACCTCGGATATCAGCCCGAGCGTGAGCTCGGCCCGGGAGAGATCGCGGTGTTCGACGCTTACGGCGTTCATACCCTCGTACAGCCCGGCAAAAAGATGAAGATCTGCACGTTCCTCTGGATCTACTACGGCTATCCGTCGTCCTCTTACGAGGGTGTCAGCGTCGAGCAGGCGAGATACCGCTGCGGTGAGAAGCTTGCCAAGAGAGATCATGTGAAGCCG
Organism: Lachnospiraceae bacterium; assembly: GCA_045130455.1. GTDB lineage: Bacteria > Bacillota > Clostridia > Lachnospirales > Lachnospiraceae > ISDg. The sequence continues at coordinate 5,171 of JBGUPV010000034.1, read as the reverse complement.
GATGTTGTCGCGGGAGTACCGGACTCCGGAACCGCGCATGCCATCGGTTATGCCAACGCCGCGGGAATCCCGTTCACGCGTCCGTTGATCAAATATACGCCCACATGGCCGAGATCGTTCATGCCGACCATGCAGGAGAAGCGCGACCTGATCGCCAAGATGAAGCTGATCGCCGTGCCCGAACTGGTCAAGGACAAGAGCCTTTTGATCATCGACGATTCCATCGTGCGCGGAACGCAGCTGCGCGAGACCGCGGAGTTTTTGTTTGAGAGCGGAGCGAAGGAAGTGCATGTACGCCCAGCCTGCCCGCCGCTTCTGTACGGCTGCAAATATCTGAACTTCTCCCGTTCGAAGAGTGAGATGGAGCTGATCACCAGACGCTGCATCGCCGAGCTCGAGGGAACGGAGAATGTGCCGGAGGAAGTTCTTCAGGAGTATGCTGATCCGGATTCCGAGCGTTACGCGAAGATGACGGACCGGATCTGCGAGAAGCTGAAGTTCTCCTCGTTGCGGTTCCACCGCCTTGACGACATGCTCGAGTCGATCGGGATCGACCCGGAATGTCTGTGCACGTACTGCTGGAACGGCGATTCGTCTGCGGATTATCTGACGGAGAATCAGTAACTTTCTTACTGACGAAAGTCAGTGATAATCGAATATGTAAAATTTTCTGTCACAATGTGAAAAGCACATTGTGCTTCACCGCAACCTCCTAGTTACTTGGGGATTTGTCGATTGACTTTTTCGTTTTGACAATGTTACAATCGCATTATCAAAAGAGTCGGACGCATCCACAGCGTAATATTTTTAAACTGAATAGGAGGTAGCAGTATGGCTATTGCCAGGACACCGGAAGAGGAACAAGCCGTAAGGGACAACCTGGTTTCTATTTGCGCGAAAGTTTTTCTGCGCGACGGCTATTCCAAGGTAACCATGAAGTCGCTTTCCGATGAGGCAGGTTGTACCACCGGAAAGTTCTACAGCAACTTTGCAGGCAAACCGGAGATTCTGAGCATTCTCGTGGAGAAACTTACTCGTGTGAATTACGAGGAAGGAAGAAAACTGATGGAAGAGGATGACCCTTCCATGATGCAGATCATCTATTTCTTCGTTCTCGAGTTCGAGATCTGCCATGTCAATGACAAGATCCGCGAGTTGTTCTACTACGCGTACGAAGACTCGGATGCACTTCGTACGGTGGCCGAGTATCTTGCGGGACCGCTCAAGGCGGCGCTCACGGACAACTACGGTAAGAAGCTGACGGACACGCAGCTCACGTGGATCTCGGCGATGAATGTGCACATTCTGCGCGCATCCATCATGGCGGATCAGCAGGGATATGCGGAGGAGGAAATCCCGCAGATGATGCTGATGATCGGCATGATCCTGGATTCCTGCGGGATCACCGGCAAGGATGCAGAGGAGATCAAGAAGAGACTGACCAAGAGTCAGCCGAAATTCCGAGATGCGACATACAATCTGATCATTCATATCTTGCAGTCGCGCCTCGCGTAAGCGGAGACAGCTATGAGCAAATGCAGCACCTGCGGGCGTGAAAACCCCATTGAGGAAGCTAATTTCTGTTACTACTGCGGTGCACCGTTAGGATCCCGCAGGCCGGGATTTCTTCCGGCTGACGAGGCGGAGGAATTGGCGCGTCTGGAACAGTCGGGACAGATACCGCAGGACGGCGGATACCGCCCGGGAGAGCCGAGAGCGGTTTCGGCGGAAAATGAGCAGCCGGCAATGTCGCGGTGGAAGGTCCTCGGGCTTCTGTGCCTGTTGATGATCCCCGTATACGGATGGCTGTTCCTGATCGGATGGATGGTGATGAACCTTCTGAGTCCGAAAACTTCCGTGCAGCGCAAGGAAGTGCTCAAGGGAGTGCTGATGTTCGTGGTGCTCTTCGCGGTATTGCTCTTTGCAGCTACGGCATATATCAACGCACACCCCGAATTGATGAAGGAATACGAGGAAATGTATAATCAGATGTTCGGAGGATCGGCGGGGTGTATCCCCGTTCGATGAGCCGCAGCGACAATCGAACAGTCCAATTTAGGAGTCGGAAGGATCCGGCTCCTTTTTTGTGCGCAGAAGAAGTTTCCACTCACTGCGCGTTACATAGTACAGAAGCCGGAACGCGATTCGCATGCCGCGGTGCTCGGACTCACAGTCGTACTCGACGGAGCGGATGCCGCAGTAGTTCTTGCTCTCCGAGGAGAGCACGCGGATGTTGCTGAGGATGCAGAAGCCCCCTTCGGGATCCCGCAGTTTGACACTGAGTGGGAGAATGCGCCCGGTGCTCGTGAACCATACCGTGCAGGCGATCGGGTACTGGCTCCCGCGCGGCGAGCCGGAGTCGGTTTGAAATATATTGTCCAGGCCCATCATCGGCATGAGCGGTCCTTTCTGCGGATGTTCGGAGGACTATCGGTCTTCGGAATCCGGCGTAACTTCGGATGATGTCTTATCCTCGGGTTTCAGAAGCGAAGCGCGGGTGACGGCGGCCTTGCCGTAGCGCTTGCGGATGGCGTCCACGGCGAGGTCGATCTTCCCGAGCTTGTCGTAATCGGTGCTGTCAAAGAGTGAGAGCTGGCGCGGCGCGCCGCCCTCGTACACACGGGAGGTGTGCACCCCGAGCGCACGGATGGGTGTGCTGTCCCAGTGTTCGTCGAACAGGCGGCAGGCGTGCCGGTGCAGTTCGGTCGTGATGTTGGTCGGGGTGTCCAGCACGGTCTGGTGACCGGTGTAGCGCAGGTCAAAGGTGCGGATCCCGATGGAGAGTACACCGATCTCCACGTTGTCTGCACGAAGCCGTGTTCCTACGGAGTCGCACAGCTTGAGCAGTGTCCGATGGGCTTCCTCCGCGGTGGTGACGTCGTGGGCGATCGTGGTGGAATTGCCGTATCCCTTGTTGGGCGGCGGAGTGTCGATCACGGGGTCGTGATCGATGCCGTTGGCGTAGTTGTGGATCAGAAGACCGTGGCTGCGCATTGCACCGTACAATACCTTCTCGGAGGTGTGTGCCACCTCGCCGATGGTATGAATGCCGAGGTTGTGCAGTTTCCGCTCGGTGGCGTGCCCGATGAAGAAGAGATCGCGCACGGGCAGAGGCCACATCTTCTCGGGAATCTCCTCCGGCCAGAGAGTGTGCACAAGGTCGGGCTTGCGGAAGTCGGAGGCCATCTTTGCCAGCAGTTTGTTGACGGAGAGGCCGATGTTGACGGTAAAACCGAGCTCTTCACGGATCCGAACACGCAGTGCGTTCGCAAAGCCGACCGGGTCCTCACGGACCGCCGGGACTTCCGACATATCGCAAAATGCCTCGTCGATGGAGTACTGCTCCACGAGCGGACAGACGTCGTGAAGGATGTCCATGAATGCGGCGGAGCACTCCGTATAGAGGCCGTAGCGCGCGGGCACCACCGTGAGCTGCGGGCAGAGACGAAGAGCTTCCCCTACCGGCTGCGCGGTGCGGACCCCGAGTTTCTTCGCGGGGATGGAGGCGGCCAGCACAATGCCGCGGCGTGCCGCACGGTCACCGCCGACAATGGCGGGGATCGTCCGGAGATCCGTCTCTTCCCCGAGATGATGGAGGCGATAGGTCGCTTCCCAGCTGAGGAAGGCGCTGTTGACATCGCAGTGGAAGATCAGACGGTTGCGGTTGTTTGGGTCGGAGATCGGCATGGCGTAACCTCGCAGAGCGGATGCGGCGGCAGAGGGAGAGGACACCGCCTTCATCTGTGTGTCCGCATTATAACACGAACATATGTTCGATTGCAAGAGGAAAATTGACCAAAAAACGCGGAAGAAAAATGATAAAAAATATCTCGACTTTGTCTTTGCGGTATGGTATACTCACACCGATTTTATGCATTTTACGCAGAAAGGCGTTCGCGGTGCGGAAGATCGCCGGAACGATCACGACAAAAATGGCTGTTTACGATTGTCATGCACATATATATCCGGAAAAGATCGCGGCCAAGGCCGTGGAGGGCGTCGGACATTTCTACGGGATTCCGATGGACTGCCCGTCGGGAACCGCCGAGACGCTTCTGAAGATCGGAGACGAGGCCGGGATCGACCGTTTCCTCGTACATTCCGTCGCGACGCAGGCGCGTCAGGTGGAGAGCATCAACAATTTCCTGGCGGAGACGGTGGCGAAGGAACCGCGTTTCATCGGCTTCGGTACGATGCACGCGGATTACGAGCACAAGGCCGACGAACTGGAGCGCATCGTCGGGATGGGCCTTCGCGGCATCAAGATCCATCCGGATTCGCAGCTCTACGCGGTGGACGACCCGCGCATGTTCGAGCTGTACGATGCTCTGCAGGGACGGTATCCGATCCTCGTACACTGCGGCGATTACCGCTATGATTTCGACAACCCCGACCGTGTGAAAAAAGTTCTCCGGATGTTCCCGAGACTCACATTTATCGCGGCGCATTTCGGCGGATGGAGTCTGGCGGACCTCGCGCTGGAGTATCTCAAGGATGAGCATTGCTACTTCGACTGCAGCAGTTCGATGATGTATCTCGGGCAGAAGCGTTCGGCGGAACTGATCCGTGAATACGGCGCCGAGAGATTCCTGTTCGGTTCGGACTACCCGATGTGGAGCCCGAAGGACGAGCTCGAGAGATTTCGCTCGCTGGACCTTACGGAGGAGGAGAAGGAGATGATCCTCTCTCGGAATCCGGAGATCGTTCTACAGTTGTAGTATTCGAATATGCAAGGAATTCGGAAAATAAAACGGAAAGGCCGGAGCAAGGTCAAAACAAGACCGGAGCAGGCCGGAACAAGAATGCATTAAGTCCCGAACAAGATCATGATACATGTGAAGCGCCGCGGCGGAAGAACCGTGCGGCGCTTTTTTCACGCCCTTTCTGAGGAGGCGTCCGAAAGATCAAGCCGAAAACAATTTACAGAAGTATCGTTGTAACGATATAATCTTGGTAATTCGGGAAAGAACGGGAAAGAACGATCCGAAAGCCCCGGGATTATCCGGGAAAACGGCCCGGGAGCCCCGTGCCACGGAAAATATCAGAAAATATCCGAAAAAATTTTTTTATGAACCGGAAAATATGTGAAACAAACGCCGGTCTCGTGCGTCATAGTCAGTGTGGAGGTTGATATGCGGCCGATCGACAACAATACCGTCAACCGATTACTC
>JBGUPV010000033.1:0-13231 GCA_045130455.1 Lachnospiraceae bacterium | reverse complement strand
ATTCTTCAGAGCCTCTTTAGAGGCAAGCAGGGAACAGCGGCTTATAGCCGCAGAGGAAACCACCAGCTTAGCTGGTGGTCATGATTTACAGTATAGTGGTGATCCGTCCCTTTGATCATGAAAGCGAAGCAGCGAGACGCTCGCGGATCGCCTTGATAAAGTCAGCGGAATTCACGGGAGTGGAAGTGTAGCCCTCGCTCACGAGACCGGAGAGATCCTTGGTCATGATACCGTCGTTCAGAGTCTTCAGAACAGCGGCTTCAAGCTTGTCGGCGAAATCCATGAGGTCTGCAAGACCGTCCTTCTCACCGCGCTTGCGGAGCGCACCGGACCATGCGAAAATGGTCGCTACCGGGTTGGTTGAGGTCTCCTCGCCCTTCAGGTAGCGGTAGTAGTGGCGGGTTACGGTGCCGTGTGCAGCCTCATATTCGAAGTTTCCGTCGGGGCTTACCAGAACGCTGGTCATCATCGCGAGAGAACCGAACGCCGTGCTGACCATATCGCTCATGACATCGCCGTCATAGTTCTTGCATGCCCAGATGAAGCCGCCCTTGGAGCGGATCACGCGTGCCACGGCATCGTCGATCAACGTGTAGAAGTAGGTGATGCCTGCAGCCTCAAACTTCTCCTTGTATTCGTTGTCGTAGATCTCCTGGAAGATATCCTTGAAGCGGTGATCATACTTCTTGCTGATCGTGTCCTTCGTGGAGAACCAGAGGTCCTGCTTTACGGAGAGTGCGTACTCAAAGCAGCTGCGGGCGAAAGATTCGATCGAGGTGTCCTTGTTGTACATTCCCTGAAGAACGCCGGGGCACTCGAAATCGTAAACGGTCTCGCGCATCTCGGTTCCGTCCTCGCCGGTGAACACAAGCTCAGCCTTGCCCTTGCAGGGGATGCGGAACTCGGTGTTCTTGTAGACATCGCCGTACGCGTGACGTGCGATCGTGATGGGCTTCTCCCACGTGCGAACGTTGGGCTTGATCGAGTCGATCATGATCGGAGCGCGGAAAACGGTTCCGTCGAGGATCGCACGGATCGTGCCGTTCGGGCTCTTCCACATCTGGGAAAGATTGTATTCGGTGACGCGCTGCGCATTGGGCGTGATCGTCGCGCATTTTACGGCGACACCGTACTTCTTCGCCGCGTAGCTTGCGTCAAGGGTAATCTGGTCCTTTGTTTCCTCGCGCTTCACAAGGCCGAGATCGTAGTACTCGGACTTGAGATCAACGAAGGGAAGGATCAGTTCGTCTTTGATCATTTTCCAAAGGATTCGGGTCATTTCGTCGCCGTCCATCTCGACGAGCGGCGTGGTCATGGCAATCTTGTTCATGGTAGTCCTCCTTTGCTGCGGCAGTGCCGACAGTGTGAATTGTATAGTCTGAGTCGGAAAATGGCTCGGAACTTCGGGATCAGCGTTTGTTCTGCTCGGCGTAGTAGTTGATCAGGCAGCCGTCGAGGATGATCGTCTTTTCCTCAGCCGTCAGACCGCGAACACAGAGCGTGATGTCATCGATGGTTCCGTCTGCGCGGAGAACCTTGGCGGGCATCTCCTCAACGCCGTCGGCGATCGCCTTGCGGATGCCGGGGATGAATACGTAGTCGCCTTCCTCGTAAGGGAAGTCAGCGCCCTCGGGAAGAGTGAAAGGCAGAATGCCCCAGTTGATGCAGTTGCTTCTGTAGCGCTTGGTCGCGTACTCGTAGCAGATATTTGCGTAGCCGCCGAGAACCTTCTGGCAGGAAGCAGCCTGCTCACGAGCGGAACCATCACCGGGACGGTTGGCAAATACGCAGGAACCGTACTGTGTGTTCTTAAGAAGCTCGGACGCGTTGCCGAAGCGGGAGAGAACGTCCGTCAGCTCCGCAGGTGCCTCGCCGTTCTGTCTTGCGAGATCGAGCGCGTGGATCGCCTTGCTGCGGCCGACATACTCCGGAACACGGCGGGAGAGCGCGAACTCCGCGAGACGAAGAGGGTTGCTTCTGTAGGAACTGGTCTCGCCGGAGGGGATCAACTCGTCTGTGGTCGTGACCGGATCGCGGATCACGGCTGCAAGCTTCACGAGCATGTTGTCCGTGAGCGCCTCCATCTTCGGCCAGTCGGTGATGTTGGGACCGAGGATCAGCTGTGCCGAAGGATCGGCCTTGCCGTAGCCGTAGTAGATGCGGTTCGAGTAAACGGTCTTATCAAAATGATACGTGTGGTTCGGAACTTCATAATCAATGTCGGTAGCCGCAGTGATCACGCCGCCGTTCGCAGCCGTGGCCGCGATACTTCTTGCATCCATCAGAGCTACGCCGCAAAGCTGACCTTCCGCGGGCTTGGAACCTTCACGGTTGGGGAAGTTGCGGGTCGTATGACGGATCGAGAGACCGTCGTTGGCGGGAACATCGCCTGCGCCGAAGCAGGGACCGCAGAAGGAAGGCTTGATGACCGCGCCGGCCTTGAGAAGGCTTGCGGTCGCGCCGATCTTCGTAAGCTCCAGACTTACGGGAACGCTGGTCGGATAGACATTGAGCGAAAAATAACCGTTGCCGCAGGATGCGTTCTCAAGGATCGCAGCAGCCTCGTCGATGTTGTCGAAGAGACCGCCCGCGCAGCCGGCGATAACGCCCTGGTCGGCGTACACCTTACCGTCACGCACCTTGCTGCGGAGGTCGTATTTGTGTCCCTTGAATTTCGCTGCGGCTTCCGCCTCGACGGATGCGAGGATCTCGTCGGCGTTCGCAACGAACTCGTGGATCGTGTAAGCGTTGGAAGGATGGAAGGGAAGCGCGATCATCGACTCCGCCTTCGAGAGATCGATCGTGATGAAGCGATCGTAGTAAGCGCAGGAACCGGGCGTGAGCTTCTTATAATCGCCGACGCGACCGTGCGCCTCGTAGTGAGCCTTCGTGATCTCATCCGTCTCCCAGATCGAGGAGAGGCAGGTGGTCTCAGTGGTCATTACGTCGATACCGTTGCGGAAATCGATGGGAAGGTTCTTCACGCCGGGGCCGACGAACTCAAGCACGCGGTTCTTCACGAAACCGTCGGCAAAGGTCGCCTTGACAAGGGCAAGCGCAATGTCGTGAGGACCGATACCGCGCTTCGGTGTGCCGGTGAGATATACGAGCACAACTTCGGGACGGTTGAGATCCCAGGTGTTGTTGAGAAGCTGCTTAACAAGCTCAGGGCCGCCCTCGCCGACGCCCATGGTTCCGAGAGCACCATAGCGTGTGTGGGAATCGGAGCCGAGGATCATGTTGCCGCAGGCGGAGAGTTCCTCTCTTGCATAGGAGTGGATGACACTCTGGTTCGCGGGAACATAGATGCCGCCGTAGCGCTTTGCGGCGGAGAGACCGAATACATGGTCATCCTCGTTGATCGTGCCGCCGACAGCGCAGAGGCTGTTGTGGCAGTTGGTCATGGCGTAGGGAAGCGGGAACTCCGTGAGTCCACTGGCGCGCGCCGTCTGGATGATACCGACATAGGTGATGTCATGGGATACCATGGCGTCGAATTTTATCTTCAGCTTATCGTCATTGCCGGAGGTGTTGTGCGAAGTCAGAATGCCGTAGGCGATGGTCTGCTTGCGCGCTTCCTCCTTGGAAATCGGGCCGTCCTGCTGCGGAACTCCGTCAACGAGGAAAATGCCCTGATCGTTCAATGTGATGCACGTGTCGCTCATAGTTTTACTCCTTCTTTTTGGTTTCGGAACATACGGAATTAATTGTAATAAATACAGCGCGTCATGTCAACACTTTTTCCCTGTGACAGCTGACAGAACGCTGTCGTTTTTCCGTTCATTTTTCGGCGAAACCGACTACATTTTTTCTTGCATTTTCCGCTGTTACAAGATACAATGATAAATGTATGAGAGCGCGGGTTTTGTCTGAGCTCGCGTACCGTACTGCGGAAAGCGGTTCGGAGGAGAGAGGTGGAGTATGAGTATTCGGGTAGTCATGAATAACTGCGTGATGCCGAGAGACATGTTCTTCGGAAAGGCGTGGCCGCACGAGCAGTTCCTCATCGGTGAGGATACCATCGATCTGTGCGTAAGCCCGCTGTCTCAGCGCAAGAATGCAGTTCAGATCCACATGGCAGCATTGTGGAACAACGAAGTACTGACGTTCCATGATCTGAACAGTGAGATGAAGAAAGACAATGTAAGACTGTATCTGCAGGATCTCTCGGATCGTCTCAAGGCCATCGTCGAGAAGTATTTTATGTGGCCGGACGACGGTGAGCATGATATGTATGTCTCCTTCGGTGCGCTTACGGAAGTTCCCGAGGACGCGGATCCGCTCGAGACCAACATGCGGTTCATTCTTATGGTTAAGGATATACTGCCGATCGAGGATCCGCTGGAACTCGATATGATCCACAAGAGCCTCAAGGGCGAGTTCGGCAACTGGGTTGAGCAGGTCATACGCGATGTGCAGAAGAAGCAGTCGCCGGAGGAACTCAAGAAAGATGTCAGTGTCGTTCTCGATGCCGATCTTATGAAGCACGAGCAGGAGGATCTCGGACTGGAGAGCCTCGCCGCGATCGTGGCTGTCACGTTTGCTCTGTTCGGCGTTCTGTTCCGCAACTGGATGGTATTTCAGTTTGTAGCGTTTGTATTCGGCGGCTATGTCGCGTACATTTCGTACAAAAAGCAGAAATGGGTCTGCATGGCGATGGGCCTTGTGGCCTGCGTTGTCGGATTGGTCTTCACGATCATCGCTTTCGGTACGCTCCGCGAGAACTGGAAGGAAGTCGGTGAGAAGTTCGCAAGTCAGAACAAATAGTTCGGTTGTGCGGGCGGTGATATCAGAATATAATGAAGCGGCTGCATTTTCCGATGCAGCCCTTCTTAATTTCGCGAGGGTGTAACGATGGCGAGGACGGAAAATCAGAAACTTAAGGCGTGGTACATCACCAAGATCCTGACCGAGCGGACCTCGGAGGGGGACGGGATCACGATGCCCGAACTGATCGCGGCATTGGCTGAGTACGGGATCTCAGCGGAGCGCAAGAGTCTCTACAGCGATATTCGCTCCATCAATGAGTTCGGCGAGTACATCCGGGTTGAGAGTTACAAGCAGGGCGGAAACACATATTACTATGCGGTCGGAAGCATTCTGAACCTGTCCGATCTGAAACTGCTCGCCGATGTTCTGGCAGCGTCGAAATTCATCTCGGAAAAACAGATCCGCGAACTGATCGGGAAGATGAGCCGGCTGACCAGTGCGAAAAAACGTCGCGAGCTCAACCGTAACGTCTATATTCGCAGACACGCGACGGAGGAAAATGACGAGGGCTTCGCGAACATCGAGCCGCTCCAGCGCGCGATCCGCGAGAAACGGCAGATCCGTTTCGAGTATCTTCAGTGGAAGGTGAACGGAAGCCGGATGGAACTTGTGCCCCGCGACGGCTCGCCGAGGGAGCATATCAGTCCGTTCTGGCTGATCTACAACGATGAGAATTATTATCTTGTGGCGTATGACGGCGCAAAGAAGGGAACGAGAACGTTCCGCGTCGATAAGATGCGCAATGTCGAAGTGACCCCGGAGCCGATCGAGGGCGCGGAGGTCGTGGAAAAACTGGATCCGCACGAGTATGCGGAGGCAAGATTTGAGATGTTCGACGGAACTTCGGAGAGAGTCCGGATCTGTTGCCCGAGACGCCTTGTCGGTGCATTGATCGACAAGCTCGGGCGGGATGAGATATCGGTGTTTCGAAACCGCGAGGACGAGGAAACCGTTGAGCTGTCGTTCCGGATCGTGCCGAACGACTATTTCCTGTGCTGGCTCCTGGCACTCGACCGCGACGTGAGGATACTCTCGCCGGAATCGTGCGTGCAGCGCCAGAAGGAACTGTGTCAGCGGATCGCGGAGAGATCGTAAGTGAAGATAAGAGCGGCGCCGGCAGGGCCCCGGGCCCGGCGGAAGCCGATGGCTGTGAGTGTCCGCACGGAGGACTCATTTTCCGGATGAACCAGTGCGAAGATTTCTGAAGAATCCGTGGTATCCGGGGATTCGGACATTTTGTCGCGTAGCAGACGCAAAAGCAGCGCGACGCTCCGACGGCCGAAGCCCATGCCGCGGCATTCCGGTACAACATAGAAGTCGATCGTGGTCCGAAGGGTATCATCGATCGTCTCGTCGAAGGCGCTGACATATGCGACGGTGTCGTCCGGGAAACCCTCGGGACAGACACGATACGTTCCGAGTCCCGGGCAGAATGATGCGAGAGCAGTGTGGGAACGGTACAGGCTGCGGATGTCATTTTCCGAGTATGCGCGCTGTGTTTCCGTGAGGAAATACGGCTCCTGACGATACAACATGAACAGATTGACATATTCGTCCTCGTTTACCGTATAGAGCGAAAGACCGTCTTGGGTAAAGAACGGCAGCATTCCCGTCGTGTACGCGTAACGCTCAAGCAGATAGGACAGTGTCAGGTTCTCCGGCGACTCAATGATCTCGCCGCAGGAAAGGCGAAGCCCGTCGTGCTCATAGCCCCAGATGGGCAGCTTGAGAGAAGCGCAGGCAATGATCGTCTCCGGAAGATCGGTGATCACCAGAACACAGCGGTCTTTATCGTATTCTTTGTTGATACCGCAACGCTCCCATAGTTCCGCGAAGGACAGCGCGTCGGTGAAGAACATCACGGTGATGTCTGCGACGGCGGCTTCTGTGAGAAATCCGCGGGAGAGCGTCCCAGGTGCGGTTGCGGTTGTGTGAAGAATGAGCAGCATACGCGGTCCTTTCAACTTTGTTTCACGAAAAATCTTATCATTGCAGGAGGAAAATCGCAATGGAAATCGAACGTAAATTTTTGCCGGCAAGGCTCCCCGAGAATCTGGAGTCATATCCGCATTCGGAGCTTGAGCAGGGGTATCTTGTGAGCGGAGGAGCGACGGTGCGGATCCGCAGGGACGGTGAACGCTATATACTGACGATCAAGAAGAAGCCGGCAGGTGACGTGGCAAAATCCAAAAAGTACATCGCCAATCTCGAATTCGAGGAGGAAATCCCGCAGGATCTGTACGACCGTCTGATGAAATATGTTGAGGACGGGACCGTTCGAAAAACGCGATATCGGATACCTTACGGGAAATATACAGTTGAACTGGATATTTTTCATGGTAAACTGGAGGGCCTTGCGATGGCGGAGATCGAGTTTCCGACCGTGGAGGAGGCGTCTCTTCGGGAACTTCCGGACTGGTTCGGCAGGGAAGTGACTGATGATCCGCGTTTCCGAAACTCTCATCTGGTTCGCCTGGAATCGACGGAATCCTTGAATATCTAAGGAAAATGAGACTGTTTTGCAAGAATATTTTCCATATTTGCAGCAGTTGTTGCTGCGACGCAATACGGCCAAACTGACGAAAATGCATCTGCGTTTTTGTTGAAATCATACAATATCACCGCGGAATTGTTGTTGCCATTATTTTAGGGGAATGATAATACAACAAAACCGCGGTGTTTTGATTATGCAAATTTCACAATAAAATGCATATTGAGTGACAATTTCACTCTTTCCGGCAATCTTGCATGACACATTATTTATTGCTATAATCGGGACACATTTTCCCCTGCAGTCGGATGTGATTGGGAACGGTGTCGGAAAGCGGGCGCGCGGCTCTCCGACGAGTATTGAGGTTACGGAATAGGAGGATTGATATGCTGGCTGCATTTTGGTCTCCACGCTATCATGAGGAGACGGCGGAGATCGCGACGCTGGTCGCGGGAATGTGCTGCCGTGTATTTCCATGCAGTGTTGCGTTGGCCGAGAACTTTTTACATACATGCAATCTCGGATTTCATTTGCTGGGGCGCAGATATGATACCATTCGAAACACGTTCAACCGTGAGAATATCGGGAACTATATGCCCGGCGAAGTGTTTTTGCGCCATGTCTGCTATGAGACAAATCGAACAAGTCAATTTGACATGGCGGTTGATGTGAACGGGAAGGGAGTGTCGTTTCTACCGATGAATCAGAGCCTGACCGAGGACGTGTACCGGTACGGGATGTCAATGATCTTCGGACATAAAGTGGATTTTCTGCTGGAACAGTATGACAATGTATTTCTCAATCTTGAGGCGAACGGAAACGATACGACACTTGAGTGTCTCGAACGCGCGGACGCGGTGATCGTCTGTCTGCCTTCGTCGATCGAAGCGTTTGATCAGTTTTACGAACAGTACCGGTCTTTGTTGTCCAAATGTTATTTTGTGTTTTACAGTTCTGTCGGGGTGTACGATAAGCCTGGCAGGGTGCTGGATCATATTCAGTCCCTTGCGGCAAAGTATGTCACGAGGTGCAGCTTTCTCTTGTTTACCAGACTTCTGCAGAACTATCTGGCCGAGGGAAGAGGTCTGGATTATGTGGATCGGTTCTACGATGCTCACAGTATCGAGTGGAGTCTTCCGTCGGATGTCGCGGAGTCCATAGAACGGTATCACGCGCTTTCGGATACGGAAGCCCGCGGCGATAATGAATATGTGAACTGGAAGCATGAGTCCATGCGCAAGATCAGTGAGGTGGACATTTATGCCGGGGATTATCCGACGTATTCCGACGGGAGTTCGGAACGGGGGCTCATGCGGTCTCTTCAGGAGACCTGTGAGTGGATGATGAAGAGAGAGTATCCGGATGCGAAAGGCGATTGTGCGGTGATCGCCGAGCGTTTGTTGCGGAGGAAGTTCCTTCCGGATGAAGTCCGTCGGTGGAATACAAAGAAGAAGAGAGACACACAGAGTAACGAGTAGTAAACCGGCATGATTTTTCGCGGCAGTGTTACTCGGTATTGAAATAAAAGGTAAATTGTGTTAAACTTTCCGTGTAAGTATCCCAAGCGGATACGAGGAAAGGAGAAAGAAATGGGTTTTTTTGACAATCTTAAGAAAACTGTCACGAATGTCGTGAACAATGCCGGTAAGCCCGGAACGTCCTCGAAGGATGTTGTATTTAACGATATCCCAACGAGTGTTGACGCGATCAAGGCTCTTCCCGGCGGTGATCTCAAGGATCCTTACGCAGTTGCTGCATTGTGCGTATGCGCACTCTGTGTATTCCCTACCGATCAGGATGCCTCCGTTGCAATGATGAATTACCTGAAGGGACCGAGCCCTCTGACGGCGAACGATATCTCGTTTATCAAGGATCGTTTCCGTGACAACAAGGAATATAAGCCGCGTTCGTACTTCCACGGTGCTACGCCGCAGAATAACTATATGCCGACGTCTCCGTACACGATCACTGTGATTGAGAACCCTTACAGCCGTGATAACTTCAACGAAGGATACCTTCGTGTGTTCCTGAAGTCCGGCGGTGCCGATACCGAGAGACCGCTCATGCTCCGTACGAAGCCTTCCACCGGCGAGTGGTTTGTCTTCTCTGACAGTTTCTACGGTCTGCTTGCCGACATCCGCACTCCGGATGCGCAGAATCCCTGGGCATAAGGCTCAAAAAGACAATTGAAATAACAGAAAAACTCCCCGAGTGCGGTTGCCGCGTTCGGGGAGTCTTTCTGTTGCAAAATAGTATCGGATGAGGTCGCTGCAAAACGAGCCTCTTGCTGTTCGTGAGTTATCTTACGACTTCATCAGCGCACATCGCCGAGGAAGAAGAGAGCTACGGTACCAGGGCCGCTGTGCGAACCGATGACTGTGTTGATGTAGTTGTACACGATGTTGGTGTAACCGAAGCGCTCCGTAACGAGTTTGCCGACGAACTCGGCGTCTTCAATGCAATCACAGTGCGAGATGAGTACGATCTCGTTCTTGTCGCGATAGCTTCCGACGGTGCTCTCCATATTGTCCACAAGTGTGATCAGGGACTTCTTTCTTCCACGAACCTTGCTTGTCGGAACAAGATGACCTTCATTGTCAACGTGAAGGACCGGCTTGATGTTGATCAGGGTTCCGATGATCGAAGACATACGGCTGATGCGACCGCCTCGCATGAGATACTTCAGATCATCGACCGTGAACTGGTGGCAGAAGTGAAGTGCGTTGTCCGAGATCCAGGTTGCGAGATCGTCGACGGACATTCCTTCTTCCTTCTTCTTAACCGCGTAATAAACCAGAAGGCCCTGACCCATGGATGCGGCGAGAGAGTCTACCGCAAGGATCTTACGATCCGGAAAATCCTCCTCAAGCTCGCTGATCGCAAGTCTTGTGTTCGCAAAAGAACTGCTCAATCCCGAGGAAAAACCGATATGAAGAATGTCAAGTCCTTTTTCAAGGATCGGGCGGAATGTGTTTTTGATATTTTCCGGGTTGGATGCATTGGTGCGATACTGGATTCCTTCCCTCATGTTCTCGTAGAACTTCTTGAGGTCGGTCGAAGGACCGTCCTGGAACGTGTCGTTGCCGTCGGTATACTCCAGCGGCAGGATGACTACCCCGTGCTCGTTGATGTACGAATAGGGAAGGTCGCAGGTGGAATCTGTGGTGATAATATAACTGCTCATTCTATCCTCCGAGTGTGATCGTTACGTGTTGCTTAATAGATATACTTAGAAAACACGTCATGTAGAATTGAAAACTATATATACAAGAGAATCTTATCACATCGCCCCCCGAAACGCAATAGGATTTTTGGTTGATTTCTTACAGTTTTTTGTTTCCAATTCGGAAAAGATGTGCTATACTGTCACTCGGTATGTGCATTGTACGAAAAATGCACAATATGAAGCAAGGAAGGTTGCATATGAAAGACAAGACAAAGGGCTTACTTATGCTGATCGGCGTTGCCGTTGTGGTAATCCTGATCGGACTTTGGGGGTATTTCGGTTACACGAATGACAACATCCCCGGAGCACAGGACATTCATCTCGGCCTTGATCTGGCCGGCGGTGTCAGTGTTACGTATCAGACGGTGAAGGAGGACCCGACCTCGAGCGAGATGTCCGATCTTCAGACAAAGCTTGAGAAGAGAGCTACCGCGCTCAGCACGGAGTCCCAGGTTTACATTGAGGGAAATCGCCGTATCAATGTTGATATCCCCGGTATTGATGACGCCAACAAGGTATTTTCCGCGCTCGGAAGCGCCGGAAACATTTACTTCATTTATGCACAGGCTCCTGACGGAACCGCGAATATCCGTGAGGATGCGAACGGCAAGTATGTTCTTACGCGTTCCATGGATGATATGATCGCGGACGGCAGCCTTGTCGTTGACGGCTCGGACGTTGCCGGCGCCGACGGAAGAACCCGTACGGATGATTCCGGAAAGATCGAGCATGTTGTTATTCTCGAACTGAACGCGGAAGGAACGACCAAGTTCGCGGAAGCTACGACCAAATGTATGCAGTATACGCATTACTCGATGGGCAACCGTATTGCCATCGTGTATGACGGAGAGGTGTACAGTGCACCTGCTGTTGAGAATGCGATCACCACGGGTACCGCATATATCAACGGTATGCAGTCGATCGACGACGCGAGAAATCTCGCCACGATCATCCGTATCGGTGCTCTGCCGATCGAGATCGAGTCGATCCGTTCCAACGTTGTCGGCGCAACCCTCGGAAGCAATGCCCTGAAGACGAGTTTGATCGCCGGTGCGATCGGTTTCGTATTGGTATGCCTCTACATGATCATTTTCTATCGGCTCCCCGGTGTGTCCGCATGCCTGAGCCTGATCACGTACCTCGGCATTGTGATGGGACTGCTCCTCATGTTCGATGTCACGCTCACGCTTCCCGGTATCGCGGGTATTATCCTGTCCGTCGGTATGGCGGTGGACGCGAACGTCATCATATTCACGCGAATCAAAGAGGAACTTGCAACCGGTAAGACGGTGCGTTCCTCTGTTAAGATCGGTTATCGCAAGGCGGTTTCCGCGATCATCGACGGTAACGTAACGACGCTCATCGCTGCGATCGTTCTTTACGCAATGGGTAGCGGCGTGATCAAGGGCTTCGCTACGACGCTCGGTATCGGTATCGCGGTTTCCATGTTCACCGCATTTTTCGTAACTTACTTCATTATGAAGGCGTTCTACTATGTAGGATTTGACAACCCGAACACTTACGGTGTCGCGAAGCAGCCGAGACAGCTTCGCATCATCCAGAATTGGAAGAAGTATGTTGCGATCTCCGGATCCATCATTGTTCTCTGCATCGTGATGCTGATCGTCAATAAGGCGAGCACGGGAGATGCGCTTTCGTACGGTCTGGATTTCAAGGGCGGTACTTCGCTGCAGGTAACCTTCAATGAGGCCGCGCCGGAGAATTCCACTGTCGAAGCATTTGTCAATGAATCCATCGGTAAGGAAGCGAAGATCTCCACGGTAGACAACACGCTTACCGAGGCCGGCAAGCCGAAGACGCTCGTTCTTAAGACGCAGGAGCTCACCGAGGAAGAGCTGATCAAACTGAAGACCGATCTCATGGAGAAGTACGGCGTTGCCGAGTCGAACATCGAGACCGAGTCCATCAGCGGTACGATCTCCGGCGAGATGAAGAGAGACGCGCTGGTTGCCGTATTGATCGCAACGATCTGCATGCTCCTTTACATCTGGATCCGTTTCAAGAATGTCGCATTCGCAACGAGTTCGGTACTTGCGCTCGTTCATGATATCCTGGTTGTCCTCTGCCTGTACGCCGTTGTGCGTCTCACGGTTGACACCAGCTTCATCGCATGTATGCTGACGATCGTCGGTTACAGTATCAACGCTACCATCGTTATCTTTGACCGTCTCCGCGAGAACCTTGCACAGAAGGCCAAGAAGGATACGCTGGCGGACGTTGTCAACCGAAGCATCAGCGAGACTTTCACGCGAAGCATTCACACATCCATCACGACGTTGATCACCATCGTCATGCTGATCATCCTCGGCGTGGAGTCGGTACGTATCTTCGCGATCCCGATGGCAGTCGGTATTCTGTGCGGCGGTTATTCGTCCGTATGTATCGCCGGTTCCCTGTGGTACTTCTTTAAGACCAAGGTTCTGAAGAACTCGGGCGCGGAAGCGTAAGTTATATGGATCATCACTGCCGGACTTTTCCAGGGTCCGGCAGTATTCTTAAAGACTCCTTTCGGAGGTCGCCATGAAGCGTTATGAGGAAACATGGGTAGTTACACATCGTCCAGGAGACGTGTCCGAGTTGATGAAACGATTCGGCATCAGTGACGTGTGTGCCAGGATCCTATGGAACCGAGGCTTTCGCACTGAGGAAGCCGTCGAACGTTATCTGTACGGCAACCGTCCGATCGAGTGGCCGGAACTTCCGGGAGAACATGAGTGGATCGC
>JBGUPV010000032.1:0-11853 GCA_045130455.1 Lachnospiraceae bacterium | reverse complement strand
TCCGCAAAGGACGGGCAGTCCTCACCGACGTAGAACATCTCCTTCACCTTCGGAATGCGGTTCGCGATATCCTCAACACGTCCTACGAACTCCGGTCCGAACACGAGGACACTGCAGTCCGCGAGGTCGAGGCAGTACTTGATCTCATCCGCCGTGTAGCGGTAGTTCATCGGAACAGCCAATGCACCGGTCTTCAGCACACCGAAATAGATCGGAAGCCACTCGAGGCAGTTCATGAGAAGGATGGCAACCTTGTCGCCCTTCTTCACGCCGCGGCTCAGAAGAAGGTTCGCGAAACGGTTCGACTTGCGGTCGAAATCCTCCCACGTCATCTCGCGGCGGTATTTTTCGTCGCGGTCGCTCTCGATCAATTCATATTCACGCCATGTGCGGCTCTTCTGCTCTGCCGGGTTGATCTCCACCAGACAAACCTCGTTTCCGTACAACTGCGCATTACGCACCAAAAAATCAGTGATCGGCATATGTTCCTCCGTATTATTATGCGGGCGGACCCGTGTCCGTCCGATGCTTGATGTGTTTGTGTCAGGGCGCAAAAAAAGAAAGGCCTGACTTTGCCGATTGAAAGTGTAACGCTTTAACGCGACAAAGTCAAGCCCTTTTCCTTATTTTCCGATAATTCAATTCCGGTTTTTTCCGCTGCCGGCGAAATACATCCGGTCTTCCCGTTGACGGACAGATCCGTTATTTCGAAAAATGCCAGCTGCTCCAGTCATAACCGCTTCCCGCAAACAGGAAATACACGTCGTGTACGCCCGTCACCGTCTTGAGCAGTTCCGTCGAAACCTCGCCGTTCGCGATCTCCAGGAAGCCGACATCCTCGCCTCCGAGCGCGTCAATGCGGATTGCGATCGCACCGGTCGCACCTGCCTCCGCAATGAACTCCGCGGTGAAGCTCTTCGCTCCGTCCTCACCGAAATCAACGCCGCCGACATTGATCCAGTCGCCGTCATCGATTCCCGTCACCACCATGTCTCCGGAACCGTACTTGATCGCGGTCTCGCCCACGGGCTTCGTCTCGATGCCGCCCATCGTGCGCATCGTCGCCGCCGGAACCGTCTTGTACGGTTCAAAGTAACGAAGCTGCTTCACGCCGGTCTTCGTTCCCTTGCCCATCGCGATGGAACCGTCCTCCTGCAGCGCCACCTCGTCGATGTGCGTGCAGCGGTAGCCGCCGCCCGTTCCGAGAGGCTTGTCAAGGATCTGCGAATGGTAGGTGATATAGTATTTGCCCTCGAACTCGAAGATGCAGTGGTGGTTGTTTCCGCCGGGTCCGAAGTACGCGCCCGGATTCTTCAGGATCGCACCCTGATACGTGTACGGTCCGAGCGGATCATCGGAGGTCATGTAGCAGATCTCGCCGTTATGCATATCGTAGTTCTTGCGGTTCTCGTGGCTGTCCACGTTGAAGTTGCTGCAGTAGCTGTAGTAATACGTGTCGCCGATGCGGTTGATGCCGGAATCCTCGAAAAGGAACGGCGGATCGAGCGGGATCGGATCTCCGTCAAGAGAGATCATGTCGTCGCCGAGTTTGACCATGCGCGCCGTATACGGATGCTCGATCTGCTCGGGGCTCGGGTTGTTGCCGCCGGGGACACCGCCGCCCACATAAAGGTACGCGGAACCGTCATTGTCCACCAGCACCGCCGGGTCAAAAAGCCAGGTTACGGTGTCGCAGTTCGGAGTATTACGGTTGATGAGCGCTCTGCCGATCGGATCCGTGAACGGTCCTACGGGGCTGTCCGCGCGAAGCACACCGATGCCGTTACCGCTGTTCGCAAAATACAGGAAGAACTGCATCTTGCCGTCGATCTCCTTGCAGGCCGCAGCCGGTGCCCAGGAGTTTCCGCCCCATTTTGCGGCGCCCGAGAAGCCGGCAGCCTTGATGGAACCGTGGTCGGTCCAGTTGACGAAATCGTCCGAGGAGATCACGTTGATCGTGTTGATCTTCTGGTAGCTGTTCGCCGCAGGCGAACCGTCGGGCTTCGTCTCGATCACATCGCCCGTCATGTAGATGTACACGCGTCCGTCATAGACAAGCGCATACGGATCCGCGCCGAGACGCTGCGTCATCAGCGGGTTGTTATAGATCGGAAGTTTGAGGGTGTCCGCATGCTTCTGCTCCGCGAAAACCTTGCTCCATTTCTCCGCGACACTCACCGTCGGCGTTGCCGTCGGGGCAGGCGTGGAAGTCGCCGTGCTCACGGGCGTAGCGGTTACCGAATCGTTGTTCATAGTTTTATCCTCCTTACAGCCGCTCAGAGACACGGCACATAGCATTAGTATTGTACACCATTTCCATCCGTTTTTCATCATTTTTCCTCGCAAATTACGAAAGCAGACTCCACTCGCCGCAGTCGACGACTCGCGTCGCGAGCCCTTCGTAAAATTCTGCCTCATGGCACACGATGATCATGGTTCCGTGGTACTCCTCAAGCGCCGTCCGCAGCGAATCCTTCGCGTCGACATCAAGGTGGTTCGTCGGCTCGTCGAGGATCAACAGATTGCTCTCACGGTTCATCAGCTTACACAGCCGCACCTTTGCCTGCTCGCCGCCGGAAAGGACGCGCACCTGACTCTCAATGTGCTTCGTCGTGAGGCCGCATTTGGCGAGTGCCGCGCGCACCTCGTAGTTCGTGTACGAAGGATACTCGTCCCAGAACTCGTCCATGCAGGTTTTTGTCCCCTCACCGGAGAGTTCCTGTTCAAAATACCCCACCGCCAGGTAGTCGCCGAGCTCAACCTTGCCGGAGATCTGCGGGATCAGCCCGAGGATACTCTTGAGAAGCGTCGTCTTTCCGATACCGTTCGCGCCTCTTAGGATCACTCTCTCGCCGCGCTCGATATGGATGTTCAGAGGCCTCGACAGCGGCCTGTCATAGCCGATGACGAGATCCTTCGTCTCCACGACGACGCGCGACGGAACGCGGGCTTCCTTGAAATGGAACTCCGGCTTCGGATTCTCCTTCATCAGCTCGATCACGTCCATCTTGTCCAGTTTCTTCTGCCGGGACATCGCCATGTTCCGGGTCGCCACGCGGGACTTATTCCGCGCCACGAAATCCTTCAGTTCCTTGATCTCCTGCTGCTGCCGGTTGTACGCAGCCTCGATCTGTCCCTTGCGCATCTCATAGACCTCGAGGAAATGATCATAGTCACCGGGGTAACGCTCAAGGTGCGCATTTTCCACGTGCCAGATCACGTTGACAACGCTGTTGAGGAACGGCATGTCATGTGAGATCAGAATGAACGCGTTCTCGTAGTCCGAGAGATAGCGCCGCAGCCAGTCGATGTGCTGCTCGTCGAGGTAGTTGGTCGGCTCGTCCAGGAGAAGAATGTCCGGTTTCTCCAGCAACAGTTTCGCCAGAAGCACCTTCGTTCGCTGCCCTCCCGAGAGTTCGCTCACATCCTTGTCAAATCCGAGCGCGTCGAGTTCAAACGCATGGCCGATCTCGTCGATCTTCGTGTCGAGCATATAGAAATCGTGCTGCTCGAGCATCTCCTGAAGCACGCCCATCTCCTCGAGCAGCGCGTTCATCGTCTCCTCATCCGCATCGCTCATCTTCTCGCAGATGCGGTTCACCTCCGCTTCCTTCTCGTAGAGCCAGGAAAATGCGGATGCCAATACGTCACGGATCGTCATTCCCGGTTTCAGCACCGTGTGCTGGTCGAGGTAACCGACCCGGACATTTTTCGCCCAGGTGATCGTCCCCTCGTCCGGCATCAGCGTGCCCGTGACAATGTTGAAAAATGTACTCTTTCCCTCTCCGTTCGCACCGACCAGACCGATGTGCTCACCCGCCAGAAGACGGAACGTCACGTCGCGGAAGATGGCGCGGTCGCCGAACCCGTGGGAAAGGTTTTCGACCGAAAGAATACTCATGATCTTACAAAAAAGGCGGACGCAGGATTCTCCCGCATCCGCCGGTACACTCCTTTACGATAATTTGTGGATGAACAATCCGCTGCGCAGCTTCGGCTCAAACCACGTGGACTTCGGAGGCATCAAAAGCCCCGCGTCAGCCACCGCGAACAGCTCCGTGATCTGCGTCGGATACATGGAAAATGCGACCTTCATATCGCTGTGCACGCGTCTCTCAAGCTCCCCGAGGCCGCGGATACCGCCGATGAAGTCGATGCGCTTGTCAACGCGCGGATCGCCGATGCCGAGCACCGGTCCGAGCAGGTAATCCTGCAACAGGGAAACGTCGAGCGAAGCCACCGGGTCGGTGATCGCCGTAAGCTCCGGCTTCGCCGCGAGCTCGTACCACTCGTCCTCGAGGAACATGCCGAACGTAGCCTTGGCAGCCGGCGCGTAAGCTTCCGTGCCGACCTTTCGGATCGCAAAATGCTTCTCGACCGCCGCGAGGAACGCGTCCTTCGAAAGACCGTTGAGGTCCTTGACAACACGGTTGTACGGAAGGATCATCAGGCAATCTTCCGGGAACAGTACCGAGAGGAAGTAGTTAAACTCCTCGTTACCGGTGTACGATCCGGCCTCAGCACGGCGCTTGAAGCCGACCTTGACAGCGGATGCTGCGCGGTGATGACCGTCCGCAATGTAGATGGAATTCATGCTGTCGAACGCTGCGCGGATCACGGCGACATCCTCCGGTGCCGCGATACGCCATACGTTGTGCGCGATGCCGTCGTCCGCGACAAACGCGTACAAAGGCTCCGTCTTCTTATATGCCGCCATCACCGAAGCGATCGCGTCGTTGCTGCGGTACGCAAGGAAGATCGGGCCGGTCTGCGCGTTGCACGTGTCGACGTGACGGATGCGGTCCTGCTCCTTCTCCTCACGGGTATTTTCATGCTTTTTGATCACGCCGTTCGCGTAATCGTCAATGGATGCGCATGCTACGATACCGGTCTGCGAACGGCCGTCCATGATCAGCTCGTAGACATAGTAGCACTCCTGCGCGTCCGTGAGATACGTGCCGTCCGCGATCCGGGCGTCGAGAAGTTCCTTCGCCTTCGCGTAAACGCGCGCATCATACGTGTCAACGTCGTCCGGAAGATTGCTCTCCGCGCGATCGATATTGAGGAACGAGAGCGGCTCCTTGAGCGCTGCTTCCTTCGCCTCCGCGCGGTTGTACACATCATACGGCAGCGCTGCTACGCGCGAAGCCGTTTCCTGCGCCGGACGGACGCAGACAAAAGGTTTTACATCAGCCATGGTTTCCTCCTGCGGCTTGGCCGCTAAATGATCATTTTTCTTCGGTATTTTCCACGATCTCCGGAATCTCTTCCGCCGGCTCCTCGGGGACCTTTGCCTCGGCAGCCTGCTTAAGCGCCGGGTACAGCTTGTGGTCGAGTGTCGCAAACGTACATGCGAGCATCACCACCGTCAGAACCGCGTAGTACGCCGACGACGACAGATGCAGTGAGATTCCCTTCATGCCGGAAAATAAATACACACCGCCCTTGTAGACCGACGTCAGCAGCATGATATAAAACACGACGCACGTGAATCCCGTGAGACGGCGCATCGTGAAAAATGCGTGCACGATCGTGACGATAAAGATCGCCAGCATCAGGATCACGGCTGCGATCAACACGTACTCCAATATCGTGGAGAGAAGTGCCTTTACAAAGGGATCGCCGTCACCCTGCACCATTTTCCGTAAACCGAACTCGGAAAGTTTCTCTTTCTCCTCCGGGTATTTGGCGATAAACAGACGGATGTCGATGTAGAGGATCAACGCGTAAGCCGTCAGGAACCCCAGGATTGCCGCGAGGTTGTAGAGGTATTTGCACATGATAACGCCCTTCGGGCCGACTCCCTGCCGCGTCAGGTCTTCAAAATACACCTTGTCACGGTAGTTGCGCAGCAAAAGATTGCCCGCGCCGTAGATGATATATATGATCGTGAGCGGCAACGCAAACGCACCGATGTAAAGGCATGTCACGATCAGCTTGTACTGGTTGACCGCCAGTCCCATCAGCAGCAGGCATTCCAGTACGATCAAGCCGCAGCCCATCGTGACGACCACGGGCAGCGCTGCCTTCATGTCTTTCTTCCAAACCTGTTTCATTGGATATGTATCCTCCGATTCATCACTTCTTATCGCACATCAGAGGAATGACAGCCCCTGCCGCCATTCCTCTGCGAATCTTTCTGTGTGATTGTCCCCCGGCGTTACAGTTCTACGAGCATTCTGCGGGCCAGACGATCCTTCTTCAGGAAGCGGAGATCGCGGCCGAAACGAACCTGGATGATCTGTGCATCGCTGTTGTCGATGACCTCACCGACACCGTACTCCTTGTGAACGATCGTGTCCTGCTCCTTGAGCTGGTCGAGTTTCCGGCGAAGCTCCTCGATCTTTGCGATATCCGCAGCGGAAGGAGCCGCCTTGGGAGCGGGAGCATCCGTGAAGAGCTTGTCTCTTGCAGGCTCCGCGGGCTTCTCTCTCTCGTAGTTCGGAACGATCTGACGGATGAGCTCTTTCTCCTGGTCATCCGCTTCGTTCGAAAGATGCTTGATGATATCCGCGTTGTCCTTGTTCCACTTTGCCTCGTCCGCATCCGCCTTCGCGGTGGCAACGGCCTCATGGTCCGCAACTTCCTCGGAAACCGCCTCGGCGATCGCCTCGGAAACAACGCCCTGTGCGTCTACATCGTCGTCAAATACGCCGTCGAGATCCAGCTGGAAATCCTCGACACCGATCTCATCGGCGATGTCACGGTCGCGCTTGTCGCTGATGATCGGCTTGAGCGCATCCTTCTTAGCCTGATGGAAACTCTCCTCCGACTCTTCCTCCAAACGGTCAACCTGAATCTTCTTGCGCGAATTCTTATGCATCTCGGCATCGATCCGGCGATCCGAAATGTACGTAACTACAGTATAAACGATAGCTGCCAGAAGGAGCACACCCGCGATCACGAGAAGCGGGATGTACTTGTTCGAAGGATCCTTTGCGTCCTTCTCAAGGTCTTCCTTCGTCTCCGCTCTCTGCGTAGGCGTCGGATTCTTCAGCTGCTGATCCAGCGGATCGTCCTGCTCCGCCACCGTAGGCGTCGGCTCGCTGGGCGTCGGTTCGTCCGTCGGAGCGGGCGTCGGCGTGTTCTTGATCAGAGCCTCGTTGCGGGTGACACGGCCTTTGTAGATATAGCCTTCGAAATCCTCACCCTGGAATTTGAACGTTACGTGGTACCAGATGTCGAGATCCGTATCGTAGCGCTCGCCGTATATGGTCACTTTGGCGCCCTTGTCCAGGATAACATCCTTTCCCTTGGACGTCTTCAGACCGTCATTCTTCGTATTGCCGCTCGCGTCCTTGGAACCGGGCGTCTTTCTCACGCGGGAACCGTCCTTATTGACGACGCCCTCGTAGTGACCGCTGATGTAATCCGTCTGGTTGACCCCGTCCTGCGAGATATCCACGTCATCGGCCTTTGACTTGTTGGACAAGCCGATAATCACGATCACACAAAGCGCCGCGAGAACGGCGAGACCGTATCTGAACAGCTTTCTCGATCGATTCATCTTTTCTTTCCTCACTTTCTACATCCGATCCGGTGCTTCAAAACCAAGCATTTCTATTCCGTCGGCAAAGACCGCAAGCGTGATGCGCAGCAATGTGATCCATTCCTGTTTGCGAACCGGGTCCGGTTCCGCCACGATCTTATTGGCATGGTAAAAACCGTTGAAATTGTCCGCCAGTTCGTACAGATACTGGCAAACCTTATGGGGTGCAAGCTCTGCCGCGGCGCGTTCCGTCATATCCGCAAAACGAGCGAGCGTAAGCAGCAGATCGATCTCCTCAGCCCCTCTCTCTCTTTCGGAAGCCGCAACGGACATCACCGGAAGCTCTCCGAGCTTGCCGAGGATGGACTTGATCCGCACCATCGTGTAAAGGATGTACGGTCCGGTGTTCCCGTCAAACGAAGTAAATCGTTCAATGTCGAAAATGTAATCCTTGGTCGCCTGGTTGGAGAGGTCGCCGTACTTAAGAGCGGCAAGCCCGACTTTGTGGGCAATCTCCTGCTTTTCCTCCTCCGGAAAATCGCGATCCGCCATTTTCCGCATGACCTCTTCCGCCACGTTCTCGATCAGAACCTCGAGGCGCATCACACCGCCTTCGCGTGTCTTGAACGGCTTGCCGTCCTGACCGTTCATCGTACCGTTTCCGATGAACGTGAGGATCGTCTCGGGCTTCACCAGTTTCGTCTTGCGGGCGCAGCGGAAAATCTGGTCAAAATACAGATCCTGGCGCTTGTCCACAACATAGATGATCTGGTCCGGTGAGAAGAGCTGCATGCGCTCGACGATCGTTGCAAGATCGGTCGTATTGTAAAGCGTAGCTCCGTCGGACTTCAGGATCATGCACGGCGGCACTTCCTTCGTGTCCGTCTCCTCCTTGACATCCACAACAAGAGCACCTTCACTGATGTGCGCATAGCCGTTCTCCTTCATGCCTTTGATCATGTCGGGGATATGCTTCTGAGCGTCGCTCTCCTTGCCCCAGATATCAAAATGAGTTCCGAGGTTCTCGTAATTCTTCTTCAGGTCCTCCATCGAAACACGCATGATGTGCTCCCAGAGGGCCATATAGCCTCTGCGTCCCTGCTGCAGCTCGAGGATCGCCTTGCGGGATTCCTCGCGGTAGTCCTCGTGTTCCTTCGACCACTTGCTTGCGTAGGGGTAGATCTCCTCCAGCTCGGATACGGTGAACGGGGCTTCCTTCGGATACTCTCCTGTGTAGTCGGGATCAAAGTATACCAGATCCGGCTGTCTCACCTTCAACTCGGTGATGATCAGACCGATCGGGGTTCCCCAGTCGCCGAGATGAGCGTCGCCGATCACCTTGTGGCCGACGTAGCGCAGGATACGCTTCACCGACTCACCGATGACTGCCGGACGCATATGCCCGACATGCAGCGGCTTGGCAACATTTGCTCCGCCGTAGTCGATGACCACCGTGCGCGGGTTCGCTGCCGGCTCCACACCGAAATGTTCCTGTCCTCCCATCTCGAACACATACTGCGCAAGAAACTCCGGGCGGACCTTGATATTCAAAAATCCGGGCATTACTGCCTCGCACGAGGCAAGCATCGGCAGATCGCCGAGCGCCTCGGCAACTTCCTTCGCGATCACGATCGGTGCCTTCTTGTAAAGCTTCGCCCCCGCCATCGCGCCGTTGCACTGGTACTGACACAGGTCCGGGCGATTCGATACCGTCACGGTCCCCAAACTGCTGTCATAGCCGCACGCGGCAAATGCGCCGCACATGGCTTCTTCGATCAAACTTATGATTTTCTTCACTTGTTACATCACCTGAATCAAACATTATTCTGTCGTCGCGCCGTATACCCCCGCCGCCGCGCGATGCTTCGGAAAATGAAGCAAAATGCCTCTTTTCTTCCCGCATCCGGCATGCACAAAATGACACAATGCATGCATCTTGACATACACCGATATTCTACCACAGTCTCCGCATGATGTAAACCTTTTCTTACCGGATTTTTCTTCTTTCCTTTTCCGCCTTTCTATGATACAATATAGTCCGTGTCGCCGAAGACCGGCGACGGAATGGAGTTTTTCTATGCTGAAAGTTGTAAAATTCGGCGGCAGCTCCCTCGCGAGCGCTGCTCAGTTTATGAAGGTCAAAGATATCATTACCGCGGACGCGGACCGGCGTTTTGTCGTGCCTTCCGCTCCCGGCAAGCGTGACAGCGCCGACACCAAGGTGACGGACATGCTGTACCGCTGCTACGCTCTCGCGGAGGAGGGACACGACTTCGATGACGCCCTCGCGCAGATCAAGGCGCGCTACCAGGAGATCATCGACGGACTCTCCCTCAAGATTTCCCTCGACAGCGAGTTTGAGACGATCCGCAGGGATTTTGCGGCTCTCGCCGGCAAGGACTACGCGGCTTCCCGCGGCGAATACTTAAACGGTATCCTCCTTGCGAACTATCTCGGTTTTCCTTTCCTGGACGCCGCGCAGTACATCTTCTTCCGTGAGGACGGTATCTACGACGCCGACCGCACGCAGAAGGCTCTTGCCGCAAAGCTCTCGACGATGACTCACGCCATCATCCCCGGCTTCTACGGCTGCGGTGCCGACGGAAAAGTCAAGACATTTTCCCGCGGCGGTTCCGACATCACCGGTTCCATCGTAGCACGCGCCGTACAGGCAAACCTCTATGAGAACTGGACCGACGTCTCCGGTATTCTTGTCGCCGACCCGAGGATCGTAACCGAGCCGAAGGTGCTTGACACGATCACCTACCGTGAGCTTCGCGAGCTCTCCTACATGGGCGCGAGCGTGCTTCATGAGGACGCGATCTTCCCCGTCCGCACGGCAGGCATTCCGATCAACATCCGAAACACCAACGCACCATCCGACTCCGGCACGTACATTGTGGAGAATACTTCCCGCAAGCCCGCTTTCACGATCACCGGTATCGCCGGCAAGAAGGGCTTCACCGCGATCAACATCGAAAAAGACATGATGAACACCGAGATCGGTTTCGGCCGCAAGGTGCTCCAAGCATTTGAGGACAACGGCATCAGCTTCGAGCACATGCCCTCCGGCATCGACACGCTGTCCGTCTTCGTTCATCAGACCG
Organism: Lachnospiraceae bacterium; assembly: GCA_045130455.1. Lineage (GTDB taxonomy): Bacteria > Bacillota > Clostridia > Lachnospirales > Lachnospiraceae > ISDg. Next base: position 1,257 of record JBGUPV010000032.1, on the reverse strand, counting down.
AATTTGAGGCGAAGGAGCAGGCGGTTCTCGCGGAGATCCACAAACTCTGCGATCCCGACTCGATCGAGCTTTCCACCGACCTCGCGCTGATCGCCGTCGTAGGCCGCGGAATGAAGTCCAACCACGGTACCGCGGCTCGCATTTTCCGCGCGCTCGACAAAGCCGGTATCAACATCCGCATGATCGATCAGGGCTCCAGCGAGCTCAACATTATCATCGGCGTGTCCGGCGATGATTTCGAATCCGCGATCAATGCGATCTACCACGCATTTGTACAGTGATCGACCGAATTATGAACAATACCGGCCGATGACGGCCGGATCGAAAGGAGAACCCCCATGTCCAACCCGATCGTAACCTTTACCATGAAGGACGGTTCCGTGATGAAAGCCGAGCTTTACCCGGAAATCGCTCCCAACTCCGTCAACAACTTCATTTCACTCGTGAAGAAAGGCTTCTACAATGGCCTGACCTTTCACCGCGTGATCCCCGGTTTCATGATCCAGGGCGGCTGTCCGAACGGCACCGGCATGGGCGGTCCCGGATACAGCATCCGCGGCGAGTTCGCACACAACGGTTTCGCCAACGATCTGAAGCACACGCCCGGCGTTCTCTCGATGGCCCGCGCCATGAACCCGAACTCCGCCGGCTCGCAGTTCTTTATCATGCACAAGACTTCGCCGCATCTCGACGGTGAGTACGCCGCTTTCGGCAAGATTACCGAGGGACTTGACGTCGTAGACGCCATCGCGAACGTCCGCACGGACTTCCGCGACAAGCCTCTCACTCCGGTCGTGATGGAGACCGTCACCGTGGAAACCTTCGGTGTTGACTATCCGGAGCCGGAGCGCTGCTGATCCCGACACTGCATTATCAAGCGCCGGACATCCCGATGGAATGTCCGGCGCTTCCGATATCCGACACCTTTTTCTCTCACCGCGGGAGGACACCATGAAGATCGCAGGCATCATTGCAGAATACAATCCGTTCCACAACGGGCATCTCTACCACATCGAGGAAACCCGGCGCCGCACCGGCTGTGACGCCGTGATCATCGTGATGAGCGGAGACTTCGTTCAGCGCGGCGTTCCCGCGTTCGCCGACCGTTATCTGCGCGCCGAAGCCGCTCTTCGCTGCGGTGCGGATCTGGTGATTGAGTTGCCCGTATACGGCGCCGTCGCGAGCGCGGAGGATTTTGCGTCGGCAGGCATCCGTGCCCTTGAGAGTCTTCACTGTGTGGACATTGTCTCCTACGGT
>JBGUPV010000031.1:0-16289 GCA_045130455.1 Lachnospiraceae bacterium | reverse complement strand
TGAGCAACGGCGATGTCACGGCGTTTGATTTTGACAATTGCTGTTATTGCTGGTACATGTTCGACCTGGCGCATCTGTGGACGCACGGCATCGGTTGGTTTATACAGGAGCGCGATGCGGCGAAACGCAGGGAGGGCATGGAGTGGTACTTTAAGCACATTCTGAGCGGTTACCGCAGTGAAACGGACGTGTCCGAAGAGGAACTGTCGAGGCTTCCGCTGTACATCGATATGACGATCATCGAGTCCGTCGTTGACGAGTTCGAATGCGCAGCGCGCGAGGGCGAGGACGTGGATCCCGAGGACATCGAGGATGAGGCGGAATGTCTGATCCGTGGGATTCCTTACGCGGGGTACTTCGAGGAGTAACCGGCATCGAAACAAAGGAGGGAAGGCAAATGATCTCATTGACAAGAGCACAGACAGAAGCTTCGTTTGCTTCATTTTGCGAAGAGTTGTTTCGCCTTCTCGAGATTGAGAGCATCAGGGTGAGGAGCGTGACCGTCCGGCGCGAGGATCTGCGCGAGACGGCGCGGGAGGCTGTAGCAGTCGGTTATCACGACTGTTACAGTGACACCGATATGTCGCTGACCGTGCGCCTTCCAGCAGACGGCTCCGTCACAGCGGATGAGTACATGAGACGGATTGATCGGTTCGGTGTGAATGAGGAGACCGCGCTCGGGTGGATGTTTGTGCCGGAAGGGTCGATGTACCGCATCATTTTCCGAAGCGGTATGCGCTATGATTTTGGCTTTTCCTTCGTGTACGGGGACTATGAGAAACCGGACCTCGGGGAGGCTCCGCTTGTAGAGGAAAATCCGAACTGGCCGATTGCGAATATTCGGCGGTTCTGGTTTGTACAGGTTCAGGCACTTGCAAAGCTGTACCGCAAGGATTATCTGATCGGCGCGCATCTTGCCAACATGAACTGCAATGAGACGCTGGTAATGCAGATGGTACTCAGGGATCTTAAGTACGGGACCAACCATCATCGGTACGGTTACGCGGAAGAAGCGGAGTATGTGAAGGAACTGGGGCGGATGCCCTACCGAAACGGCGACGCGAAGTTTCTTCGGATCGCGGATCAGCTGTGGGCGGCGGCCCTAGCGTATGACCATCTGGCGGCGGAGTTTTACCCCGGATACAAGGAGCAAAGTGCGGATTTCTTCGCAATCTGGGAATGTTATGAAAAGAATCGGTGACGACAGGCGTGAGGCCTCGCGGTCACGGGAGCGAATATGGACATGATAAATGATCTTCCGGAACCCATCCGGAGTTTCACAGAGGGCAAGCCGTTTGAAACCAATGATTTCGGTAAATCGGGTTCGCTTGTGCGGGTCTACGACGACTTTGTTCTGAAAATCGAGAGGGAGTGTCCGAAGATCGCGCAGATGGTGGAGGTCATGCGGTGGCTTGAGGGCAAACTGCCGGTACCGAAGATTCTGGCGACCGAGGTGAAGGACAGTTACCGCTATCTTCTGATAAGTAAGGTTCAGGGAAGGATGGCTTGCGACGAGTATTACATGAACCGGCCGGAGGAGCTGACAACGCTCTTGGCCAAAGCTTTGCAAATGCTGTGGAGCATTGACATCTCGGACTGTCCGAAGACCTTTGACTTGTCCGCGGAACTGGCGGAGGCGAAGTACCGCATCGAAAATGATCTGGTGGATCTTGAGGACATGGAGCCGGAGACTTTCGGCGAGGGCGGCTTCAAGGATCCGCAGGAGCTTCTGCAGTGGCTGTATGACTATCAGCCGATACCGGATCCGGTGTTCTCTCACGGCGACTTCTGCCTGCCGAATGTATTTTTCGAGGACGGCAAGGTGAGTGGTTTCATTGACCTTGGGGATGCCGGGATCGCGGACCGATGGTACGACATCGCGCTTGGTTACCGCAGCCTCAAGCACAACGCCGACGGCACCTACGGCAATCTTTACGAGGGAGTCAACCCGGACGAGCTGTTTACAAAGCTCGGCATCGAGCCGGACTGGGAAAAGATCAGGTATTATATTCTGCTGGATGAATTATTCTGACTTGGCGTTTGGAGTGCGATGAAGAAGTTGCACGAGCACTTTGAACATGACAAAGCAACATGTATTTGATAAGGCGGAAAAGTATGGAAATCACGTATAAAAAGATGACGGAAGCGGAGCTCGGCACGTTTATCAACATGCGCATCACGCAGTTGAAGGAAGAGTACACTTCGGAAGGAAATGTACCCCCGGAGGTTGATCTCGAGGCGGCGCTTTGGGACTTCTACCACCGCCATATGGCGGACGGGACGTTCGTGTCGTGGCTTGCGATGGATGGGGAGAAGATCGTCGGAACGAGCGGCATGTCATTTGTCGAAAAGCCGCCGTATTTCAGCTGCCCGACAGGGCGCCTGGGGCTTCTTTCGAGCATGTTCACGGACCCTGCGTACCGCCGCATGGGAATCGCGAAGGAGCTTCTTCACCGCGTGGTGGAGGAGGCGAGAGCGTACGGCTGCGGCGCGGTGCAGATCACGGCGTCGAACATGGGCGTGAAGCTTTACACCGCCTATGGATTTACCCACAACGGGAATTTCATGCAGTACAAATTATAGAAAAGGGCCCCGCGACATTTTCCGCGGGGATCGGTATAAAGAATGGATATTACGAAAAATGATATCCGCATCCGCAACGCGGGCGCTGCCGATTGCGAGCAGCTGGCCGCGTGGTGGAATGACGGGAAAATAATGGCGCACGCCGGCTTTCCGAACGGACTCGGCACGACGCCGGAGCATATCCGCGAGGAGATTGCGGACGACACCGATGACACGAAACGCCGTCTTATTATTGAGTACAAGGGCGCGTCGGTCGGCGAGATGAGTTACTACAACCTTGGCGACAACGTTGCGGAGATGGGCATCAAGATCTGCAACACGGACTATCAGGAGAAGGGCCTCGGACGTACGATCCTGAGCATGTTGATCGCGGAGCTGTTCGAAAGAGGTTACGAGAAGATCGTGCTCGACACCAATCTGAAAAATGAGCGTGCCCAGCACGTTTACGAGATGCTCGGGTTCCGCAAACTGCGGGTGAACATCGACTCGTGGGAAGACCAGCTCGGTCAGCTGCAATCGTCGGTGGATTACGAACTTGTGCCGGCGGATTTCAGGGATTACTCCGTGTGAGGAAGAGTGAAAAGTTTCCGACCGGGAGCGACAGAGTTCAGATTACAGATTATCATCCGTGGTGATCGATCGCGGAAAATGAGGGAGATGTCATGGAAGTACGAAAGTTAGCAGGCGAGGAGCGGTTCGCCGCGTATCTGACGGCGGTGTACTGCTTTCACTCGCGTGTGGAGGATGTTGAGGCGAGGCACGAGCACCAGTTGAACGTCACGATCGAGGACTGGGGCGCATTTGACGACAACAATACGCTGATGGCACGCGTCATCAATAATCACTTTAATTTCTATGTGGACGGAACGGCCGTGAAGGCCGGCGGCATCGGCGCTGTGGCGACATTGCCGGAGTACCGTAACTCGGGCGCGATCCGGGCAATCTTTAAGGACCTGCTGCCGGAGGCATATGCAAATGGTGAAGTGATCTCGGCGCTCTATCCGTTCAAGCATGAGTTTTACCGCAAGTTCGGCTACGAGACCGTCGTCGGGTGGAGCCAGTACAGTCTCACGCCGGACCTTCTGTGCCGGTACCGTTTCGACGGAGAGGTCGTAAAATGGAAGCCGGGCAGTCCGATCGACGATTTTATGACCGTGTACAACGCCTTTGCACCGCAGTATAACCTGGCGCATGCCAGGACAGAGGAACAGATGCTCGAGCACATGAAGGTCGACAAAGAGTATATCGATCGCCGGTTTTCGTATGTGCTGAAGGAAAACGGCGAACCGGTCGCCTATGTGATCTTCAAGGACATCAAGAACGAGCCGTTCGCGATCCTCAACGTGGAGGAGTGCGCGTGGACATGCCGCGACGGTTTCCGCGCGGTGCTTGGTTTCCTCGCGAGATTCGAGGCGGACTACGGCACGATCGAGATGCGGCTTCCCGCGGGGATCGACCTTCTGCGTGTCATCGTGACGCCGAACGCGTACGCCGTGAAGGAGACGGTGTTCCCGAACTTTATGGTGCGTGTCATCAACGCAAAGAAGCTTCTCGAGACGATCAAAAAGCCCGTGGACTGTGATTTTACGATCAAGATCACGGACGAGATGATTTCGGAAAATAACCGCACCTACCGCGTATTTTCCGACCGCGTCGAGACGGTCGGTGAGCGGTTCGCGGCGGACGATGAGAGCGCCGCGGATACGACGCCCAAGGCGGACCTTGAGATCAACGTGCGTGCCCTCGGGCAGCTCGCGGTCGGCGGGCTGAACATGGACGAGGCGATGCTTCGCACGGACGTGACCGTGAACGCGAAGGAGGAGATGCTCCGCCGCGTGTTTATCCCGAAGAAGATCTATGTCGGTGAACATTTTTAAGCGGACGCGGAAGCAATTCCGATGCGCTTTATGCGGAGAAAAGGGTTGTCTCCCGTACTTGAACCGGAAGGTATGAACAGATGTTGATCCGTGAGTTACGGCCGGATGAGGCCGGTGTATTGAAAGATTTTCTGTACGAAGCCATTTTCCTGCCGGAGGGCGTCGAACCGCCGGAACGCTCCATCGTGGAACTCCCGGAACTTCGGATCTATTACGAAGGGTTCGGCGAAGGCCGTGCGGACTGCTGCATGGTCGCGGAGGATGACGGAAGGATCGTCGGTGCGGCATGGACCCGGCTGATCAAAGATTACGGGTATGTCGATGACGAGACGCCGTCCTTTGCCATCTCACTCTACCGGGAATACCGCGGGCAGGGTATCGGCACAAAGCTGATGCTCGCGATGCTCACGAAGCTGCGCGAAGAAGGCTTCGCCCGCGCGTCGCTGGCGGTCCAGAAGGCTAACTACGCCGTGAGGATGTACGAGAAGGTCGGCTTTCGCACCGTCTCGGAAAATGCGGAAGAGTACATTATGGTGTGTGATCTGAATGAAGATATTGCAAGCCGGGTTGCCGGGCATTTTACGGCAGAAGCCAAGCGGATCCTCGGTGACAACCTGGTGGGCGTGTACCTTCACGGGTCGGCGGTGATGGGGTGTTTCAACCCCGGAAAGAGCGACGTCGATCTTCTGGTTGTTGTGAATGAAGAACCTGCGGACGCGGTGAAACGAGCCTTTCTTGACATGGTCGTTTCGCTCGATGAGACCGGGCCCGCGAAGGGCATTGAGATGAGCGTTGTGAGGCGCGGGGTATGCAAACCGTTCGTATACCCGACGCCTTTTGAGCTTCATTTTTCGAAGATGCACCTTGACCGGTTCCGGAACGATCCGAAGGATTATATCGCGAAGATGAAGGGCACTGACAGGGACCTGGCGGCGCACATTACGGTGATCCGCGCAAGAGGTGTTTGCCTGTGCGGAGCGCCCATAGATGAAGTCTTCGGGGAAGTCCCGAAGCAGGACTATATTGACTCGCTTTGGTACGATATCGCCGATGCAGAGGAGGATATCGCCGAAGACACCATGTATCTTACGCTCAATCTCGCCAGAGTCCTTGCGTTTTTGCGGGACGGAAGCGTTCTCTCCAAGAAAGAGGGCGGCGAGTGGGGGCTTAAGAATCTGCCGGAGAAGTATCACGGTCTTCTCCGGGAAGCACTTTCGGAATATCGCGGCGAAACGCCGGGGTATGATACAAGCATAGCCAAAGACTATGCGCATGAGATGCTGCGTCTGATCGGAAATAATATGCAACCGCAGAACGAGTAGGAGAGCATGACTCCCGCGTGTTACGAGCACGCGATGCGGATTTCGAAAACGGACAGACAAAGTGTCGATTATTTTTCCAAAAAGGAGATGTTGAATGAAGTACGCTGTAATATCGGACGTTCACGGCAACCTGCCGGCTCTTGAGACGGTCCTTAAGGATGCGAGGGAGCAGGGGGCAGACGGTTATATATTTGCCGGCGATTACTGCCTGAGCGGACCGTATCCGGACGAGTGCATCGACGCGATGCGTGCCATCCCGGGGGCTATTGTCCTGTGGGGAAACGAGGAGGCGTATCTGGAAAATCTGGAGGCTGCCGATCCCGATACATGGACGGACGGGCAGATGCAGATTTCCTATTACTGTTTCCGGAGCGTACGGAAAGAGAACCGGGAGTATCTCGCGGCTCTGCCGCACCGGATCGATCTCGAGTGCAACGGCGTGAACATTCACATCACCCATAACAAAGCCGATTTTCTCGGCCCGCTGGAGGGAACGCACTGGCGTTCTTCGGCATACGGCGCGAAATACGGCGGACGTGCGGTAACAAAAGAGATGATGCGCAGGGAAATTCAGGCGGAAAATGATTCCGATGAAGAGCTTCAGGAGAGGATCCGGGAGCTGACCGACGGCGTATACATCTTCGGACACACGCATGTTCAGTGGAGTTACCGTTCGAAGGACGGACGTGTCATCCTGATGAACCCGGGGTCCTGCGGACTGCCGCTTGACTGCCTGCCCGGTACGGTTCCGTACATCCTGCTTGAGATCACGGAGCAGGGCGAGGTACTCGTCGATGAACGGAGAGTCGCATTTGACGTGGAGAGCTACGCCGCGGAGCTTCTTCGTTCGGAGCAGTACAAGCAGGCGCCTGTATGGTCGAAGGTTATCCGGAAGGAACTCCTCACGGGGCGCGAGCATATGCAGCCGTTTTTGAAGAGCATGGAAGCGTATGCGCAGAGCATCGGCGATGAACGCCGGCCGTACGCGGTTGAAACCTGGGAGAAGGGCTATGAGGCCTGGGACCGGGAAACAACGGTGAGATCGGACCGGTCACCGATGAAAAACTAAAGGAGTTAATGTAACATGTATAAGATCACAGAGCTTACGGAGGAGCAATCGGAGGAGCTCAATGAGGCTTTGGAAGAGTTTGATACCGAACATATCACATACCGCATGGAGGGCAGTATTTGCCTCGGAATGCAGAATGACGGCGAGCTGATCGCCGGCGTGAATTCGTATGTGACGTGCTTCAAGATCCTGTATATCGAGACGTTGTTCGTGCAGGAGGAGTATCGAAGGACAGGCCTCGGGAAGCAGCTGATCACCGAGTTGGAGAAGCGTGCGAAGGAGATGGGGGTAAATATCATCCGAGTCGACACGTTTGACTGGCAGGGGAAGGACTTCTATCTGGCGATGGGGTACGAGCTTGCGGGTCAGTACACCTGCGAGGAGGACGGCTATTCCGAGTATTTCTTCATCAAACGGATTTAGACCGGGTTGTGAAACGGGGGAATGATATATGGTTATATGTGAGACAGAGCGCTTGATCCTGCGCGATCTTACGCGAGCGGATATCGATAAGCGGGTCGAGTGGGAAACCGTCGACCGCGAGTGGCTCGACTGGGATGCGCCGTGGGAGCGGGAAAATGACCCTCCCGTGGAGGAGATCGTCAAGGGGCTCGAAGAATTTGCCGACATGACGGCGGCCAAGGGACCCGAGGATATGCGCTTCAGTTTTCAGATTGTTGTTAAGGAGACCGGCGAGTACATCGGTTGGATCAGCTGCTATTGCATCGATGACAACTATGTGTACACGGATGACGATGCGAACTTCGCATTCGGAATCGACATCCCGCCGCAGTCATGCCGCGGAAAAGGCTACGGATACGAGGCGTTTAAAGCAGCAATCGGGTATCTTACCTCGAAGGGCATGAAGGAAATCTATACACAGACATGGTCCGGCAACACGCGAATGGTCGCGCTTGCCGAAAAACTCGGCTTCCGCGAGATCTGCAGGAAGAAGGGCATCCGCGAGGTGCGCGGCGGAAAATACGACGGACTTACGTTTGTGTATAAGGAGAAAGAAAGGACAGAATAGAAATGCTCAGACTCAGACCGTACAAAAGCTGTGACGCGGAGCGGATCGCGGGATGGCTCAAGGACGAGGACATTTTCCTGAAATGGGGAGGTAAGCTCTTCGGGGAGTATCCGATCACCGCGGAGATGATCGACGACAAATACACCCAACAGAACGGCGGGTGTGCCGAGCCGGATAACTTTTATCCGTGGGTTGCCCTGGATGATGACGGTGCAGTGGTCGGACATTTTATCATGCGTTACATGGGCGGGGATCCGCGGTGCGTCCGCTTCGGCTGGGTTGTCGTGGATGATACGATCCGCGGCAAAGGATACGGTGCGCAGATGCTTCGCGCCGGTCTGAAGTACGCGTTTGAGATCCTGGGAGCAACAAAAGTTACGCTCGGAGTGTTCGAAGGCAACGAGCGTGCGCACAATTGTTACCGGAGCGTCGGTTTCGTCGATCGTGAGACGAGACCGGCGGAGCCGTGGAATGTAATTGAAATGGAGATTCAAAATGGATAAGGGTAAGATCATTTTCCTCAACGGGGTTACCAGTTCGGGGAAGACTTCGATCGTCGAGGCGCTTCAGGAGCGCAGAGACGTATTTTTCTATGTTGTGGCCAACGATCTTTTTCAGGAGATGGTCGGCGAGCAGTATCTTGAGGAGAACTACTGGAAGTATCTTTCGGAAGTCATCATCCTCATGTATCACACGGCGAAGCTGTATTCGGACCTCGGGAAAAATGTGCTGATCGACGGCATTCTGGTGGAGCGCGACGAGATCAAGCCGCATTATGAGAAGCTCATGGAGATCATGAAGGACAGCCCTCTCGATATCGTGGAGGTGTACTGTCCGCTTGATGTGTGCAGACAGCGCAACATCGAGCGCGGCGACCGTTTCGAGAGCCAGTCGGACGAGCAGGCGGAGCTGATGAGCAAAAATATCAAATACGCGATGCGCGTGGACACGAGTGTGAACTCGCCGGCGGAGTGCGCCGAGCAGATCGTGAAGACGCTGTTTGCGTGAACGGGAGGAACATACTATGGTATTGTTGGCGATCGATCTTCAGAGAGGTTTGCTCGTTGAAGATCTGTATAACTATGAAGGTTTTGTTGCGAACATGAAGAAGCTTCTTTCGGAGGCGAGAGCCCGCGGCGTGGAGGTCATCTACGTGCGGCACGATGCCGGTGAGGGAAGCGGCATGAGCGAGGGCGACTGGGATTTCGGGTTCTATGATGAGCTCGCACCGCTGCCCGGCGAGAAGGTGTTTGTGAAGAAGGTGAACAGCTGTTTCAGCAACAAGGAATTGTGCAAGTATCTCGAGGAGAAGGGCGAGGAGACGGTGATCATCGCCGGTCTTCAGACCAACTACTGCATTGATGCGTCCATCAAGTCCGCGTTTGACCGCGACTACGGCGTGATCGTGCCCGAGGGCTGCAACTCCACATTTGATAATGACTACATGGACGGCGAGACCACAGTTCGTTACTACAACGAGGACATCTGGGAGAGTTTTGCGGATGTAGTCCCGATTGAAGAAGCATTTGAGGTAGAGGAATGAAAAAGGAGCACAATATCGTTGCGCTTCCGAAGGCGGAATGGAAAGGCACTCCGATCATGATGAGGTACACAACGGAGGAGTACTTCGATGTGGAGATTTCGGAGTGCCCGGACGCGTTCGAGGCGAAACTTGTAAAGAAGAAGTTTGATACTCCGGTGACACATTCGCCGGAGGAGTATGATTTTCCGGACAGTCTGTACCAGGATCATTGGGAAAAGGCAGAGGCATACGGCATGTACACCGAGGAGAACGGTGAGCGGAAAATGCTCGCCTGCATCGAGGTGTGCCCCGAGGAGTGGAGCAACCGCCTGATGGTGACGGAGCTGTGGGTGGACGATTCCCTGCACCGGCAAGGCGTCGGTACCGCGCTGATGAACAAGGCGAAGGAGATCGCGAAGGCCCAGGGGCGCAGAGCGATCATCCTGGAGACACAGTCCTGCAACGTGAGAGCCATCGCGTTTTATCGAAGCCAGGGCTTTCAGTTGCTTGGTTTTGACACCTGCTGCTACAGAAACAGTGACATAAAAAGACATGAAGTCCGCATCAACCTCGTGTACTTCATGGATGACCGTGACGGACGCTGGTAACATGTCCGGAGAACGGAGGCAGTATGATTACAACGAAACAATTTCAGATATTGACGGACATCAACCTGGTGTGGAAGCTGATGACGGAGGTCTATGATCACGAAGAGAGCAACGGGCCTGCGGCACCTTTCTTTGAGTACGCGATCACATCGCCCTGGCACGACCGCGATTACGACCGGCTGGACCGGTTTTGGATGGACGGCGATGTGCCGGTTGGGTTCGTTTTCTACGAGACCTCCGCGGATGAGATCTATTTCGTACTGCGCCAGGGCTATGAGGCGCTTGCCGATGAGATGGTCGAGTATGCGGACACGGCATTTCCGAAGTTTGAGGAGCCTACGGAGCTGGTGATCGGAAGCCGGCAGACGGCACTGCTCGAGGCAGCGAAGAAGCGCGGATACCGGCTTGCATACGAGGATTCGGACCTGTATTTCGATTTCCGCACCGGGACGCTTGATTACCCGCTTCCGGAGGGGTATCATTTTACGGAGCCGAAGGATAACGACCCGCTGAAGGTCGCCAAATGCCTGTGGGACGGTTTCAACAAATCGGAGCACGGCGAGTTCACGGGCTGGGAAAAGCCTGTGAAGAACGGCGGCGTCAGTCCGCATGAGCTTTACCAGAACGTGCTCGGCGCTACGATCGCGCCCGCACCACATGCAACTTACGAGTATACCACCGTCATCGCGGATGAGAACGACAACTATGTCTGCTTCTCCGGGATGTGGTGGGTACCGGAAAACAAACTTGCCTACATGGAGCCTCTGTGCACAGTGCCGGAGCATCAGCACAAGGGACTGGCAGCGGCAGCTCTGTCGCATCACGAGAAGATCCTGCGGCCTCTCGGTGCCGAGGTCATGACCGGAGGCGGCAACGAGTTCTACCGGAAGATTGGATATAAGGGCGTCCATGTGTACGGGCATTATCAGAAAAAATGAGGATGTTTCGATATGGATTATGTAAAAGAAAACAGTAAGATCTGGGATGACCGGTCTGCCAATGCGGACCGGTGGTCCGTCCCGGTTTCGAGCGAGGAGACTGCTCTTGCGAAGGAGGGTTCGTGGAGCATTGTGCTGACGCCTTCGAAGCCGGTCCCGCGGGATTGGTTCCCGCAGGATTTAGCAGGGAAAAATGTTTTGTGTCTGGCGGGCGGAGGCGGCCAGCAGGGCCCGATCCTGGCAGCGGCAGGCGCAAACGTGACGGTATTCGACAATAGTAGAACCCAGTTAGATAAGGACATTCAGGTCGCGGAGAGGGATGGACTGTCGATCCAAACGGTGCAGGGAAACATGCAGGATCTCTCCGCATTTTCCGATGAGAGTTTCGACCTGGTGTTCCATCCGTGGTCGAACGGTTACATCGACAACGTGCTTCCCGTGTGGCGGGAATGCGCCCGCATTCTGAAGCGCGGAGGAATCCTCCTGGCGGGCTTCGGCAATCCCATCGAGAACATTTTCGACCCGGTGAAACTGGAGCAGGGCGAGCTGACGGTTGCGTACAAGGTACCGTATGCGGATGTTGATCATCTGGATGATCCGGGGATCAGGCGCATCGCGGAAGCGGAGGGCTACATCTGGGGCCATACGCTCACGGACCAGATCGGCGGACAGATCGACGCCGGGTTTGCGATCTTCGGTTTCTACGAGGACCGCGGCGGTACCGTGCTTGACAATTACATCAGCGGATCGATCGCGACGAAGGCAGTGAAACTGTAAGACAGGGAAGGAAACGATGGACGAGCATTCGGAGAAAAACCTGAAGCGGTTCGAAGAACTGGCGGAGCGGGCGAGGCGAAGCGGTATTTATACCTACTCAAGCTTTCATTCCGCGGAGACCGCGAGTCTGGCCTACCGGGTGGCGGGAGAAAATGAAGTCACTCTGTGGGGCGGCACCGACAATTCCGAGCGCGTCGTGGCGCGGTTCGGGGATCCGAGGGACCTCGGGTACGAGGAGGATTTTCCAATCCGTATCGTGTGCGTCAGGCCGAAGCAGGAGAAGTTTGCCGACGCGCTGACGCACCGGGATTTCCTGGGTGCCGTACTGAACCTCGGGATCGAGAGGGACGTGGTCGGAGACATTCTGATCTCGGACAATACGGCATATCTTTTCGTTCTGGAGGACCTGGCGGATTTTGTGTGCCTCGAACTGGAGCGCGTGCGGCGCACCGCCGTAAAATGCGAGCCGGTTAAGGAAGTTCCGGCAGGGTGCCTTCCGAAACTTAAGGAGGAGACGGTCACGGTCGCGTCGCCGCGGCTGGACGCCGTTCTCGCGAAGGTGTATCATCTCTCCCGCGGGGACGCCAAGAGTCTGTTCGAGGCGGAAAAGGTAACCGTGAACGGCAGAGTATGCACCAATCCGGAGACCGTGTTGAAGGCGGACAGTAAAGTCTCCATACGGGGATTCGGAAAGTTCGAATACCGCGGCGAGGAGCATGCCACGAGAAAAGGCAAGACGGGCATAACCATCTGGCGGTATGTGTGAGAAGAATACGTCTGGGAGCGATGGAAACTATGACGGTAAATGAAGTGATCAACGGAATCGATATCACATGCGAGACCGGAGAGTATTATTTTTCGCCGAACCGTGTGGACCGGGGCACGCGGCTCATGCTGGAGACCGTGCCCGTCCATGAGGGCGACAAGGTGCTCGACCTCGGGTGCGGCTACGGCGTTGTCGGGATCTATGCGGCGAAACAGGTCGGCGGCGATCATGTCGTGATGTGTGATATCCTCGAGGACGCGGTGGCGCTTGCGACGGACAATCTCGCGCGCAACGGGATCACCGGCGCAAGAGTGCTTCAAAGCGACGGTCTGAAGGCCGTGGAGGACCGGGATTTTACGCTGATCTACTCGAACCCGCCGTACCACACGGATTTTTCCGTAGCCAAATCATTTATCGAGGACGGCTTTCGGAAACTTGCGGTGGGCGGCCGGATGGTCATGGTGACCAAGCGGCTTGACTGGTACAGAAACAAGCTGAAGTCGGTGTTCGGCGGAGTGAAGGTGTTCGAGGCGGAGGAGTATTTCATTTTCCTCAGCGAGAAGCGCGCGGCGCGCGTGGAGAAGCCGAAGAAGAACACGCAGACGATGTCGAAGAAGCTGCAGCGCAAATACGGAAAAAAGTAATCCGGACAAAGGAGCTATAAATGGAACTCTGGGACGCTTACGACAGCGATTTCAAGATCATACCGGGAGTGACACTCGTGCGCGGCGAGGAGGCGACATTTGCCGAAGGCGTGTACCACCTCGTGTGCGAGATCATCTTAAAGCATGCGGACGGAACCTATCTGATCATGCAGCGTGACCCGCGCAAACACTACGGTGGCATGTGGGAGGCGACGGCCGGCGGCTCGGCGCTTCGCGGCGAGAGTCCGCTGGACAGCGCGAACCGTGAGCTTCGGGAGGAGACCGGGATCGTCGCGGACCGGATGACCGAGGTCGGTAGAGTCGTCAGCCCGAAGACGCACTCGGTATACGCGGAGTTCTTGGCGGAGACATCCTGCGACAAGGACAGTGTGGTCCTTCAGGAGGGCGAGACTGTCGCGTACTGCTGGATCGACCGTGACACGCTGCTGGCCATGAAGGACGACCTTCTGACGCATCGTATGTGGCAGTTCGTGCCGGAGCTGCAGGGAAGCACTGAGAAGTTCTTTCTGGAAGTGCCCGGCATCAACCGGAAGGAGGAAGCTTTCGATTATATCCGGGAGTTTCAGGAGTACGGTTCGCGGATCAACGGTGTCGGCGGTCTGAACCATTTTCCTACGGATTACGAAGGTTGGCTGTGCTTGACGGCGGAACGGGCTGTGATGGAGCCCAACGAGGAGAGAGTCCCGGCGCGGGAGTTCTTTCTGGTGCGCGAGAACGATAATCGGATCGTCGGGATGATCAACATCCGCATCGCGCTCAATGAGACACTGAGAAAGCACGGCGGGCACATCGGATACAGCATCCGCCCGACGGAGCGGGGCAAGGGATACAACAGGGTAAACCTTTACCTCGGTCTGAAGGTGTGCAACCAGTACGGGATCGAGACCGTGATGATGGACGCCGACCTGGATAATCCGGCGTCGTGGCGGACCATGGAGGCCCTCGGAGGCGTGCGCGTCCGCGGGTTTTTTGACGATGAGGACTCCCACTGTGAAGTTGTGGTCTACAACATCGATACCGCGAAGGCGCTTGAGGAGCATCGAAAATACGAGAAAAATGTCGCGGACTTCCGTCTGGAGACCGAACGGCTTTTCCTGCGTCCGATGACCATGAACGATTTCGACGCGCTGTACGCGGTCCTTTCGGACGCCGAGATCATGCGGCATTATCCGTATGCATTTGACGAAGCGAGGGTGCGCGGTTGGATCGAGCGAAACCGTGAGCGCTACAGACAATACGGCTTCGGACTCTGGGCGGTGTGCCGGAAGGACACCGGCGAGATGATCGGCGATTGCGGACTGACGCTTCAGAATATCGACGGGGAACTTCTGCCGGAGATCGGTTACCACATCCGCGCGGATCAGCAGCATAAGGGCTTCGCGAAGGAGGCGGCAGCGGCCGTCCGGGATTGGGCGTTTACGTACACATCCTACCCGGCGCTGTACTCCTACTGCAAATACACCAATGTCGCGTCCTACAGGACCGCGGAGGCCATCGGCATGCATTTTGAGCGGGAGTATCCGGATGAGGCGAACGGGACGACGCACGTGTCGGTTATCCGGCGGGAAGATGCCCGCGGAGCTGTCGGAAAATGACATTCGGAGAGAAGAAAATGCCGAATCCACGGTGAGGTGAACAGGAGTTAACGATTTATGATTCTGATGTTTGATCTGTTTGAGACGCTGGTGAACAAAAGTTATATCGATTTTAACAAGGGGCTTCTGCCTCTGTGGGAGAAGCATTATCAGGACAAATGCACCTTCGAGGACATCAAGAAATACGGCGAGGAGCTTTTCGACCTGCTTCGGAAGTACCACGCCGAAGGTCGGGAGTTTGCCTTTGTGCGCGAGGAACTGCCGCTGTACGCGGAGCGCTACGGCGGGGACGTCATCACGATGGACGCCGAGGAGGAAGCCGATTTTCTGACGATCTGCAACGGCATGACGCCGGCTCCGGGCATTGCGGAACTGCTCGCGGACTGCGAGGAGGCAGGGATTCCCATGTATGTGCTCAGCAACAGCGGGTTCACGGCGCAGGCTCTTTGGACGTCGCTCGACCGCATGGGCATCGGGCAGTATTTTACGCATGTCTGGTCCAGCGCGGATTACGGGAAGATCAAACCGAACCGCGGGTTTTATGAGCAGGCGATCGAAGTGATCCTTGAGGAGAACCCGGGGCAGAGCCGCGACGATATTCTCTTCGTCGGCGACATGTACGAGACCGATGTTCTCGGCGCGCACGGGGCAGGGCTCAAGGTGGCCTGGATCAACCGGAAGGGCGAGGCGGACGAGGAGCATTTTGCGACTTACGAGATCGCGGAGACAAGGGATCTTCGCAACATCATTTTACGAAAAGGAATTCAGAAACATATGGAATTGCAATATAAGACGCTTCGGGAGATCCCGGAGCAAAAGGACGCCGCGGCGCAGTGGTTTCACGAAAAATGGGGCGTGCCGAAAGAGGCATACCTCGAGTGCATGGACGCTTACCTTAGTGGCGAGAATGAGTACGGCTGGTACGTCTGCATGGACGGTGATAAGTTCGTCGGCGGGCTCGGCGTGATCGAGAACGATTTCCACGACCGCAAAGACCTGGCGCCCAATGTGTGCGCGGTTTACACGGAGGAGGCCTATCGCAGACGCGGCATTTCGGGCAAGCTTCTCACGATGGCGGTGGAGGACCTGCGGGCTCACGGCATCTCGCCGGTGTATCTGCTGACGGACCACATCGGCTTCTATGAGCGCTACGGCTGGGAGTTTTTGTGCATGGCACAGGGCGACGGCGAGCCGGAGATGTCGAGGATTTATATTCACCGATAAAAAGGCGTTTGAGGCGGTTTGGACCGTCCCCCGCCGAGACTGTGAGGGGTATCGTATGATTTTCCGATTGGAAGATACCGCGAAGGTGCGCGACATCTTCGCAGATTGGGAGGACACCTGCGTGTGGTCCTGCCTGCAGATGGTCATGGGCACGATCCTCGTGACGGACACGGAAATGCCGAAGTCCGCCATGGCGTATGTGGGGTGCTTCGCGTTTTGCACGGGCGAGCCTGACAGAGAGCTTCTGCTGGGGAAACCGAAGGGGTTCTTCGTCATGGTTCCGGAAAATGAGGCATGGTGCGCTCTCATCGAG
>JBGUPV010000030.1:0-8385 GCA_045130455.1 Lachnospiraceae bacterium | reverse complement strand
GCAAACAGCTCTCTCGACCCTCCGTCGCCCACGTAGAGGCATTCCTCGGGCTTCACGCCGAGTTCCTCCATCAGGCTCTGATACATGCCCGGATCGGGCTTTTTGACGCCCTGCTCGTACGACAGCCGCACCGCGTCGAGATGCGGGAATATGACACTCTCGCGGATCATGTCTCTCTCGTCCGAGAAACAGTTGCTGATCAATCCCGTGCGGATACCATGCGTGTGCAGGTCTTTTAGCATCTGCACGATCTCCTCCGGCACTGCGGCAAATGTGTCTCCCAACGCCGCACGCCTCTTTGCAGCGACTTTTTCGACGATCTCCTCAGAGTATATGCCCAACATCTTCAAGCTCTCTCCGAGGCCCTCCTCAAGCGAGTACCGGCCGATCGTCCGGTCGATCTCCGTCGCGTGCCACGCGTCGCGAAACTCCGTCACCGGCACGCCGAAATCCTCGGCGATATTTTCGCTGAAATACGTCCTTCCCGCGAAGAGTGTCACCAACGTCTCAAACATGTCAAAGATCACTGCCCGGATCATCGCCGTACCTCCGTCGTCTTTATTTGGTTTCTAGTGAAGGCTGCAGAGCTTCTGCGCACCCATAAAGCCGGAGCCGTCGGCGACGGCCTCCTGCTCGCTGTAGTACTTCTCAAGCCTCGGTCTCGCAGCGACATAGTACCGCTCAAGCTGCGGGTCGAACTGCGTTCCCATGCCCTCCATGATGATCGCGTCGGCCTTCTCGAAAGGCATGCTGGGCTTGTACACTCGCTTGCTCACCAATGCGTCGTACACGTCCGCGATCGCCATGATCCGCGCCTCCAGCGGGATCTCCTCGCCCTTGAGCCCCTCGGGGTAGCCGGAGCCGTCCCAGCGCTCGTGGTGGTAGTGGGCCACATTTTCCGCGATCTCGTGGAACTCCTCGTCGTCCGTTCCCTCCAGGATCGCATGCACGATGCGCGCGCCTTCCTTCGCGTGCGCCTTCATCTTCTCAAACTCCTCCGGCTCGAACCGGCCGGGCTTCCTAAGGATCACGTCGTCGACCGCGATCTTGCCGAGGTCGTGCATGGGCGCGGCCTTGATCAGATTGCGGATGAAATCGTCCGAGAGCTCGAGCACGTTGTCCTTGCGGATCTCGTCCGTGAGCATCCGCACGCCCTCGCTAGTGCGCCGGATGTGCCCGCCCGTCGAATTGTCGCGGCTCTCAACCATGGTTGCCATGCCGATGATCAGCTTATCATGCATCTCCTCGAGGTGGACGGTCTTCTCCGCGACCTCGTCCTTTAGGCGCATATTAAAGTTGTTCAGAAGCATGACGTACTGCTGCCGCTTCGTGTCGTCCGTTAAGAAGAACTGGTAGCCGCCCTTGCGCTTGCCGCCGTAGAGGTACGTGAGCGTCACCATGTAGCTATTCTCGCCGTGGCGGTAGCGGAACGAATTCTGGGTCATGTCATTTTCAAATGTATCGAGCCAGCGGTTGACCTGCGCAGTGACCGTCTTGTGCTCCGGCAGCACCTTGTCAACCTGCGCGTCCGCGAGCTCCGGGAAGATCCCGAGCGCGGTCTCGTTGCAGCCCAGATAATGCCGCTTGAAGTCAAATGAGATGAATCCCTTGTCACCGGTCTGCACCATCGTGTCGATGCCGGTGTCGGTGATATCGTAGAGGCACACCTGGTGGATGATGACAAGGTACATGATTTGCGCGAACACGTACGCGATCGGCAGAAGCTCAACTTCTCTGGTGATCTGGCGTCCGCCGTAGAACAGCGTGATCGCCGTCACCTCGGGAATGAACATGAGAAGTAGGATGCG
This sequence comes from Lachnospiraceae bacterium, assembly GCA_045130455.1. Classification (GTDB taxonomy): domain Bacteria; phylum Bacillota; class Clostridia; order Lachnospirales; family Lachnospiraceae; genus ISDg. Next base: position 6,577 of record JBGUPV010000030.1, on the reverse strand, counting down.
GTTCGACACATTTTTCTTGCGGAAATAACTGTAGATGATCGCGGCCACGCCGATCACGAAGTACGCCATGATCATCGCGAAAAATGCGGTGTGCATCACGCCGTATTCCTTGTTGATCAGCCGTCCGACGCCGCCCTCGTTCGTAAAATCATACGTCTTGTAGAACATCGTGCTGCCCTTGAAGCCGACGGTCAGCGAGGACATGTAGATGGCCGTACTGACGAAGAACATCACGCTCGTCGCGTACCGCGGCAGCTTGATATCGCACAGATTCAGTATGGTCAGGGTGATCATGAGGATGAGGTAGGTCGCGCCGAAATACGTGACCTTGTTGGCCAGAACGGCCTCCTCGACGTTCGTCGAGACCGCGGTCAGCAGATTGCCCAGGATCGCGATCGGAACCATCGTGAAGATCAGCGTGACGTGCACGTCGAAGTGCTTGTGCCACGCGAACACATACGCCATAGACAGCAGCGCGGACAGTAGTAAGAGTACTTGATAATAGACAATGATCATATCGGTTGTAACTATTCCTTTCGAGTCAAAACCTCGTAACTGTCTTTATTGTATTCCAAAGAATTGCGGGCGTCAATGCACGCGCTGCACAAAAAAACAGGGACAAACACGCAGCGCATCTACATATGAACGCGCACCTCGAAAACGCTATCGCGTTTTCTCGGTCGCGGCATTCGTTGCATGCCGCGACAATACCGCACAAACAAAACAGCCGCTGCAAATCTGCAGCGGCTGTCAGTTTATGCGCTATGCGCATTCGTCACTTATTAAGTCAGTCTCACTCGATGATCGTAGCAACACGGCCCGAACCAACGGTACGGCCACCCTCACGGATAGCGAAGGTAAGACCCTGCTCCATAGCGATCGGGTGAATGAGCTCGATGGTCATCTCTACGTTATCACCGGGCATGCACATCTCGGTACCAGCCGGAAGCTCGCAAACACCGGTAACGTCCGTAGTACGGAAGTAGAACTGAGGACGATAGTTGTTGAAGAAAGGCGTATGACGGCCACCCTCGTCCTTAGTAAGAACGTACACCTGAGCGGTGAACTTCTTGTGGCACTTTACACTGCCGGGCTTAGCAAGGACCTGACCACGCTCGATCTCGGTTCTCTGAACACCACGGAGAAGAGCACCGATGTTGTCGCCTGCCTGAGCCTCATCAAGGAGCTTACGGAACATCTCGATACCGGTAACAACCGTCTTACGAGTCTCTTCCTTGATACCGATGATCTCAACTTCCTCATTAAGGTGAAGGGTACCACGCTCTACACGGCCGGTAGCAACCGTACCACGACCGGTAATGGTGAATACGTCCTCAACAGGCATAAGGAAAGGCTTGTCGGTCTCACGCTGAGGATCCGGAATGTAGCTGTCAACCGTATCCATGAGCTCCATGATCTTGTCGCCCCACTCGCTGCTCGGATCTTCGAGAGCCTTAAGAGCGGAACCCTTAACGATCGGGCAACCCGTGAAATCGTACTCTTCAAGCTGCTCGGTGATCTCCATCTCAACGAGCTCAAGGAGCTCAGGATCATCAACCATATCGCACTTGTTCATGAATACTACGATGTAAGGAACGCCTACCTGACGGGAGAGAAGGATGTGCTCCTTCGTCTGAGCCATAACACCGTCGGTTGCAGCAACTACGAGGATAGCGCCGTCCATCTGAGCAGCACCGGTGATCATGTTCTTAACGTAGTCAGCATGGCCGGGGCAGTCAACGTGAGCGTAGTGACGCTTCTCGGTCTGATACTCAACGTGTGCGGTGGAAATGGTTATACCACGTGCTCTCTCCTCGGGAGCCTTGTCGATGTTCTCGAAGTCAACCTTTGCGTTGCCCGGAACACGCTCTGCCAAAACCTTGGTGATAGCAGCAGTAAGGGTGGTCTTACCATGGTCAACGTGACCGATGGTACCGATATTGCAATGTGCCTTGGTTCTTTCAAACTTAGCTTTTGCCATCTTGAAAATCCTCCTAGAATAATTATCTGGTTTTTTTTGTGGTTCTCATAGGCTCACGGGCGGAGCCGGAGCCCGACATATGCCCATTATATTTCAAATCAGGCACAATTTCAAGCACTATTTTCCGCAAATAAGGGATCAGCGCTTGCTTGCTGCGCTGCGGTCGCTGAGGACCTTCTCCTGTACGCTCTTCGGTACCTTCTGGTAGGACTGGAAGAACATGGAGTAAGCGCCACGACCCTGGGTCTTCGAACGAAGGGAGGTCGCATAACCGAACATCTCGGACAACGGTACGGAGCAACGGATGAGCTTCGTTCCGTTAACGTCCTCGGTTCCCTCGATCTGGCCACGGCGGGAGCTTACATCGCCCATAACGTCGCCCATGTAATCCTCGGGAACGGTAACTTCTACTCTCATGATAGGCTCGAGGAGCACGGGCTCACCCTTGCGCATTGCATCCTTGAATGCCATGGAACCGGCAACCTTGAATGCCATTTCATTCGAGTCAACTTCATGGTAGGAACCATCGTAGCAGTTTGCCTTGATACCGAGTACCGGATATCCGCCGAGGACACCGGCCTTCATTGCATCCTGGATACCGGCGTCTACCGCAGGGATGTACTCCTTCGGGATGGAACCGCCGACGGTGGTGTTCACAAACTCGTACGTCTTCTCTGCGTTGGCATCCATAGGACTGAAGATAACCTTGCAGTGACCGTACTGACCGGAACCACCGGACTGCTTCTTGTACTTGCTGTCGATATCGACTTCCTTCGTAATGGTCTCCTTGTAAGCAACCTGAGGCGCACCTACGTTTGCCTCAACCTTGAACTCACGCAGCAGACGGTCTACGATGATCTCCAGATGGAGCTCGCCCATACCTGCGATCAGGGTCTGGCCGGTCTCCTCGTTGGTGGAAACGCGGAACGTCGGATCTTCTTCGGCAAGCTTTGCCAAAGCCTCGCCCATCTTGTCCTGGCCTGCCTTCGTCTTGGGCTCGATAGCAACCTCGATAACGGGCTCCGGGAACTCCATGGACTCAAGGATAACCGGGTGATTCTCATCACAGATGGTATCACCGGTCGTCGTGATCTTAAAACCTACTGCAGCTGCGATATCACCGGAGTAAACTTTCTCGAGCTCCTGGCGCTTGTTCGCATGCATCTGCAGGATACGGCCGACACGCTCCTTCTTGTTCTTCGTCGCGTTGAGCACGTAGGAACCGGAGTTCATCGTACCCGAGTATACGCGGAAGTAAGCAAGCTTACCTACGAACGGGTCGGTCATGATCTTGAACGCAAGAGCCGCGAAAGGCTCCTCGTCCGAAGACTTTCTGACTACATCGTTGCCGTCCTCGTCAACACCCTTGATATCCGGGATGTCGGTCGGAGCGGGAAGATACTCGATAACGGCGTCCAGAAGCTTCTGAACACCCTTGTTGCGGTAAGCGGAACCGCAGAGCACGGGGATGATCTCCGTCGTGATCGTTGCCGCACGAAGAGCCTTCTTCAGAGCCGGAACCTCAGGGATGTTACCCTCAAGATACTGCTCAAGAAGCTCATCGTCGGTCTCGCAGATGGCTTCCACCATCTTCTCGCGGTACTCTTCCGCCTGGTCCTTCATATCGTCCGGGATGTCCGTGATCTCTACGGCGTCACCCTTAGCATCGGTATAGTAGTAAGCCTTCATCTCCATCAGGTCAATGATGCCCTTGAAGGTGTCTTCCTTACCGATCGGCAGCTGAAGAGCTACCGGGTTCTTGCCCAGACGGGACTCGATCATGGAAATTACGTTAAAGAAATTCGCACCGGAGATGTCCATCTTGTTGACAAATGCGATTCTCGGTACGTTGTACTTGTCTGCCTGACGCCAAACCGTCTCAGACTGAGGCTCAACACCGCCCTTTGCACAGAAAACGCCGACAGCGCTGTCCAATACGCGGAGAGAACGCTCAACCTCGACCGTAAAGTCTACGTGGCCGGGGGTATCGATGATGTTGATACGATGCTCCAGCTCACCGGCCTTCGGCTTGTTGTTCTCCTCAAGAGTCCAGTGGCAGGTGGTTGCGGCAGAAGTGATCGTGATACCGCGCTCCTGCTCCTGCTCCATCCAGTCCATGGTAGCAGTACCTTCGTGCGTATCACCGATCTTGTAGTTGACGCCTGTGTAATACAGGATTCGCTCGGTGAGAGTCGTCTTACCGGCATCGATGTGAGCCATGATACCGATGTTACGGGTTCTCTCAAGCGGGTATTCTCTTCCAGCCAAAGATTTGTCCTCCTAAATCCTTCAGACTGCGACGGGCATTACCAACGATAATGGGAAAATGCCTTGTTCGCCTCTGCCATCTTGTGCATATCTTCTTTTCTCTTGACAGCATTACCGGTGTTGTTGGATGCGTCGAGAATCTCATTGGCCAAACGATCGATCATCGTCTTCTCGCTTCTCTTGCGCGAGAACATCGTCAGCCAGCGAAGAGCAAGAGCCTGTCTTCTCTCCGGTCTTACTTCTACGGGTACCTGATAGGTAGCGCCGCCGACACGGCGGGCCTTAACCTCGAGCACGGGCATAAGGTTGTTCATGGCAGCTTCGAATACTTCCATAGCTTCCTTGCCGCTCTTGGCGTTAACTTTCTCAAATGCGCCGTAGACGATCTTCTGTGCGGTTCCCTTCTTGCCGTCAAGCATGATGTTGTTGATCAGCTTGGTAACGACTTTGCTGTTGTAAACCGGATCCGCCAGAACGTCTCTTTTCTGAATATGTCCTTTACGTGGCACGTTACTTCCCTCCTTAATTATTCCCGAAAGCACCTGCTTTCGGTAGGATTAATTCAACGGTACTCACATTACTGTGTTCATGCACTCGGTTTTATCTCTACTCGCATCTGCAACCACAAAACTCTGCGATATCGACGGAGGTTTCCGTCAACGGAAAAACCAGTCCTGCACTTATAGTAATGAAATGTCCTATGTGATATTACTTCTTTGCGTCTTTGGGACGCTTTGCGCCGTACTTGGAACGAGCCTGACGTCTCTTAGCTACGCCGGCAGTATCCAGAGTACCACGGATGATGTGATAACGCGTACCGGGAAGGTCCTTAACACGACCGCCGCGGATCAGCACAACGCTGTGCTCCTGAAGGTTGTGTCCCTCACCCGGAATGTAGCTCGTCACCTCCATGCCGTTGCTCAAACGAACTCTGGCGATCTTACGCAGAGCGGAGTTAGGCTTCTTAGGAGTTGCGGTACGTACCGCCGTGCATACGCCTCTCTTCTGCGGAGCAGACGTGTTCGTCGCCTTCTTCTTGAGGGAGTTGAAACCTCTCTGAAGAGCCGGTGCCGTGGACTTCGTCACAGCAACTTCGCGACCTTTGCGAACTAACTGGTTAAATGTAGGCATCCTGTTACCTCCTGTTCGAATTGATCTTCTGTGATACAGAACGTGTGGTTGCATACTGCAGAAAAACTGCAAAAAGAAACTTGCGTTTTCGGGCACACTAAAAAAGGTGCACAAAAGCGCAAGTTGAATTATATAAAAGCTATTGTCCAATGTCAAGCGAAAATTTTGATTTTTCCTTTATTTTCCGCGGAAAATCAGCTCTTCTTTCCGCCGCGTCTCTGAAGCTGGCGAAGCTTCAGGTTCGTATTGTAGAAATCCTTGGTCGTACAACCGGCACGGCCGCCGCCGGCACACGCGCAGGCGCAGGCACATGCACACGCGCAGGAGCTGTGTGCGCACGAGCTGTGGTGCGATCCGCCCGAGGATCTCGTCGTCGTGCGGCGGACCGGCACGTTGACCACATGCACGCGCATGTAGGTGTTCGGCGCTCCGCTGTAGCGGTACAGACCGTCCGTCGTGCGGGTGCGGAGTTCCTTCTCCTCCTCGGGGATGTCCTTCTCCTCGATCTTCTCTTCCTTCTTAATAAAGCTGCGTCCGCAATACTCGCAGTTGTCCTTGCCCTCCGGTCTGGGTGCGCCGCATCCCGGGCAGGACGGATAGTACTCCACCTTCGTGCGGGTGATCTTCTTCCCGGACGCCGCGAAATTGCCGCTTCTGCCGAAAATGCTTGCGAATATCGCCCCGAAGATCATGATCATGATACCGCCGAAGACGAGGAGTCCCAGAAGCAGCTCAACGATCTCGCCCGCGGTGAGATCATCGTCGGTATCCTCGTACGCCTTGATCGTCATCGAGGTGTCAAAGGCGAACGCGTCGTTGGGATACGTGATCGTCACGGTATACTTCTTTCCCTTGGAAAGCGGGCTCTCCCAGGTCAGATACCCTTCCTCATCCTTCAGGCCGGCCGGGGTCCAGCTTACCGCCTTTTCCCCGTTCCAGCGGATGACCATCTTGTCGACACGGCAGTCCGGGAACCAGCCGGGCGTAAACTCGTACTGGGTCTCGCCTTCGGTCAGACGGTTCATCTGGTACATATGTCCCTGCGTCAGTTCATACTCAAAGATCACGACTTCATTCTTATAATACTTACGGTCGAAGTCGATCCGCACGTAATCCCCTTTGTCGGAGTAATACTTGATCTTCTTAATGTTGTCCGTGAGCGCCCTGCACGTCATGTCCGAGTTGGGAATACCGATC
>JBGUPV010000029.1:0-29622 GCA_045130455.1 Lachnospiraceae bacterium | reverse complement strand
GTGGAGTGGGTCCCGCGCTGCGGCGGCTGGCGGAGGAAGAACTGGCGGTAACGCCCGCGATCTCGCTTCACGCGCCGACGGACGAGCTGCGAAAGCAGCTGATGCCGATCGCGAAAAGCTACTCGCTCAAGGAGCTTATGGAGGCCGCGGACGCGTATGTGGAGAAGACCGGAAGGCGCATGACGTTCGAGTACGCGCTGATCGACGGAGTCAACGATTCGGCGTCTCACGCGAGGATGCTGGCGGCACTTTTGAGGGGTCGGAACTGCCATGTAAACCTGATTCCGGTGAACCCCGTGAGAGAGCGAAATTACCGCCGATCACATGTTAAAAATGTATTACAATTCCAAAAAACGCTTGAAAATGAAGGAATACATGCTACTATTAGGAGAGAGCTCGGCTCGGATATCGATGCCGCCTGCGGGCAGTTGCGGCGCCATTACGAGCAGGGCGTGAGAGATAAGGGCGGAGAGTTATGAGAGTTTGCGGAAAGACCGACAAGGGAAGAAAGCGCTCCATGAACCAGGACGTGTTTTTTATCAGTGACACGCCGGTCGGGATACTGCCGAACCTTTGCATCGTGGCGGACGGCATGGGCGGACAGAACGCCGGTGACATCGCCGCGCGGTTCAGCGTGGACCGCTTTACGGAGCTGATGCGCGTGAGCAAGGAGCGCACGCCGATCCAGGCGATCGAGAAGGCCATCCGGCAGACCAATGAGGATCTCATCGAGAAGGCCCGTAACCAGCGGGAACTCGAAGGAATGGGAACCACATTTGTCATGGCGACGCTGATGCCGGAGGACACCCTGCTGGTGGCCAATATCGGCGACAGCAGGCTTTATCTGATCAACGAACGGATCACGCAGATCTCGCAGGACCATTCCGTGGTCGCGGAGATGGTGCGGAGCGGGGAGCTGCGCAAGGAGGAAGCGAGATTTCATCCGAACAAGAACATGGTCCTGCGCGCGCTGAGCACACAGGGCGTCGTGAGTCCGGATTATTTTCAGGTCGATGTGCACCCGGGGGATTACATCCTGCTGTGCAGCGACGGCCTTTCGGATATGGTAGAAGAGGAGGATATCCTGAAACTCGTCAGTGAGTACGACGAGGTTGAGGATATCGCGGACAAACTGGTGAACATGGCCAACGAGAACGGCGGCCGCGACAACATCACCGTAGTCCTAGGGAAGATTTGAGGCAGCGTAATGCCGGAAAGGTTGGAATACCTATGAGTATGGTCAAACCGGGAATGTTTATCGGTGATCGGTACGAGATCCTGGAGAAGGTCGGATCGGGCGGTATGGCGGATGTGTACAAAGCCAAATGCCACCGGCTCAACCGCATCGTGGCGATCAAGATTCTGAAGAGCGAGTACTCAGGTGACGAGAATTTTGTCAAGAACTTCCGCATGGAAGCGCAGTCGGTTGCGGGACTTACGCATCCGAACATCGTCAGCGTCTACGACGTAGGCGAGGACGGCGAGCTCCATTATTTTGTTATGGAGTATGTCGAGGGTATCACGCTCAAGAGATTTATCGAGCGCAAGGGACGCCTGGACATCCGTGAGGCGGTCGGCATCGCGATCCAGATCGCGCAGGGCCTCGACGCGGCACACCAGAATGCGATCGTTCACCGGGACATCAAGCCCCAGAACATCATTATTTCCAAAGACGGCAAAGTAAAAGTTGCGGACTTCGGTATCGCGAGAGCGGCGACGACGTCCACGACGAAGCAGAGTTCGCAAAATGTCGGTTCCGTGCACTACAGTTCGCCGGAGCAGGCACGCGGCGGCTTCTGCGATGAGCGAAGCGATATTTATTCCCTCGGTATCACGATGTACGAGATGCTCGCGGGACGTGTTCCTTTTGAGGGAGACAACATTGTCTCCGTGGCGCTTCTTCACATCCAGGGCGATGCGAGACCGCTGTCCGAATTGAATCCGGACGTGACGCCGAGCCTTGAGAAGATCGTCGCAAAATGTATGCAGAAGAAGCCGGAACGCCGTTATATGTCGGCGGCCGAGCTGATCCGCGACCTGAAAGCCGCGATCGTAAACCCGAACGGTGACTTCGTCAAGATGAACCCGGTTGTCGCACCGACGACCCTTCCGACGAAGAATTTTACGCGCAATCAGATGCAGGAGATCCACGTTGCCGCGGTTGCGGACGACGAGTCTTTTGATGACGATGACGATCTTCCGAACGAGAGACCTCCGAAGGCGGTCCTCACGAAGAAGAAGCGCAGAGATGATTACGATGACGACGATGACGATGATGATGACCTTGATTCCATGGGAAGCGGTCGTGAGAATTTCCTCATCGTGCTCAGCGTTGTGCTTGTCCTCGCGATGGCGACCGGCGCGATCTATCTGATCTCGAAGCTGTTTAACGGCGGTTTCAAGCTCACGAAGGATCCGGGCGGTATCGTCCTTTCGCCGACGCCCACGACGCCGGTATCCGCAACGCCTACGCCCACGCCGGCGCAGGAGAAGATGCCCCAGCTGAAGGGTGTTGATTACCGCGAGGCCGAGCAGAAGCTCAGAGGTCTCAAGGTACAGTTGCAGATCGATTATCAGCAGGAAACGGAATACAGCGACTATCCGGTGGACACCGTCACAAGGACGACACCGGATGCGGGCGATACGCTCTTTGACGGAACACTCGTCACGCTGTACTGCAGTATCGGTAAAGAGCAGGTTACGATCCCCACGGACCTCGTGGGTAAGACCGAGGCGCAGATCCGCGCGATGCTCGGTGATAAACTGAATCTTCATATCAACTGGATCGAGAGCGACGCAGTGGAAGACAACTGCTGTGTGACGACGGATCCGGCCGGCGGCACTACCGTCGCGGTGGGCACCACCGTTGTCGTTTACCTGAATTCCGGCAACACGAAGGTTACTACCGTGCCGAACGTTGTCGGTATGAAGGAGATGGACGCGATGGTGAAACTGAGCGTCGCCAACCTCAGCTACGACGTTTCGAACCGTGTTTACAACGCGACCGTGCCGGAAGGCCAGGTCATCGCGCAGGATCCGAGTCCCTCGGTCGGCAAGGTTACGAAGGGCCTGACGGTCAAGCTGACGATCAGCCTCGGACCGGAGCCTACACCGACACCTACGGAGGAGCCTACGCCGACGCCGATACCTCCGACGCCGACGCCTGAGGATCAGCCGCCGACGCCGACTCCGGCCGACAAGCCGGCAACGCCGACGCCGAAGCCTGCAACACCTACGCCTGCGGACGGTACGGACACGCCTACGCCTAAGCCGGCAACACCGACTCCGAAGCCGGCAACGCCGACCCCGAAGGCCGCGACGCCTACGCCGGAGGAAAAGCCTGCGACGCCGACGACGAAGCCGGCAACGCCGACCCCGGAGGAGAAGCCTGCGACGCCGACCAAGAAACCGGCGACACCGACAACAAAGCCGGATGACGGCGGCGGAGAGTGATCTGACAGCACGCGGAGAATCTATGCAGCAGACATACACCGGTAAGATCATAAAAGGCGTCGGAGGAAACTACGACGTCTGGGTGGACGGACTCGGAACGGTCACCTGCCCCGCCAAGGGAATCCTGCGTTACCGCAGAGTCAAGCCGCAGATCGGCGACGACGCGAAAGTGCAGATCACGGCGGGCGAGGGCAATATCACGGACATCCTTCCCCGAAGGAATTCCCTGATCCGCCCGGCGGTTGCCAACGTCGACCAGGCACTGATCGTATGCGCGATCCGCGACCCGGAGTTCCACCCGAATCTTTTGGACCGATTTCTGATATTGATGCGCCGGCAGGGCGTTCCCGTGCTGGTGTGTTTCAACAAGACCGACCTCGCGGAGGAAGCGGAGGCAGAGAATCTGTGCCGCATCTACGCGGGATGCGGCGCGAGAGTATTTACCGTCCAGGCCAACCGGCCGGAGACGCTCTCCGCCGTGCGTGACGCGCTCCGCGGCAAGACGACCGTTCTTGCGGGACCGTCGGGCGTCGGCAAATCCACGATCATGAACGCGATGCAGCCCGACGCCGGAATGGAAGTCGGCGAGCTCAGCGAGAAGATCCGGCGCGGCCGCCAGACGACGCGCCACACGCAGTTGTTCTGCGTGGAGAAAGATACATATCTCTGCGACACGCCGGGGTTCAGCTCTCTGTATCTGGAGGGCATGCGGCCCGAGGAACTCGCGGAGTGTTATCCGGAATTTCTGAAGCCCTCGCAGTCCTGCCGCTATCCGGACTGCAGACACCGCATGGAGCCGGAGTGTGAAGTCCGGGCCGCCGCGGAGGCGGGCATCATTCCGAGAGAGCGGTACGACAGCTATCTGTTGCTGTTCGACGAACTCTCGGGAAAGCGGGTCATTTACCCGCGCAAGCAAAAGCATGGTGAGAGGAACGAAGTATGAATTGGTTGTCGCCGTCCATTTTGGCCGCTGATTTCAATCGTCTCGGCGAGCAGATCCGCGAGGTTCGGGATAACGGCGCGCAGGCGCTGCATTTCGATGTCATGGACGGTCTGTTCGTGCCGAGCATCAGCTTCGGTATGCCGGTCCTCGCGTCCATCCGCAGGCAGACGGACATTTTCCTTGACGTACATCTGATGATCTGCGAGCCGATCCGCTATGTGAAGACATTTGCCGAGAGCGGTGCGGATCTGATCACGGTGCATTACGAGGCGTGCAGGGACGTCGCGGCGACGATCCGCGAGATCAAAAACGCGGGCGCCAAAGCCGGACTTTCCGTTCGTCCGCAGACGCCGGTGGAGGTGTTGCGGCCGTACCTGAAGGACCTTGACCTGGTGCTGATCATGTCGGTCAACCCCGGGTTCGGCGGACAGACGCTCATGGAGGGGACTTACGACAGGATCCGGCAGCTTCGTGAACTTTACGGTGAAGTGTTCGGCCGCAGCTACGGCGACGATCTTCCGAGAGCAGAGGTGGACGGCGGTGTCAACCTTGAAAATGTCGGGGATCTGATCGCGGCGGGAGCCGATACCATCGTGACGGGAAGCGCGGTGTTCCGCGGTGACGTTGCGGCCAACGTCCGGGATTTTCTGGCGATCCTGAATCCGGACAAATAGTTTGATGAGAGCATCATTTCGCAGAGGGGACAGCAGCCCCTCTGCGTTTTGGCGAAATGCGGTTTCGTGTTGCGCGGGCCGCGGATCGCGGAAAATACAGATCACAGCAAGGAGATTTTGAACATGAAACTCGGAATCGTGGGTCTTCCCAACGTCGGAAAGAGCACCCTTTTCAATTGTCTTACAAAGGCGGGAGCGGAGTCGGCCAACTATCCGTTCTGCACCATCGAGCCCAACGTGGGCGTCGTGACTGTGCCGGACGCGCGGCTGCAGGTCCTCACGGACATGTACCAGTCCAAGCGCACGATCCCGGCGGTGGTGGAGTTTGTGGATATCGCCGGCCTGGTCAAGGGCGCTTCGCAGGGCGAGGGTCTCGGCAACCAGTTCCTCTCGCACATCCGCGAGACGGACGCCATCGTGCATGTGGTCCGCTGCTTTGACGACGCGAACATTATCCACGTGGACGGCAGCGTCGATCCGATCCGCGACATCGAGACGATCAACCTCGAGCTGATCTTCGCGGACCTCGAGACCGTCGAGCGCAGACTCGCGAAGGTGTCCCGCGCGGCGAGCTTCGACAAGGCGCAGGCGAAGGAGAGCGAGATGCTCAAGAAGATCAAGGCGCTTCTTGAGGACGGTCGGAAAGCAAGCGCGTACGAGACGGACGACGAGGATGAGATCGGTTGGCTTCGCGGTTACTCCTTCCTGACGAGAAAACCGGTCATCTATGCGGCCAATGTGTCCGACGACGATATCGCGGACGACGGCGCGAACAACGGATATGTGGCAAAGGTGCGCGAGTTCGCGCAGAAGGAAGGCTCCGAGGTGTTTGTCGTGTGCGCGCGCCTCGAGGAGGAGATCGCGGAGCTCGAGGAGGATGAGCGCAAGGAGTTCCTCGCCGAGATGGGCCTCGAGGAAGCAGGTTTGGAGAAGCTGATCCGCGCGAGCTATCATCTTCTCGGTCTAATCAGTTTCCTCACGACCGGTCCGGACGAGACAAGGGCATGGACGATCACGCGGGGCATGAAGGCACCGCAGGCGGCCGGAAAGATCCACACCGATTTTGAGCGCGGCTTCATCCGCGCGGAGGTTGTGGCGTACGACGACCTTGTCGGCTGCGGCGGTATGCTGCAGGCGAAGGAGAAAGGTCTTGTGCGCTCCGAGGGCAAGGAATATGTCGTGAAGGACGGAGATGTGATCCTGTTCCGGTTCAACGTCTGATACGGAGGTTGCTGCGATGCGATTGGTTGCTTTGTTGGAAAATACGAACATTTTCTTCCCGAAGCTCGGGATTCGGCTCTATCATGTGCTGCGGTATTTTACGGTCTTCGGACGCAGGATCACGCTGTACGGTCTGGTGATCGGCACCGGCATGATCCTCGGATATCTTTTGGCAGAGAGAACGGCGAAGAAGACGGGGCAGGACCCGGAGCCGTATCTCGATTTTACGATCATCGCGATCATCGTGTCCGTTTTGTGCGCGAGACTGTACTATGTTGTCTTTAACTGGAGCAATTACTCCGGGGAGCCGTGGTACAAAGTGTTCGCAATCTGGGAAGGCGGACTGGCGATCTACGGCGGCGTGATCGGCGGCGTGGCGACGGCCTTTATTTTCACGCGCGTGAAGAAGATGCGACAGCTCCTGTTCACGGACACGGCGGTGCTCGGACTTCTGACCGGCCAGATCATCGGACGGTGGGGCAATTTCTTCAACCGCGAAGTGTTCGGTACGTACACGAAGGGACTGTTCTCGATGCAGATCGATGTGCGGGACGTAAACTGGTTCTTTGACCCGGCGACGCCGCAGTCGGTGGTGGAGGCAGCCTACGCAGGCAAGCCCAAGGCGCTTGAGAGGATCCTCGAGATCCGAAACAACGCCACCGTGATCGACGGCGCGACGTACATCAGCGTGCATCCCACATTTTTATATGAGTCGGTGTGGAACCTGGTTCTGTTGATCCTGCTGCTGTTCCGCACGAAGCACAAGAAGTTCGACGGAGAGATCCTTCTGATGTATCTCTTCGGTTACGGACTCGGCCGCTTCTGGATCGAGGGAATGCGCACGGACCAGCTGTTCCTCTTTAACACGGCGATCCCGGTATCGCAGCTTCTGAGCGCGATCCTGATGGCGGGAAGCGCCGTGATCTATGCGATCCTTTGGAAAAAAAGCAAGAAGAAGGAGCTCACGAAAGCATGACGCTTAAGGAGTTGAAAATCGGTGAGAGCGCGGTGATCACCGCGGTCGGCGGGGAAGGTGCCCTTCGTCAGCACATGCTCGACATGGGGCTTTTGCCCGGCGTCACGGTGACGCTCAAGCAGTTTGCGCCCATGGGCGATCCGATGGAGATCACGATCCACGGCTACGAACTGACGCTGCGCTTAAGCGATGCGGAGCAGATTGCCGCGGAGAAGATCGAGGTGCCCGAGGAGGACGATGCGCTTCCGCGGGTAGGCCGCGACGAGAACGGGCGCAAGGTTGCGCTGACGGTTCCCGACCATCCCGGCCTCGGTGAGGAAGGGCGGTACCACGTCAAGGCGGACGAGAATCCGCTTCCGAAGGGAACCGTGCTCACATTTGCCCTTGCCGGAAACCAGAACTGTGGCAAGACAACGCTGTTCAACCAGCTGACGGGTGCGAACCGCCATGTCGGCAATTTTCCGGGCGTTACGGTGGACTGCACCATCGGCGAGGTCCGTGGATATCCGGACACGCGTGTGACCGACCTTCCGGGAATCTACTCGCTATCCCCGTACAGCGCGGAGGAGATCGTCTCCCGCGAATTCATACTGAAAGAAAAGCCGACAGGCATCATCAATATCCTCGATGCTACCAACATCGAGCGCAACCTTTACCTGACGCTGCAGCTGATGGAGCTGAACGTGCCCATCGTTCTGGCGCTCAACATGATGGATGAGGTGCGCGGCAACGGCGGAACTATCCGTGTCAACCTCATGGAGTCGCTCCTCGGAGTGCCGATCGTACCGATCTCCGCTGCGAAAAATGAGGGCGTCGACGAGTTGATCCGCCACTGCGTTCACGTCGCGAGATACCAGGAGCGGCCGGGCCGCACGGACTTCTGCGGCAAGGACGAAAACGGCGGCGCGGTGCATCGCTGCCTGCACGGCATCATGCATTTTATCGAGGACCACGCGGAAAAGGCGGGCATCCCGGTGCGGTTTGCCGCGAGCAAACTGATCGAGGGTGACGCGCTTGTGCGTGATGCACTCAATCTCACGACCAACGAGCTCGAGACGATCGAGCACATGATCGTAAATATGGAAGAGGAGCGCGGGATGGACCGCGCGGCGGCGATGGCTGATATGCGGTTCTCTTTCATTCGCAGCGTCTGCGAGCAGACGGTGGTCAAGCCGAAGGAGAGCAAGGAGCATCGGAGAAGCCGTCAGATCGACCGGATCCTCACCGGCAAATACACGGCGATCCCGGCGTTTTTGCTCATCATGGCGCTCACGTTCTTCCTCACGTTCAACGTGATCGGCGCATGGCTTCAGGGACTTCTGGAGACCGGCATCGAGAAACTGCAGGGCGTCACGGACCGCGGAATGGCCTCGGCCAACGTCAGCCCGATCCTGCGGTCGCTGGTGACCGACGGTATCTTCAGCGGCGTCGGAAGCGTGATCAGTTTCATCCCGATCATCCTCGTGCTCTTCCTGTTTTTGTCCATACTGGAGGACAGCGGTTACATGGCGCGCGTCGCGTTTGTCATGGATAAGCTCCTTCGTAAAATAGGTCTCTCCGGGCGAAGTATCGTGCCGATGCTCATCGGCTTCGGCTGTACGGTACCGGGCGTCATGGCATCCCGGACCCTGCCGAGCGAGCGTGACCGCAAGATGACGATCCTGCTCACGCCGTTCATGAGCTGTACCGCGAAGCTGCCGATCTACGGTTTCTTCGCGCATGCGTTCTTCCCGAAATACAGCGGCCTTGTGATGGTCGGTCTGTACGTGCTGGGCATCCTGATGGCGATCCTGGTCGCGCTCGTGACTAAGACGCTGTTCTTCAAGGGCGAGGCGGTTCCCTTTGTAATGGAACTTCCGAATTACCGCATGCCCGGCGCAAGAAGCGTGGGCTTCCTGCTGTGGGACAAAGCCAAGGACTTCCTGCAGCGCGCATTTACCGTGATCTTCCTGGCGGGAATCGTGGTGTGGCTGCTTCAGACCTTTGACTTCGGGTTCAACATGGTCGCCGATTCCAAGGACAGTATGCTTGCGACCATCGCCGGCATCCTCGCGCCGATCTTTGCCCTGCACGGCTTCGGTGAGTGGAGAGTGACGACGGCTCTGATCACCGGATTTATCGCGAAGGAGAGCGTTGTTTCCACGCTCAACATTCTTTTTGCCGGGGCGGGCGTAGCTTCCGCGATGTCCGGTGCCACGGCAGCGGCGCTTTTGGTGTTCTGCCTTCTCTACACGCCCTGTGTCGCGGCGATCGCTTCGATCCGCAGAGAGCTGGGGGCGCGCTGGGCGGCGATCATCGTGATCGAGCAGTGCGCGGTTGCATGGGTGGTCTCGCTGGCGGTGGCAGGCATCGCGAGCCTGTTCTGATCCCGATCAAAATGAAAATAACAGAGAACCGTTCTTCGGTCTTCGGACCGCGGCACGGTTCTTTTTTTGCGTTTCGAAAGCCGAAGTGGCGGAAAATGGAGAGCACAGGCCTCATTTTCCACAAAAACGAACACACGTTCCCAAACATCTGTTCGATTTGCGAAAAGACGTCGGAAAATGCCGGAAAAAGGCCCCGATTTTTGTGAAAAACGGGCATTTTCCTATTGCATTTTGAAAAAATGGGTCTTATAATGCAGATAAGTGGTTGAAAATACCACAAAAAACCATTTCTGACCACATAAGTGGAGAAAAGTGGAGAATTTCGATGCCGGGTTACTTCAACGGAAAACAGATTCACAGCATCGATGCCAAGGGACGCATCATCGTTCCCGTAAAGTTTCGCGAGAAACTCGGGGAGCGTTTCATTGTGTCGCTTGGTATTGATCATTGTCTGAGCCTGTATCCGGAAGACGAGTGGGAGAAGCTGCTCGCGAAGATGGACGCGAACCTTCCCGGCACGGACGAGGGCAGACTTCTGCTGACGTTCCTCTCCGCGAACTCGGAGCCGGTCGAGATGGACAAACAGGGCAGAGCGATCATCCCGCAGGAACTTCGGGAGCTCGCCGGGATCACAAAGGATGTTGTCTCCGTCGGAGCACTTGACAAGATCAAGGTGTTCGCGAAGGAGGAATGGGACAAATACAACGCGAGCATCTCGCTTCGCGAGGTTGCAGCGACGGCAGCGGAGTTCGGTATTCGCCTGTAAGCGCGGAGGAGCATCATGGCAGAATTTGCACACGTCTCCGTGCTGCTTGAGGAAACGATCGACGGTCTTCAAATCCGTCCGGACGGGATCTATGTGGACGGAACGCTCGGCGGCGGCGGACACTCGGAACAGATTGCGAAACGGCTTACGACCGGCAGGCTGATCGGCATCGACCAGGACGGCGATGCGATCCGCGCGGCATCAAAGCGGTTGGAACCGTACGGGGAGCGCGTCACGACGGTGCGGAGCAATTACGAGAACTTTGCGGAAGTGCTGGACGGGCTCGGAATTGACAAAGTTGACGGGATCATGCTGGACCTGGGGGTTTCCTCCTACCAGCTGGACACGGCGGAACGGGGGTTCTCCTACATGGAGGACGCACCTCTGGACATGCGGATGGATGACCGCTTGGAGAAGACGGCCGCTGACATCGTCAACGAATACACGGAAGCGGAACTCACGAGAGTCATCCGCGAATACGGAGAAGATTCCTTTGCGAGGAACATCGCAAAGCATATCGTGAAGAGAAGAGAAAGCGAGCCAATCCGGACAACGGCGGAGCTCGCGGAGATCATCAAGGCCGCGATACCGGCCAAGGTGAGAGCGGGGCAGGGACATCCCGCAAAGAAAACATTTCAGGCGATCCGGATCGAATTGAACCGGGAACTCCAGGTGCTGGAGGATTCCGTGGACGCGATGATCCGGAGACTCACCCCGGGAGGGCGGCTGTGCATCATCACATTTCACTCCCTCGAGGATCGGATCGTCAAACAGGCGTTCCGGAGAAACGAATCGCCGTGCATCTGCCCACCGGAGTTTCCGGTGTGCATGTGCCATCGAAGATCACTCGGCACCGTGATCACAAAGAAACCGATCCTTCCGAGTGAGAAGGAGCAAGAGGAGAACAGAAGATCGAAAAGCGCGAAGCTGCGGATCTTCGAGCGCGGCGAGGAAGCCGCGTGGACAGAGCCCGGATGATGTAAATGAGATCGGGCGAGAGTATTGGGGTATTGAAAGATGAATAACAGAGCTGAGAACACCGAGATCACGAGAAGAAATACGTATATCACAGATAATCTGGCCCGTCAGGTTGCAGAGCCGATGCAGCGCCCGCAGGAGCAGACCCGCCCCGGCAGAGCGCGCAAGGTTGCGGAGCAGAGTGCTCCGCTGATCGGCATCCGCAAGAGAATGGGCTTTTTTGCGTGTCTGATCTCGCTGGCAGCCCTTGCATTTGTCGCATGGACTGTGATCGGATACAGCAACGCGAGAGCGAAGATCATCAACCTTGACAAAGAGATCACGGCGCTCAATAATGAGTATGCCAATCTGTACCGCACGAACGACGAGCGCGAGCAGCTGATCGCCGACAGCATCGACCTGACACACGTTTACGAGGTGGCGGTCGGACAGTACGGAATGGTGTATCCGCGCGACAACGAGACGATCCATTTTACGTATCGCGACGAGGGTTACGTGCGTCAGTACTCCGCGGTGGCCGACGAGGTCAAGCCGGAGGAAACCGTATGGGAGAGCATTCTTCGAAAGATCGTCAGATAACTGAGAGACAGTAAGATAGAAGCGTAAGGGAGCAGCCGACGGGATTGCTCCTTTCGCTGTGTATTAAAGACGGTGGTGTTTGTATGAGCAGAAGGAAAGTCGGTATTCGGAGCATTGTCACAACGACGAACAATCAGACGCGTGTTCTGATCGTCCTCGGCGTGATGATCGTCGCGATCCTGTTCCTGATCGGGCGGATCGCATACTGGCAGATCACCAAGGGAACCGAATACCAGAACGCGATCCAGGATCAGGGTTACAACTCGACCGTCGGCTCGACGCTTCCGTTCCAGAGAGGAACGATCACCGACCGCAACGGTACCGAGCTTGCCATCAGCCGCAAGACCTACAATGTCATCCTCGACCCCAAGGTCATCAAGTCGAGCAACGCGTACATGAAGTACACCTTCGAGGCGCTGCAGAAGGCTTTCGGCACGACGCAGGAAGACTTCGACAAGGCGATGGCGCAGAAGAACAGTAACTACTACGTGCTGTACCGCAATCAGCCGTACGACACGATCGCCGATTTCAAGGCGCTGCAGGTCAGCACTGAGACCGAGGCGCACAAGTTCATCAAGGGCGTCTGGTTTGAGACGCAGTACGAGCGCGCCTATCCGCGCGGATCGCTGGCTTCACATGTGATCGGTTACGTCAACGACGGAAACGTCGGTACGTGGGGCATCGAGCAGCAGTACAATTCGCAGCTGAACGGTGTCGACGGACGTGTCTCCGGCTACTATGACGCGGACCTCAACCTCGTGACCAACACGTGGGAGGCGGTTCCGGGAAACACGATCGTCACGACGATCGACGCGTTCGTGCAGGAGGCGGTGGAGAACCGTATCAGCGCGTTCCTGGATACGTATAAAGTGAAAAATATCGGTGTCATGATCATGGACGCCAACAACGGCGAGATCGTCGCGATGGCGTGCAACCGCGAGTTTGACCTGAACGATCCCCGGACCCTGGTGCCGATGAGCGGCAAGGCCGAGGATGTCGATGAAATGACCGACGAGGAGAAGATCGCCGCTCTCAACAAGATGTGGCGAAACTTCTGCGTCAACGATATGTACGAGCCCGGCTCCACGTTCAAGTGTCTGACCGTGGCTGCGGCGCTCGAGGAGGATCTGGTCACGAAGAACTCCACGTTCAAGTGCACCGGTGTCGAGGAGATCAACGGAGCGATGATCCACTGTAACGCACAGAACGGACACGGCACCGTGGACCTGACGCAGGCGCTGATGCGCTCCTGCAACCCCGCGTTGATCAAGATTGCGAACAAACTCGGAAAGAGTTCGTTCCGCTATTATCAGACCCACTTCGGACTCGGGATCAAGACCGAGATCGATCTTCCCGGCGAGCCGGCCGGCATTCTTCTCGATGAGACGAACTTCAACGAACTCGAGTTGGCAACCCAGAGTTTCGGACAGGGTTTCAACGTGACGATGCCGCAGATGATCGCTGCATACGCCTCCGTTGTCAACGGCGGCAACTATTATCAGCCGCACGTGGTCAAGCAGATCATCAACGCCGAGGGTGCGACCGTGTACGACGCGGCCAACCTTCTCGTTCGTAAGACCGTGAGCGCCGAGACCTCGGAGTTCATGCGCAACGCGACCTACATGACCGTTGAATCCGGTACGGCAACGCCCGCCAAGGTCGAGGGCTACCTCGTGGGCGGCAAGACCGGAACGGCACAGAAGCTGCCGCGTAGTGAGAAGAAGTACGTGGTTTCCTTTATCGGCAGTGTTCCCGCCAACGATCCGCAGTATGTCATCTACGTGGTGATCGACGAGATCGACGACGCGAAGCTGTACAACAGCAGCCGTCCGGCGACGCAGCTGACCAGTGAGATCCTCGGGGATGTCCTTGCGCACCTTCACGTATATCCGAGCGGCGACATCAACTACGGTGTCGAGTATACCGGCATCATCGATGACGACGAGATCAACGGCGGCAACATCGATGAGAACGGTGAGAACGGCGGCAAGTCCGGCGAAGATGATGACTCGGACGATAAGGACGATAAAGACGACAAAGACAAGAAAGACGATAAGAGTAAAGAGAAGAGCAAGAGCAAGAACAACGACGCAGGTTGACGTTGTTCGGACTTGACGAAAGAACTTTTTGAACGTAGAATACGGAGATGTCGGCCGCGGACGGCGCGACGGAAAAGAGGAATCGTCACATGGAATGGAAACAGAAGAAGATCCTGGTGATCGGAGCAGGCAAGAGCGGTATCGCCGCGTGCAATCTTTTGGCGGAGGAGCCGGTGGAGCTGACGCTCTGTGACTCTGACGCGTCGAAGGATCCGGCGGAGATCCGGAGCCGGCTGTGCGACGCATTTTCCGGAAAGATCCTCTGCGGGGAGGTCCCGGCAGATGTGCTCGCGGAGACGGAGCTGGTGGTGATCAGCCCCGGCGTTCCCACCGATCTTCCCATGGTACAGGGCCTTCGCGACCGCGGAGTGCCGATCTGGGGCGAGGTGGAGCTTGCGTACCGCTTCAGCCGCGGACGCCTTGTGGCGGTGACCGGCACCAACGGAAAGACGACGACGACCGCATTGACCGGTGAGATCATGCGGCGCGCATATAAAAATGTCGAGGTTGTCGGCAATATCGGGACTCCCTACACGGAGCTCGCACGCCAGACGACGGACGACGGTGTAACGGTGGCGGAGATGAGCAGCTTTCAGCTGGAGTCCATCGAGGAGTTCCATCCGAACGTATCGATGATCCTCAACATCACGCCCGACCATCTGAACCGCCATCACACGATGGAGGCTTACGCCGAAGCCAAATTCAATATCGCAAAGAAGCAGACGCCGAGCGAGGTATGCATCCTCAACTACGAGGACGACCGCCTTCGCGAGATGAGCAAGGATCTCCGCACGAAGATCTTCTGGTTCTCCTCGGGCCGCATCTTAAAGCGCGGCATGTATCTCCGCGGGGATATGATCTGCTATAACGACGGTGTCACGGAGACGGAAGTCATCGATGTCCACGAGATGAACATCATCGGCCGTCACAATTATGAAAATGCGATGGCTGCCATTGCGGCGGGTATCGCGATGTCGGTGCCGATGGATCGCATCCGCGAAGCGCTCAGGTCATTTGTCGCGGTAGCACACCGCATCGAATACACGGCGACCAAGAACGGTGTCGTGTACTATAACGATTCCAAGGGAACCAATCCCGACGCATCGATCCAGGCCGTTCGCGCCATGGATCGCCCGACGATCCTGATCGGCGGCGGCTATGACAAAGGTTCGGATTACGAGGATTGGATCCGTGAGTTTGACGGACGCATCCGCACGCTCGTTCTGATGGGCCAGACGGCCGACAAGATCGAAGCGACCGCGAGGAGCATGGGTTTTTCCGACATCATCCGTGTGGAGTCCATGCAGGAGGCCGTCGACACGTGCCATCGCCTGGCGAAACCCGGCGAGGCTGTCCTGCTGTCCCCGTGCTGCGCAAGCTGGGGCATGTTTAAAAACTATGAGGAGAGGGGAGACCTGTTCAAGGCTCTTGTGCGAGCGCTCCCCGAATAATGCACAGAGAGAAAGAACGGAGAAAGGAGGAGCGCCATGGAGACGACAGGGTTTTCCTACACGTCGGACAAGAGACAGCGTTATTACGACTACACCCTGCTGTTCATGGTGATCGCGTTGATCGTCATCGGTATTCTGATGATCAGCAGCATCAGCGCGTTTAACGCCTCCAAATACAACGGCGGCAACGCCTCGTTCTACACGTCAAGACAGATCCTCTACGCGGCGGTGGGCATCGCCGGCATGGTGTTTCTTTCGCTGGTCGACTACCGCGTGTATGCGCTCGAGACGCCTCGGTACAAATTCCCGGTCTTTTTGATCCTCGGCTACCTTGCCATCGTCGGCATGGAACTTCTGGTTATCGTCATCGGCCACAGTGAGTCCGAGTACAGCGGCGCGACCAACGGCGCGGCCCGGTGGATCGCGGTGGCGGGTTTCAAGATCCAGCCCGGCGAATTTGCCAAGCTCTTTGTGATCATCATCGCGGCGTACGCGATGTGCAAAGTGTGCGCGCGCAAGGACCGGCTCAAACCGTTTGTTTTCACGATGGCGATCCTCGGGGTTGTCACCGTGCTGGCTATGAAAGAAAGTATGACGACGGGTATCGTGCTCGCCGGCATCATCGCCTGCCTGATCTTTGTTTGCTCCCGCAAGAAGCTTCTGTTCGCGATCCTGGTCGCGGCGGCCGTGATCGCGGGAATGCTCGCGGTGAAGATCTTCGGCAGCAATACGGAGGGCGGTTTCCGTTCCCGACGTATCTACGAGTGGCAGCATCTGACCGATGAGGAAAATGTCGGCCAGGTCAAGCAGGGACTTTACGCGCTGTCGTCCGGCGGCCTGTTCGGCAAGGGCTTCGGCAACGGCGTTCAGAAACTCGGACACATTCCCGAGGTTCACACGGATATGATCTTCGCCTGCATCGTCGAGGAGATGGGACTCGTCGGCGGAGCGGCGCTGCTGATACTGTTTGCATTGCTTTTGTGGCGGATCGCGATCGTGGCGATCAACGCGCCGGACATGTACGGAACTCTGATCTGTTACGGCGTCATGGTCCACATCGGCATGCAGGTTTGCTTTAATGTCGCGGTCGTTACGGGCACGATGCCTTCGACCGGCGTCACACTTCCGTTTATCAGTTACGGCGGATCGTCGCTTCTGGTGCTGTGCGCGGAGTGCGGACTGGTTTTGAACGTATCCCGGAATATCGGGTATCGCAAGAGAATGGAAATGCAGGAAGCCGGCGGATGGACGGGAGCGAACCGTTCTTCCGATGAGGAGAGAAAGCCGCTTGCCGGCCTTCTCCGCCGCGGCGGACTGCGCAAGGTCAAGGACGACCGGAAGAAAGTCAAGCCTGCGAGCAAGGCTGTGAAGAAGGCGAAGAGCCGGGCAGCGGAGACGCAGCGCAGGAACGACCGGAAGACCTTGGATCGGACAGGAAAACCGTCCGGATCGGGCACGGGAAACACGGCCGCGGCCAAACGGACGGAGACGCCTCCGAAGCCGATCGAGGGCGGATACCGCATGGACGTTGTCCTCGGCCAGCCGTCATCCGGTCGGAAAAATGAGGATGAGTAGCGTTACGGGGGAGAGCCATGGCGGTCAGGAAACTGGAAAAACGGAGCAGAAGACGACTTCGGCGGCTGATCATTCTGATCCTCGTCCTCGGAGCGCTTGCCGTCACGGCCTTATGGTTTCACAAGACGTATAAGATCGATCGCGACAGGGACGTCACGGTCATCATTTTCGGAGAATCACAGAGATATACGGAGCAGGAGATCAAGGAGTATGTTCTCGACGGGAAACTCTACGATTACTCGCCTCTCATCAGCCTTCGGTTCAAATACTGGCCGATCGAGCCGCTCCCGTTTTTGGAGAGCATCACGGTTTCGGTCGACAACGGGCATGTGGTGATCCGGGCATATGAGAAAGCACCGATCGGGTGCCTGTACACCGAGGGATATTACGTATATTTCAACCGCGACGGCGAGGTCGTGTCGTCCCGCAAGACCAACGCGGAAAACCTTCCTGTGGTCACGGGGCTCGTGTACACGAACCTGACGATGTACGAGCCGTTTGAGGTACAGGATGAACGCTTATTTTCCGTCATCATGAACCTGGTCTATCAGATGCGGAAAAATGAGCTGGAAGTCGATGAGATCCGGTTCGCGAAGGACAAGAGCGTGTCGCTCATCGCGGACGGTAATGAATACAAGCTCGGCGTGCGCGATGCGTATGATATCCAGATCTCGATGATCGCGGGTGTCAGGGAAAAACTGCGGGAGCGCAACGAGTCGTTGGGCAGGGATGTGAAGTATGTCGTGAACATGGAGCACATCCGCAACAGCACCGACAAGTTCTCCGCCAGCGAGGTCAAAGAGGAGACGGAAACGCCTCCCGGAGACGGCAAGACGGAGCAAAAAACGGAAGGCGGTACGGACAATTCGGATAACGAATGACGACGTGACCGGTTTCGGGTCAAAAACCTTGGAAAATACGGATGTTTTTGCCTTCGAAACGAAAAAAAGCTTGCTATTTTGCACGTTTGATTATATGATAAAGCGTGGGTAATAGGAATATTATGCAAAAAGGAGGATACTACCTTGGTTGAAATTAAAGGAGAAGAGAACGAAGCTGCTGCAAAGATTCTCGTGATCGGTGTCGGCGGAGCCGGCAACAATGCGGTGAACCGAATGATCGAAGAGGGGATCGTAGGCGTTGATTTCGTGTGTGTTAACACGGATAAGCAGCATCTCAAGAACTGCAAAGCTCCTCAATGCATTCAGATAGGCGAGAAGTTAACGAAAGGTCTCGGCGCGGGTTCTCAGCCGGATGTCGGTGAGAAGGCGGCCGAGGAGAGCAAGGAAGAACTGACGCAGATCATCAAGGGTGCGGACATGGTGTTCGTTACCTGCGGTATGGGCGGCGGTACCGGTACCGGTGCGGCTCCCGTGGTCGCTTCCATTGCAAAGGAGATGGGCGTGCTTACCGTCGGTATCGTGACGAAGCCGTTCCGTTTTGAGGCAAAGCAGCGCATGGCCAATGCGCTTTCCGGTATTGAGCGTCTTCGCCAGTCCGTGGATACGCTCATCGTGATCCCGAACGATCGTCTGTTGGAGATCGTTGACCGCCGTACGACGATGCCCGAGGCATTGCGCAAGGCCGACGAAGTTCTTCAGCAGGGTGTTCAGGGTATCACCGACCTGATCAATGCGCCCGCACTCATCAATCTTGACTTCGCGGACGTTGAGACCGTCATGAAGGACAAGGGTGTGGCGCACATCGGTATCGGCTACGGTTCCGGTGATGACAAGTGTATGGAAGCTGTGAAGCAGGCGACCACGTCGCCGCTTCTTGAGACCAATATCGAAGGTGCAAGTCATATCATCCTGCACATCGCCGGCGCGGTAAGCCTGATCGAGGTGAACGAGGCCGCTACGTACGTACAGGAACTTGCGGGCGACGAGGCGAACATCATCTTCGGTGCGATCTACGACGAGACCGCTCCGGACCAGTGTCGCATCACCGTCATCGCAACGGGCCTTGAGGAACATCCGAGCAATTCCTCTTCGGGAGCTGCTAACCGTCAGGGTTACGCTCCGAAGAAATCGGTACAGTCCCCTCAGGGAGCTTACACCGGTCTCGGCTTCACCAGCAGAGGAACGGCAGCACCCGCGGCTCCGGCAAGCAGCGTATCCGCAGCTCCGGCCCGCCCGGTATACCAGGCTCCTCAGCAGCCCGCGTACACGGCTCCGGTAGCACCGGCGGCTCCGGTACAGCAGGAGAGCACTTCGTATGCAGCTCCTTCGTACAATAAGCCGTCGTCCTCGGAGAGCACGAGCGGCGGGATCAAGATCCCGGATTTCCTTCAGAAGAACCGTAAATGATCGAAATTTGGGTGGTATAGGGACTAAATCCCCTATATTCCGTAACTTTTATGTCAATAATGCACAAAAACGGTGCCAGTAATTGTGCATTTTGATAGTGGCAATATTGTAACAAAAATGTTACAATGTTCCTGAAGTGAATTCACATTCTATAAGGAGGTAACTTTTCATGAGAAAGTTATTCAAAGTCGTACTTGCTGTTGCTCTTGCAGCAGTCATGGTTATGAGTACCGCTCTCGCTGCTGATACCGATCTCGGCATCTCCAGCAACGCTACGATCACGGATGCTGTTAACGGTGCCGCTGCAGGTTCCAAGCTCGTGGTTGAAGTAGAGTACACCGAAGAGGGTGGCAGCGCCGGTGCCGGTTGGGGCATTGGTGGTCTCTGCACCGACGGTGGCTGGGGCGTTAACGGCGCTTTCGAGGCTAAGACGACGGACGAGCCTGAAGTAGGCGATGTGCTTACCTTCACGTTCGATCTTGATGCTGTTAAGGCAGCTGCTTCTGGTGACATCAACCTTAACTTCTACAATGGTTTCGCTGTAAAGAAGGCTGTTATTTCCTCTCCTGAGGCTCAGCAGCAGGATCCGCCTACTCAGCAGCCTGAGACTCCTAAGACCGCTGATACCATGACGGTTGTTCTCTTTGCAGGTGTTGCAGTAGTTGCTCTTGTAGCTGTTGTAGCTTCCAAGAAGGCTCGTGCATAATCACTGTCAAGACGACAAAGTAGAAAGAATGTGCGGTGCAATCCACGGATTGCACCGCAATTTTTTTAGCTCTTTTTGTTGCCTTGCGGCGAATGCATTTCATTGACAATACAGTGGGGAAGTGCTAAACTGAACGCGTATTTTTTCGACCGCAGGTCGTTTCGCGGTCGCGCATCCCGGAGGCAGACCATGTTTGCTTTGTTTCTTCTCATCTGGATCATCTTAAACGGCCGGTTTACGGCGGAAGTTCTGATCGTCGGCGTCGCCCTGTGTGTGCCGCTCGGAGCGTTCTGTTACCGGTTTATGGAGTATTCGCTCCGTTCGGAGCTGCGCCTGATCGCGCGGATCCCGTTTCTCATCCGTTATTTCGTGATCCTGCTCCGGGAGATCGTCAAAGCCAATTTCTCCGTTATGCATCTGATCCTTTCCGGCAGTCTCGAGCCGGAACCTGTTCTGTTTTCGTTCAGCACAAAGTTGAGATCCAAGGGCGCCAAGGTACTCCTTGCGAATTCCATCACGCTCACACCCGGCACGATCACCGTGCGCCAGTCCGGTGACCGTTTCGTCGTTCATGCCCTCGACAGGGAAAATGTCGCCGGGACGAAGGAAAGCATCTTCGAGGAGATGCTTCTGGAACTTGAGCAGAAGGAAGCTCCTTCCGACGGGAAAGGAGGCTCACGATGACCCTTCAGCAAGCCCAGGACATCCTCTGCGGAGGTGCGATCTTTGTTCTGATCCTGATCATGTTCGCGTGCCTGATCCGTGCGATCCGAGGGCCGGAGATCGCCGACCGCATCGTATCCGTCAATATGCTCGGCA
This sequence comes from Lachnospiraceae bacterium, assembly GCA_045130455.1. Taxonomy (GTDB): domain Bacteria; phylum Bacillota; class Clostridia; order Lachnospirales; family Lachnospiraceae; genus ISDg. The sequence goes on along the minus strand of JBGUPV010000029.1, from coordinate 8,707 downwards.
CGCTCACCATCATGGTGATCTGTATTCTTTCCTTCTGGCTTCAGGAGAATTATCTGTTGGATGTCGCGCTGATCTATGCATTGATCAGCTTTCTTGCCGTGGTCGTTTTGGTCAGGGTTTATCTCGGTGTGCACCGGGATCACCTGCGCGGAAGGGCTTCGGGAGGTAAGGCGAAGCGCGGCGCGGACAAAGCGTCCGGCGGTTCGTCCGCTGCGGATGCGGAAGAGGAGGCGCGCGTATGATGGAATGGTTTCGTCTGATCGCCGGCGGTCTCTGTATCCTGGCGGGCGTGCTCACGGCGATCACGGCCGCGTTCGGGCTCTTCCGGTTCAAGTTTGCACTCAACCGCATGCATGCGGCGGCAATGACCGACACACTCGGCATTCTTCTTGTACTTCTGGGGTTGATCATCATGTGGGGCATGAATTTCAACTCCTTAAAACTTGCGCTGATCATCCTGTTCTTCTGGTTCGCGAGCCCCGTTTCCAGTCATCTGCTGGCGGGCTTTGAGGTGGAGATCAGCGATAAACTCTCGGACAACTGTGAGCTCGAAGGTCCCGGCAACGGCGGAAATGAGAGCGGCAACGGAGGTGATGCGCGATGAAAGACATCATTCTCCTTTTGCTCGTCATTTTCCTGATCGTGTGCGCGGTCGGCGTGAGCTTTTCGAAAAATCTTCTGGTTTCGGTCATCATCTTCATGTCCTACAGTCTGGTAATGTCCATTATCTGGATCTTCCTGGAGTCGCCGGATCTCGCCATCACGGAGGCGGCGGTGGGCGCCGGTGTCACCAGCGTGCTGTTCTTCATGACGCTCCGCCGTGTCGGCGCGGTCGAGGAGGAGACTCCGAAGCCGGAAAATGAGCCGGAGGCCCATGCGGAAGCAGGGCAGGAAGGCGGTGAAGCATGAGTCGCAGACGCAAAGATTACGATAAGACAAAAACGGCCCGTTTCCTGCAGTTCGTGCGCGGTGACGTGCAGCTTCCCGAGCCCGACCATACGAAGGAATGGGAGCAGATCGTCGCAAAAGCCGACGAGACGGAGCGCGCGGTCAACGCGAGCTACCTCGAACTTCCCGAGCAGGACCCGGTGGCGGACGCGGAGCGGTTCCGCCGGATGACGGGCGTGCGCATTTTCCGCAGGATCTACTATGTCCTTGCGGCCGTGATGTGCCTGATGATCATCACCATGCTGATCATCAATGTGGCGTACATGCCGCCGTTCGGAAGCGCGGATTCCCCTGCGGTCAACGAGGTGGAAGAGCGCTATCTCGAGGACGGTCTCGAGGAGACCGGTGCCGTGAACGCGGTGACCGGTATGATCTTAAAATACCGTGCTTTTGATACGTTTGGCGAGACCAACGTGCTCTTTATCGCGGCGTGCACGGTCATGATCCTTCTCCTCCACATGGAGGGCAAGCACCTGGGCGCGGGCAAGGACGATCCGATGCCGGCAGGAGAGAGCTCCTATGAACCGGAGGGGGATGTGATCCTGCAGACGATCGCCAAGATCGTCGTTCCGCTCATTTTCCTGTTCGGCCTGTATATCCTGCTGAACGGCCATCTCTCGCCGGGCGGAGGCTTCTCCGGCGGCGCGGTGATCGGCGCCGGACTGATCCTTTACAATGCCTCCTTCGGTTTCGCGAAAACGCAGCGCTTCTTCGACGAGAAGGTCTACGATGTGATCAAAGTCGGCTCGCTCTGCCTGTATGCGTTGATCATCGCGTACTACCTCTTCACGGGGGCGAATGGGATCGCGTCCGTCGTTCCGCTGGGAACGGCCGGGGACATCATCAGCTCCGGGCTGATCCTGCCGATCAACCTGCTGGTCGGCCTTGAGGTTGCCTGCACGATGTACGCATTTTACGCGTTGTTCCGGAGAGGAAGCTTCTGATCCCGGGGAGTGTCGGAGGAAATTATGATTCAATCGCTTTTTGACAATTATCTGTCGGTCGTGTCGATGATCCTGTTCGGCATCGGATTCGGAAATCTGCTGCTGCAGAAGAATCTGATCAAGAAGATCATCGGGCTGAACATCATGGACACCGCGGTGTACCTGTTCCTGGCGTCCATGGGATACATCGAGAGCCGCGTCGCTCCGATCATCACGGACGGCGACACGACGGCGGCAAAATACGTCAACCCCATACCGAGCGGCCTGGTGCTCACGGGCATCGTGGTCTCGGTCAGTGTTACGGCGCTGATGCTGGCGCTCACGGTCCGGCTGTACCATCGGTACCATACGCTGGACATCGACCGGATCACCGTGATGGTATTGCGGGAACATGACGAGCGCTGAGAGGCGCAGAACAGAGGAACCCTATGGAATTCGTACAAAACCTTCCGTTTTTCAGCATTTTGCTTCCCATGGTGTCGGGGCCGGTGTCCTCGGTGCTCAAGGGGAAACATGCGAAGCGCGTGAATTTTGCGGTTGTGGTCGCATCCGGTATCATGTCGGTATGCGTGTTTTTGTATGTCCTGAGGACGGGAGAGGCGTTTACGTACCAAATGGGTGCGTTCCCCGCGCCGTTCGGCAATGAGATCCGCGTTGGACTTCTGGAGTCTTTAGTTGCCGCGTTCTTCTGTTTTATCATGCTGTTCTCACTGATCGGCGGGCGGAAGTTCACGGCGGCGGATGTTCCGGAGGGGAAGGAAAATCTGTACTACATCATGATCAACCTTCTTCTGAGCTCACTGCTTGCGCTGATCTACACCAATGACTTGTTCACCGGCTACGTGTTCATCGAGATCAACACGATCTCCGCGGCCGGTCTGATCATGATCCGCGGGTGGGGCCGAAACCTTCTCGCGGCCATCAAATACATGATCATGTCGCTTCTCGGTTCCGGTCTTTTGCTGATCTCGATCTCGATCCTGTACGGCATCACCGGCAACCTTCTGATGGAAGATATGCACAGGGCGATCGTAGGCATCGTCGAGAGCGGGTCGTACCAGGAGCCGCTGACGGTGGCGGTCGGACTGTTCTGTGTCGGTATCGCCATCAAGTCCGCGCTGTTCCCGTTTCACTCGTGGGTTCCGGAGGCGTACGGCTATTCCACATGCGCCTCGAGCGCGATCCTCTCGGGCCTGGTGTCCAAGGGATACATTTTCCTTTTGATCAAGTTTTTCTACCGTGTCATCGGCATGGATATCATTCATACCATTCAGGTGGATGACGTGCTCTTCGTGTTCGGTATCGCCGGCATGATCTTCGGATCGGTGAGCGCGATCCAGCAGACGGACGTCGGCCGTATGATCGCCTTTTCGTCCGTCGCGCAGATCGGCTACATCTACATGGGATTCGGTCTGAACACGGAGGCCGGCATGATCGCGTCGATCTTCCACATTCTCTCGCACGCCGTCACGAAGGCCATGTTGTTCATCTGCTTAAACGGCCTGACGAACGGTACGTGGGAAAATGCGAACTACCGCAAGCTGCGTGGCTCGGCCTACCGAAGCAGGGTGGCGGGCATCGGATTTGCGGTGGGCTCACTGTCGATGGTCGGCATTCCGTTGTTGGCGGGCTTCACCTCGAAGGTGTATTTCGCGCAGGCGGCCTTCGGTGTGAAAGCGCCGTCGAAAATGCTGATCACGCTGGTCGCTCTCGCGATCAGTACGATCCTGAACGCGATGTATTTCATCGGACAGATGATCAGTATGTACACGCCGGTCGTTTCGAAGACATCGCCGGCACCCGCGAGAATGCGGGAGGGGGCGCCCATGTGCGCCGCGGTGACGCTGTTTATCATCGTCACGGTGCTGCTCGGAACATTTTCCCAGCCGATCTTCGAATGGATCCGCGAGGGTCTGACGATGTTCGGATGATAAACGTAAGGCTTCGGACGGGGCTTCGTCCGATCGGACTATGAAACAGAGGTGCTGCTTATGAATTGGGCTTGGTTGATGCCGATTACAATCCTGGTGCCGCTTGCGGGCGCGATGATCCTCAGGTTCGGACCTTTCCGTGCGGACCGTAAGAAAGTGCGTCTGCTGACGGGCGCGTTCGTGCTTGCGACGGCGATCCTCGCGATCGTTTGCTCGGCGCTGAAGAGCCCGGAGCTCTGCCTCTTCGAGATCCTTCCGGATGCGCCGATCTATTTCCGCGCGGACGGCATCTCGCGGCTTTTCGCGATCCTGACGACCGCCATGTGGCTGTGCTCGACCGTATTTTCCTTCGAGTACATGAAGCATGAGGAGAGAGAGGACCGCTACTGCATGTTCTCGATGCTCGCCCTCGGAGCGATCATGGGCGTGTGCTTCTCGGGAAATCTTGTGACGACGTACATCTTTTACGAGCTGATGACCCTCGCGTCGTTCCCGCTCGTTATGCATGAGCAGACGAAGACCGCCGTTTCGGCCGGCCTCGCGTATCTGTATTACTCCCTGGCCGGAGCGTTCCTCGGTCTGGTCGGCGTATTTTTCTTCTATCACTACGCCGAGGTCGGCGCCGTTACGGGCGGCAGGCTCGCGTACATCGAGGGCGGGTTCCTGCGGCTGGATCTGACCGGAAACCAGGTTTCCGGGCTTCTCGTGGTGCTTTTCCTGATGCTTTTGGGTCTCGGCTCCAAGGTCGGCATGTACCCGCTGCACGGATGGCTTCCGAAGGCGCATCCCGAGGCACCGGCGCCGGCATCCGCGCTTCTGTCCGGTAACATTACCAAAATGGGTATCCTGTTCATCATCCGCGTTGTCTACTACGCGGCGGGACCGGATTTCCTGCGTGACACCTGGGTGCAGTACGCACTCCTGGTGCTGACGCTGTTCACGATCTTCCTCGGCTCCATGATGGCGTTCCGCGAGAAGGTGTTCAAAAAGAGACTCGCATATTCGACCGTGAGCCAGACTTCGTACTGTCTGGTCGGTCTGTATCTTCTGACGCCGGTCGGAATGGTCGGCGCGCTGCTGCACGTGATCTTCCATTCGACGGCGAAGAACCTTCTGTTCCTGTGCGCCGGCGCGGTCATCTACAAGACCGGCAAGCGCAAGGTGGCGCAGCTCAAGGGCATCGGCCGCAGGATGCCGGTGACGATGTGGTGCTTTACCATCGGAGGACTGGCTCTCGTGGGAATCCCGCCTCTGTCGGGATTCGTCAGCAAATGGTATCTCGCCGGAGGCGCTCTGGATTCGCAGATCGCGGGCTTCAAATACGCCGTGCCGGTGGTGCTGATCATCAGCGCGTTGCTCACGGCAGGGTATCTGCTCGGTGTGACGGCGGATGCGTTCTTTGACGCGCGCAGCGGGGAAGAGAAGCCGGAAAATGAGCCCGCCGCGGAGGAAGCCGGTGCGGAAACCGCAGAGAAGGCAGAGACAAAGCGCGACGACGTCGGCCCGCTCATGTGGGTGCCGATGCTGCTGCTCGCGGCGTCCGCGGTCATCCTCGGCCTGTTCCCGGGAGGACTGATCAACTGGCTGGCGCGAATCGCCACGACGGTATTGTTGTAAGTAAAGGAGTTACCGATGAACGCGTATTTTCAGTTGGTTCCGATCCTGTTCCCGATCCTGTGCGGGGCGGCGCTCGGCCTGTGGAAACCGAAAAAGCGTATCGTCAGGGAGAGTTACGTGCTGTGCGTGACGCTCCTCAATTCCGCATGCATCCTGCTCATGCTTCTGTACCGTCCGGAAGGGGAGGCGATGATCGTCAAACTCGCCGGGAGCCTCGCGGTCACGTTCCGCATGGACGGCGCGTCCTGTGTATTCGCCGGACTGATCGGCGTTCTGTGGCCCATCGCTTCGCTCTACGGCTTTGAGTATATGGAGCACGAGGGCAGGGAAAATACATTTTTCGCGTTCTATACGATGACATACGGGGTGACCGTCGGCATCGCGCTGTCGGCCAACCTGATGACGATGTATATGTTCTACGAGATGCTCACGCTGGTGACCATCCCGCTCATGATGCACGCGCTGGATTACACGGCCGTGGTGGCGACGAGAAAATACGTGCGGTATTCCATCGGCGGCGCGGCGTTCGCGTTCATCGGCTTCATCGCGATCGCCGTCTACGGCGAGACGATCGATTTCCGCCTGGGCGGCGTTCTGACGCAGGCGGGCAACCGTACGACGCTTCTGATCGTGTACGTCATGGCGGTACTCGGATTCGGTGTCAAAGCGGCGATCTTCCCGTTCCACGGGTGGCTCCCGAGCGCGTCCGTCGCTCCGACGCCCGTCACGGCGCTGCTTCACGCGGTGGCCGTCGTAAAGGCCGGTGCATTTGCCATCATCCGCATCACCTACTACAGCTTCGGCACGGACTTCCTGCGCGGTTCCTGGGCGCAGTACACCGTGATGGCCTTCGCGATGGTCACGATGGTCTACGGCGCGGCCAATGCGGTGAAAGAGCAGCAGTGTAAGCGGCGTCTCGCATTTTCCACGATCAGCAATCTGTCCTACATCATCTTTGCGGCTTCGCTGATGACGGAGGCCGGAATGGCTGCAGCGTGGACGCATATGATCTGCCACGGCATCATGAAGATCACGCTGTTCTACTGTGTCGGCGCGCTTTTGGTCAAGACCGGAAAGCGTTACATCTGGGAGATGGACGGCGGCGGAAAGACGATGCCTTTCATCTTCGCGATCTACACGATCGCCGGCATTTCGCTTGTGGGAATCCCGCCGTTCATGGGATTCGTCAGCAAATGGTCCATCGGCACGGCGGCGGTGGATGCCGCGACGCCGGCCTCATACATCGGACTCGGCGCGCTGATCCTCTCGGCGCTGTTGTGCGCGGCGTACGTGATGGAAGTCGTCATCCGCGCATGGCTCCCGCAGCGGCGGGAGACCGCAAAGACCGCAGAGACCGCGAAACCCGCGGGATCCGCGGACGGAGAGAATGCTTCCGACAGCGCGGGTGCTGCGGATAAAGAGATCGTGGGCGAGGACGGACTTCCGGTGTTTGTGACCAACGGACAGCCGGGGTGGCGCATGCGTGTGCCCCTTGTCATATTGACGATACTGATCATCCTCGGCGGTATCTTCTCAACGCCGCTCACGGACTTTTTCCTGTCCGTCGCGAGGGGAGATCTGTAAGATATCCGGCGTGTACGTGCGGGAGCGGCAGTGTCCGCACCAAGCAGCCGTTTCGGAAAATGAGAAAGGAGGGCGCGTCTCATGCAGGGAGACATCGTACTTTTATTGCTGATCCTGGTTCCTCTCGCGGGGGGCCTGATCACCTATGCGCTGAGCGTCCTTCTGGCTGACCGGCCGAAGAAAGCCGAGAGAGCGCAGCAGATCGTTGTGACCGTGACGGTCGTCGGTGTCGCGCTGACGACGATGATCATCATGATGCTGGAGGCGCTCGGGTATCAGCTGACCCTGACGATCAAAGAACTGTGCGGCCTCGGCATCAACTTCGGTGTCGACGGATTCCGCGCGCTGTACCTTTTTGTTGCTGCGTTCGCGTGGATGACGGCGTCGCTCTTTTTCTTCTGGTATGCCAAGGGAGAAGAGCACGGCGCGAGATTCCATCTCTTCACGCTCATCACGCTCGCCTGCACCATCGGCGTGCTCCTGTCGGCGGATCTGTTCACGACATTTGTCTTTTTTGAGGGCATGTCCCTCGCTTCGTACGTATGGGTGGCACAGGAGGAGACTGCGGCCGCGATCCGCGCGTCCAAGACGTATCTCGCGGTGGCGGTGATCGGCGGTCTTGCGCTGCTGATGGGAATCTGGCTTCTGGCGGACCTGGTCGGCACCGTTGTGATCGCGGAACTTCCGGTGGCGTGCCATGTTGTCTCGAGCAAGACGCAGCTCTACGTCGCCGGTGGGCTGATGCTGGTCGGTTTCGGCGCGAAGGCCGGATGCTGGCCGCTGCATATCTGGCTTCCGAAGGCGCATCCGGAGGCTCCGGCCCCGGCGTCCGCGCTGCTGTCCGGAATCCTCACGAAGACCGGCGTGTACGGCATTCTGATCCTGTCGGGCCAGATGTTCATCCGCGACGGGCAGTGGGGACGGTTCCTTGTGCTGATCGGCGTCGTCACGATGCTCGCGGGAGCGATCCCTGCGCTGATGGCGACGGACATCAAGAAGGTGCTGGCATGCTCCTCGGTGTCGCAGATCGGATTTATCGTGACCGGTGCGGGAGCGATGTCCTCGCTCCGCGGAGAGAGCGGACTTGCGGTTTCCGGCACGATCCTTCACATGCTCAACCATTCCTCGTTCAAATTGATCCTGTTCCTGTGCGCGGGCATCATCGTCCGCAAGGTAGGGTCGAGAGAGTTAAATAAGATCCGCGGTTTCGGCCGCGAGCGCTACTGGTTTATGGCGCTGTTCCTGATCGCGTCTCTCGGTATCGCGGGCATCCCCGGTTTCTCCGGGTATGTCTCGAAGACGATGCTGCACGAGTCGCTGGTGGCATGCTATCACCTGCACGGAGACGCATTTTACAAGGTTTCGGAGTATCTGTTCCTGCTGGCCGGCGGGTGCACGCTGGCATACATGACGAAGCTGTTTGTCGTACTGTTCTTAAGGGAGCCGTCGCCGGAGGTCAAGGCACTCGATAAGAAGGGTGTCAAAGGCGACCTGCCGCGGGTTCCGATGGTTCTCATGAGCTTCGTCGCGGCGGCGATCTTTATCGGCGGTTCTCTTCCCGAGGTCACCATGCTGCCGATCGCGGCACATGCGTCGTCGGTGACGCACTACGCTGCGTTCACGGAGGGAATCGAGCTGTTCGGGGCGGAGTGCCTGAAGGGCGGACTGATCTCGATCGGGATC